>DVMB01000043.1 GCA_018715225.1 Candidatus Onthoplasma faecigallinarum | reverse complement strand
AATTATCAAAAACGGAAAAGCTTATATTCAACTGTCTCATTAACGGAGAAGATAACTATGCGATAACAAAGAAATTGAATATTACACACAATAATTGTCGTGTTTTTATAGCTAAAATTTTGAAAAAAGCATCAATTTTTTATAATTTAGATAATATTAAAGACAAAAAGTCTTATTTGATAAGTCTTTATCAGGGATATAAACAAACAGATGAAAAAAAATCCCTTGAGAATGACGATATTTTAATCAATTTACCATTGACTGAAAAAGAAACAGAGATATTGGACTGCTTATTAGATGGACTTGATTATAAAGAAATAGCCGAGAAATTATTCATAAGTCCGACGACTGTTAAGACTCATGCTAATAATATTTTTTTTAAAAAAAATATAAACTCACTCCCGAAATTGATAGCATCCGAGTACAAGGAAAGATTGAAAACAGGTTCTTTTTGCGAAAAAAAACGGCAAAATGAAGACAAATCGAATATATTGACTGAAAAATTTAAACAGCTTGAAAAAGAAAACAAAGAACAGCTTGATGAATATCTCATATCTGTAGGGGTATCAACCCTGAAGAATGAGATATGTCCTGCAGAAATCGAAAAAAACGCAAAATACTGCCTGCTGAAGGCAGAAATATTCGAAGATATAAAAAAATCACTGTTTGTATAAAAGATAAAGGAGTAAATTATGCCTAGACCAACAAAAGCGACTGTTGATTATTTTCCGCTTGATTGCAAGTTTGGAGATACAATTACAGCACTTGAAAACATTTACGGTAATGATGTTTTTGTTATATGGATAAAAACATTGCAAAAACTCGGTCAGAGCAATCATCATTATATTGATGTCCGCTCAAAAGCTCAATGGACTTTATTTTATTCGCGTTTTAAAATTGATGAGTCAAGAGTCCGTGAAATTTTTAATAATTTAGCGGAGTTGGACTGTATAGATAAAGATTTATGGTCTGCAGGTGTTATCTATTCAACAAATTTTGTTGAGCGAATCAAAGATGTATATAAGACGCGTATCGTCCAACTTATGACGAGAGACGAGATTTTAAGAAAAATTATACCCTCCGAAAGCCCTGAACAAAAAGATGTTGGAGTTTCTTCGATAAAAAACCCGATAAATTATAAAAGAAATCCACAAACTAAACTAAACTATACTAAAGTAAACAATGATACATGTATTAATGAGTATACTTCTTCTTTTGAAAAAAAAGAAGAAAATGAGCTGCATACGCAAGAAGAAGAATTTTTAAAAATCCTGTCCGGGATAGAAGGATACACAAGCGATAAAGAGAGAGACGCAGCTTTCTACAGGAAGAATTTGCGAGAAGATTTGAAGTTATCTCATGAAAAAATAATCCAAAAAACAAAACTCTGGGCTGTTGAAGTCGCGGACGAATCGTATATTGAAAATGCCAAAAAACGGCTTGTGAAATATATTTGTACGGAACGGCCCAATTTGTATGTTTTAGGCCGGCATACTCAAGAGCCAGCCGGAATTAAATATCAGCCTTATACTAGGAGCGAGTATCCGCCAAATTCGCATCCGATTGACTCAATTAGGACTAAAGCAGAGGCCCTTGACTATTTGCTAAAACAACCTGAAATAATCCGTTATACAGGCTTATTCAATAAACAGTTGATTGCAAATTTTGATATAAAAATCGGAGAATTGAAAAATGTCGTTTAATCAGATGATTATTGAGTTATTCCGTTATTCTACAGCGTGCTTTTTTTGCGGTATTCTCCTCAAAATTTTTGTCGATAAAATTTTAGAGGAAATATCACATTGGTAAAGTCGCATTTTATTTATTTCAATGGTTTTGCAGTAGATTCTGATGAATTAATATGCGGGCATGGGGATAAAATTCCTTTTGATTTTTCATCGCGAATAACAATAGACAAATTCAAGTATTCAAGTAGATTGCAATTTTCTATTTCTGTTTATTCCCTTGCCGGTTATACCTTTTCCGATGTTGTAGTAAGAGTATTAACTAGCTGTGGTTATTCCAGTTTTTATCCTTGTACTGCGGTTTGTTTTACTCAAAATGAAGAATTTTTTATTATTGTGATGGTGACCGACAATGGATGAGCTAATAAATAAGGTAATTCTCGGTGATTCTTATGAATTAATAAAAAAAGTCCCCGATAAATCTATTGATTTATGCATTATTGATCCGCCTTATGGCATTAAAGTGTCTCATGGTGCGGGTGCTTTCGGAGTTAAAAAAAAATTGAATTACAAACAATTGGAAAAAATGTCTTTTTCTTTTGATTTTTGGCTGTTAGATGAGATTTGCAGGGTTTTAAAAAAAATAAATATTTATATTTTTTGCTCAAAGACGCAAATATTGCCTCTTTTGACATATTTTGTTGAAAATAAAAACTGCAATTGGACTTTGCTGACTTGGCATAAGACAAATGTTATACCAGCTTGCGGCAATTCATATATGCCGGATACCGAATATTGTCTGTTTTTTAGGGACCAAGGTGTTTTTGTTGGAGGGACCCCACAAAGCAAAGTAACATTTTATATCTCACAAATAAATAAAAAAGATAAAAAGCTCTATGCTCATCCCACCCCTAAACCTTTGGCAATGGTTAA
Organism: Candidatus Onthoplasma faecigallinarum; assembly: GCA_018715225.1. GTDB lineage: Bacteria > Bacillota > Clostridia > Christensenellales > UBA1242 > Onthoplasma > Onthoplasma faecigallinarum. The sequence goes on along the minus strand of DVMB01000043.1, from coordinate 1,352 downwards.
AAATTTTATACTAAATTCGTCGAATCCCGGTGATGTTATTTTAGATTGTTTTTCGGGGTCAGGGACTACAGCCGTCGCAGCTTTTGAAACGGGTCGTAATTTTATAGCTTTTGAAATTGACGAGAATTATTACAAATATAGCCTTGAACGTCTTCAGGGCACTCAACAACAGATGAGTTTATTTAATAGGTACAAAGATGAAAATCCTTAATTTATATGCCGGAATAGGCGGAAATCGTAAACTATGGGGCGATGAACACGATATAACAGCCGTAGAATTGATGCCGGAAATAGGGAAATATATTTTTGAAAAAATATCGGAGCAGAACTGATGGACAGCGAAAATCTGAAAATCTTTCGCCACTACGGCGAGACTCACCAGAGGAATAAGCTCAAAGAAGAACTGAATGAGCTTATTGAGGCTGTTGACGACAACGACGAGCACATGAAGGAAGAAATAGCAGACGTGCTCAATGTTATAGACCAGTTTGTCATGGCAAAGCATTGGGCAGAGGACATTTACAGGATTAAATACGAAAAAGTTGAACGACAAAAGAAAAGGATGAGAAATGAAACAAATTAAGTACGGATTCGCACAGTCTGAAGCAACAAACCATATATTCGTTTGCACGAATTGCGAAACCCCTCTGATAACACACAAGGACTGTAAGCCTTATTGCCCGGCATGCAGAAATAGTAACAAAGGTAAGTGGATGGAGGCGAAAGATGAGAGATAGATTTAAATTCAGACATTGGGATAAACAAATCAATCGAATGAGATTCGGAGATGTTCAGCTGGATTGTGACGGGAAACCTTTTATTATTACATCGAAGCCGATATTCCCACACCAGCATATTGATGATGTTGTAACAATGTTTTGTACTGGCTTAAAAGATAAAAACGGCACTCTGATATATGAAGGTGACATCGTTAACGTCTTATTTGACACAATTAAGCCACATTATATGCCCTATGTCGTCATTTGGGATAGAAAAGAGTGGCAGTTGGCGCAAATAAACAAAAATTATAAAAAATGCGACGAATGTGCGAATAATAACAAAACCAAATGTTCATTTTGTAAAAAGTATTTCAGATCAACAGGGCATACTAATTTTAAAGATTTTTATAACGGAATTGTTATCGGTAACATATACGAAAATCCAGAGTTATTGGAGGCAAAAAATGACTAAAAAAGACGGCGTGGATGTGAACGAGTGTGATTTTTTTATAAAAAATAGAGATAAATATCTTTGTCGATGCACCAAAATTAATTCATTCGGCGATATAGTAACCCCTAAAAATGCTGAAAATTCAAATTGTCTTGACAATTATCATTGCTACTACAAGCAGC
>DVMB01000042.1 GCA_018715225.1 Candidatus Onthoplasma faecigallinarum | reverse complement strand
GAAAAATTGTACGAACTCACGGCATCAAAGGTGCGGTCAAAGTTATTAGTTACCTTGATGGCGTGAATTTTTCTATATTCAAACACATTTTCATTGGAGAAAAGTTGCTTGAAGCAAACATAGTGAATGTCGTAAAATTAAATAACGACGCTTTTTCTATAAAAATAGACATCATAAACTCGATTGACGAAGCCGAAAAATTTAGAAATAAATCAATATATATTGATAGAACCGAATATAAGGAGTTCAAAGACAAGATCTATCTAAATGACCTGATCGGCAAACCTGTATTGGACGAAAATCATGAAAAAATTGGCGAACTTATTGACTTTGATGACTATGGGGCAAGCGTTATTTTGCAGATTAAAACAGGCGTTGTAACATATTCGTTGCCATTTGTTGAAGACATTATCACTTATGATGAAAATATTGATGCCTTTTTGACTACCAATCAAAAATTCGAGGATTTGCGAGTATGAGGATAGATATTTTGACTTTGTTTCCAGAGATGTTCGCACCACTAAAGGAAAGTATCATCAAGCGTGCTGTCGAAGATGAAAAGGTGGAAATAAATATCATCAATATACGTGATTTTGCCACTCCGCCACACTATAAATGCGATGACGAGCCATTCGGCGGTGGTGCTGGTATGGTAATGATGTGCGAACCGCTATTTAAGGCTATCGAGAGCGTGATGACGCCTGATAGCAAGATTATTTATATGTCTCCTAGGGGAAAGGTGTTCAATCAAAAATATGCCGAAGATTTGTCTAAACATACTCATCTAATTTTGATCTGTGGACATTATGAAGGGATAGACCAGCGTGTAATTGACTATTTCCATATAGAAGAATTGTCCATAGGCGACTACGTTTTGACGGGTGGAGAGTTGCCAGCCATGGTGGTGGCTGATAGCGTCATTAGATTGCTACCTAACGTTATTAATGATGATAGCAAAGCGGAAGAAAGTTTTACCAATGGTTTGCTTGAATACAATCAATACACTAGACCCGCAGATTACAGGGGAATGAAAGTTCCTGATGTCTTACTTAGCGGAAATCATAAAAAAATCGCAAAATATAGAAAAGACGAATCAATAAAAATCACTAGGAAAAATCGTCCAGATTTGTTAAAATAATTTTATCAAAGGATATAAATGATAAATTGGTTTCCGGGGCATATGAATAAAACCTTGAAGCAGATGCAACGTGATAGCAAACTCTGCGATTGTTTTTTGTATGTTGTGGACGCTAGATGTCCGTTGAGTTGTATTAACCCAGAATTTGTGAAAGTGATAGGGGACAAGCCGATCATTTTCGTAGTGAGTAAAATTGATTTGATAGAGAAAAAGACCTTTGAAAATATTAAAGCATATTTCAATTCACTCGGGCATGAGTGTGTAGGCGTTAATGCGGTGGTCAGCGGAAGTGCTAAAATAATTGTGTCGGCTATAAATAAAACCTTTTTAGCAAGACTTAACAAAAATAAATTGAATAATGTCAATTTTATCATCAGGGCAATGATTTTGGGAGTGCCGAATTCTGGCAAGTCCACAATCGTAAACAATCTATGCAACAAGGCTAGAGCAATCACTGGCAACAAGGCAGGAGTGACAAGGAGTAAGCAATGGGTAAAAATCGGTGGCAATATTGAAATTATGGATACACCAGGCGTATTGCTCCCAAATTTTGATAACGACGACTATGCTTATAACCTTGCCATCGTAGGTAGTGTGAAAGACGAGGTGTTGAATTTAGTCGAAGTGGCTAATGTGCTTATAAGAAAATTAAATGCAATAAATGATACTATTCTAAAATCTAAATACGGTGTAGATTATAACGAAAACACGCTAGATATAGATATTTTACGTGCGATCGGCAAGAAAAGGGGTTGCATTATAAAAGGTGGCGAAATTGACACCGAACGAACGGCAAAATTATTATTGAATGATTTTAGGGCTGGCAAACTTGGCAAAATCTGCTTGGAGCAAATATGATAGATACAAAAAAGTTGTTTGATTATGATATATCCTTGATGAGCGAAAAAGTAAAGTTGATCGCCGGCATGGACGAAGTGGGGCGTGGACCTTTGGCAGGACCTGTGGTCGTCGCTTGCGTGATTATGCCGTATGATGAGATGATTGATGGAGTGTTTGACAGCAAAAAGGTTACGAAAAAGAATAGAGAACGTCTGTACGACGAAATCCAAAAGAAAGCCATTGCTATATCTATTTGGAAAGAAGAGCAAGACATTATAGATACAGTAAATATACTCAACGCTACAAAACGCAGCATGAAAAACGCTTTTGAAAACCTGACTATTAAGCCTGATCTATTGCTGATAGACGCTGTCAAAATGAATATTTGTGATAATGAAAAGTCAATCATCAAAGGGGACGCCACCAGTTATGCAATTGCCTGTGCGTCAATAGTGGCTAAAGTGTACCGAGATAGGATCATGGAAGATTATTCTAAAAAATATCCGCAATATGATTTTGAAAACAACGTGGGATATGGTACGAAAAAGCACATTGATGCTATCAAAACTTTTGGAATTACTCCTATACATAGATTGAGTTTTTTGAAAAACATTATTGGGGAAGAAGAATGCAAAAGAATATATTTGGAAAGAGAAGCGAAATAATAGCAATGAATTTCTTGAAAAAGAAAGGATACAAAATCTTGGAGACTAATTATAAAAATACAATAGGCGAGATTGACATTATAGCGAAAGATAATGATTACATAGTGTTCGTTGAAGTAAAAGGAAGAATAAGCAAAAAATTTGGTGACCCGGTAGAAGCCGTAGACTTGAGAAAGCAGTTCAAAATAAGGAATGTCGCTACAATGTATTTAAAACAAAAGCACCTTTTGGACACAAATTGTCGCTTTGATGTAATATCCGTCCTAGGCGACAGCGAAGAAGAAATCCGCCATATTGAAAATGCGTTTTAATTAATAAAAGGAGATGAGCATGAGTGAAAACACAGGCAATGAATTAAATAATGTATTTGATGTAATTAAAAGTTGGTGCTTATCGGGCGAAGAACTAAAAAATAGTAATCTTCTTGCTATCTTGGAAAAGTTGGTAAACAATCCAAAACAGACAGTTTCTAGCGAATTATATTCGCCCAAATATATTTGGGGAGTTAGTGTCGCCGATCTAAAAAATTTTGACTTGTCGAAACTCCCTATAGATTTATTGTACCGAATCAGTTTTTCTACTATGACAAAATGGCCGTCAAAAGACAAATTGCCAAAAGGATTTGATCCTAAAAAAACTAATTGAAAATGCAAAGACTTTTAAAGGTCTAGGTATAGAAAAACTGCATGAGCAGGGCATAACGGGTAAAGGTGTAACAATTGCATATATAGATAAACCTTTTGACACACGTCATGTTGAATTTAATAGTAAAAAAATTAAGTATATTCCTATGGGTAATGGCGTATTTGATTTTCATGGGTATGCAGTTGCTGCACGTTTGGCTGGTCAAAACATTGGTGTTGCTAAAGATATAAATTTGATTTATTATGCATGTGGTGGAAAGAGCGAGCGTTATGAATATTTAGATGGGCTAGTTTACGATGAACTAAGATCGTTGAAAGATATAATAAAAAGATTGGAAAACAACGAGCGAATTGATGCAATCGGTATATCCGGGTCGATTCCTTATCAAATATCTTTGATAAAAGATGATGATCTAAAAAAGCAGTTTGAAGCAACATACGATAAACTCAAAAGAAAGTTGGATGAACTAGATGTCCCATTGATAGATAGCGAAACTTTTTGGGACAAAGGTTTTTCTTATAGTTTTAAAATTGATCCAAAATTACCAAATGATGATGTAGATAACTATTTTGATAAATTTTCTGCTATGAGCAATGAGGAAAAGATGTCTGTAATAGATGCCGATAAATGCATACCTCTAGTTTACACATTAGATAGTTATAAATATGAAAATTTTATAGGGAGTGCCAGTTGGAGTATTCCACAGGTTGTGGGGCTATATGCTTTGGCAAAACAAATAGATAAAGAAATTACCTTTGATGAATTTGTAGATACCACAAGAGAAACATTGGATCCAGCTAATACAAATGGCACTAGATTGATCAATGCTCCAAATTTGATGAAAGAGGTACAACACCAAAAAGAAATAAAAACTGAATCTACATTAACTATAAGTCCAGAAAATTCATAAAAATTTTTGAAAAACACTTGCAAATATTATTTTTGTATGATATATTCTAATTGATATGTTGGCGGTCCGCTGCAGTCCAATTGCAAGAACGTCAAAAGGAGGTTAAGTATGACTATAATCGACCAAATCGAGAAAGAGCAATTGAGAAATGACATCACTCCTTTCAATATTGGAGACACCGTACGTGTTATGGTTAAAGTCAAAGAAGGAGACAAAGAACGTGTGCAAGCATACGAAGGTGTGGTAATTGCGAAGAAAGGTTCTGGCATTAGAGAAAACTTTACTGTTAGAAGAGTATCTTTCGGTATTGGTGTGGAAAGAACTTTCCCTATCAATAGTCCTAGAATTGATAAAGTTATTCTTGTTAGACGTGGTAAAGTTAGACGTGCTAAAATTTATTACATTCGTGGTCTTTCTGGTAAAGCGGCTAAAGTTAAAGAAGTTAAATAAAAAGAGACACAGACACATTTGTGTCTTTTTTGTTTTTCAAATAGATCATTAATAGAAAAAATTACTATTTTATTATTTATAATAAAAGCAAAAGTAATGTTTTTTTATATTAACGAAGGTACTGGTTGACATTATTAAAAATGATTAATAAATAATATAATGCACACTATTTGCGTTTGGCTTTTTCACTGAAAGTTTATTGATATTATTATCGTCCATTAAATAATATTTGTACAAATCAATCGCCACAATCATTTGTCGAACAAATGTTTGATAATT
>DVMB01000008.1 GCA_018715225.1 Candidatus Onthoplasma faecigallinarum | reverse complement strand
TATCATACCTTGGGTATAGGTTTGTTGAATATTTCAACCTTGACAAAAAATATAATAGCGTTATAATACATGAAAATAAAAAAGGAAAAGCCATGAAAAACAATGATTTCGTTATTGAAGGCACGACTCTTGTGAAAGCGGATAAAAGCATTAAAACAGCCGTAATTCCGGATTTTATAACAGTTATAGGGGAGGAAGCGTTTGAAGTATGTGACATGTTGACAAGTGTGAAAATACCCTCTTCAGTAACGACCATTGAAGACTCCGCATTTTCTTTTTGTAGTTCATTGACAAATATAGAGATACCTTCTTCTGTAAAGAATATAGGCTGGTATGCTTTTTCTAATTGTAGTTCTTTGACGGCTATCAAAATACCTGATTCGTTACATAGCATTGAGGCTTATGCATTTAGTGATTGTACATCATTGAAACATGTGGAAATACCACCTTCTGTAATAAGTATTGAGGGCTGTGCTTTTTCACGTTGTAGTTCATTGACAGAAGTGGAGTTACCTAGTTCGGTAACAATCATTGGAGAGTGTGCTTTTAATGGTTGTGAGGCACTCAAAAAGATAAATATCCCATCTTCAGTTGTCAGTATTGGAGGTGAAGCATTTTATGGTTGCAGTTCATTGACCGATATAGATATACCTAATTCAGTAACTTTCATTGGAGATCATGCTTTTAGTGGGTGTAGTTCTTTGACAGGTGTGAAGATACCTTCGTCAGTAACGAGTATAGAAGATGGAACATTTTATGAATGTTCTTCGCTAACTAGTATAGAGATTCCCGCATCAGTAACAAGAATTGGATCGAGAGTTTTTTTTGAATGCAGTTCATTGACAAGAATAGAAATTCCTTCGTCGGTGAAAAGTGTTGGTTCGCATGCCTTTTATGCCTGTTTGTCATTGACGGATATCAAAATAAATTTATCTAAGGGCGATTATAGAAATATAGATGGGCTACTTGATTATTGGAGTATACCAGACACGGCTATCATTACAAAAAGTGAGTATGGTTTAGTTTTGGAGATAACAAAAAATAAACCCGATACAATTTTAGAAAATCAAATAGTCGTGAAAGATATGATGTTGCTTAACTATTACATCAACTTTTTTGAAGATAGATCCAAATGTGATAAACTGGCTACAATAGACAAAAAATATGTAAAATATATCTATCAAAGAAATAACGAAAAATTAAATAACGGCGACGAAATTGATTATGACGAAATTTTTAACTGCAATTATAAAAGTTTAAACAATTTGTTTAAAGTGGTAAATCTGTTGGGCAAAACAGATCAGGATATAGTTGATTTTTATAAATTGTGTGAAAATCTTGGAGTAATGAACAGCAAGCCAACCCAGCTAAAATATGTCTCAAAATCAGGCGGGGAAAAGATTGAACGAGTTGATTATGCTCAAAAGGCAAGAGAATTTTTGAAAGATAGAATTTTAGATGGAACATTAAATATAAATAAGATGCATGCCATGTTTGACAGCATGAAAATGAATGGGTTCAACCGAAAATTTGCAGACTTCTTCTTCAATAAGAAAAATTTTGAAGAATTGTTGCAAGAAGAAAGACATCAGTCAGGGTTCATCGCTAGATGCTACAACGAATTTGATATAGTTCAGTCTGCCCACACTTCTCAACGTGGTAGTCAAAGGCAACTTGCCCCTACTGTAGATTTTTTCAAAGAATATTTCATGGCAAATAAATTCAGCGGGATAACAAAAGAGACTAGACTGATAGCGGACGCCATATCTGCATATTATTCTAATCAAGACGATTTCGACAATGCAGTAAAGATTGATGAAGAGAGAAAAAAAGCAAACGTGCCTGACGATATAATCGTAGGAGAGAGCATCAAAGAAAGAGATGTCTTTGAGAGAGTGGACGCTTTAAGAGAAGATACTAGAGATGTTGCGATCGACACGACTGCCATGCTAGTAGATCTGGCAAGCAAGAAATTTACTTACGAATTTTTAAAAAAGAGCGATCCAACAAATTTCATATTGGGGAAATTGTGTAGTTGTTGTGCTCATCTCGAGGGTGCGGGCAATGGAATCATGCGTGCCAGCATTGTCCACCCTGATGTACAAAATATAGTCATTCGAGACAAAACTGGGAAAATTGTGGCAAAATCCACCTTATACATCAATAGGCAAGAGGGTTATGGCGTGTGCAACAATGTAGAGGTAAACAATAACGTCTCGGCAGATGACAAAATATTGATATATCTAAAATACAAAAAAGCGGTGGAGACCTTTGCTCAAGAATACAACCATAGATACCCTGAACTTCCTTTGAAGATAATCACTGTCGGCATGCATCTAAATGATCTAAGTGAAGAAATTCAAAATAATCACAAAAAATCTACCATACTATACAAAGCACTAGATTATGGGAAGTATGCATTTAATGGCAGAAGTTATAATGGAGATAGCAGTATATCTCAATATACGATATGGCAAGATTCGAACTCGAACGATGAATGCGGGATATAGTAAAGAAATAGATATGATTTGATAAA
>DVMB01000041.1 GCA_018715225.1 Candidatus Onthoplasma faecigallinarum | reverse complement strand
TCTTTTCGTCTAGGGCAAGGATAGATTCATTTTCGTGTGCGTGTCTAACGATTATCTTTTCGCCTTTTATTTTAGATAGGTCAAAAGCGTGCATAGGTTGACCAACTTCCAGCAAAACATAGTTGGTTATGTCCACATACAACGAATGTGGTGAATGATCAAGTAATGACAATCTCTTTTGAATCCATGCGGGAGAAGACTTATTCAACGCATTTTCTACAACAACTGCTTGATACCTAGGGCATAGGTCAAAATCTTCCACCCTGACATCTATCTTTTTTGTAGAAGTCGTCGTGTAAGATAGATCAAGTGGTTTTATCGGCAGATTGAAGATGACGCTTATTTCTTTTGCTATGCCGTAGATTGAATTGCAGTCTGCTCGATTTGGCAAGACATTGACGTCTAGAATTGTTTCATTCAGTCCCAAAACATCTGCTATAGGGGTGCCTGGCTTTAGATCTTTTGCCAGTATCAGCAAGCCATCTACTTCGGCGTTAGGGTAGATAGAATTGTCTATACCCAATTCTTCTCCAGCGCAGAACATACCATTTGATGCCACTCCACGTAGATTTCCGTTTTTTATCTCCGCACCGTTTGGGAGGAGTGCACCATCTAGGGCTAGAGGGACATTGTCTCCAACTTTCATATTGTCGGCGTGTGTTACAATCTGTGTTTTGCCGAATCCATAGTCTGCTTGGCATACTACCAATTTGTCGGCATTAGGGTGGCGGGTAATTTCAGTGATATTTGCTACGACCACTTTGTCTAGACCTTTTGATTTGTCTATGATTTCTTCCACTTCAAAGCCAGCATCAGTCAGTCCACGTGCAATCGTTTTCACGTCCAATCCGCTAATATCTACATAATCATTTATCCATGATAATAAAACTTTCATATTTTCTCCTTATAATATAACGAAATAGGTTATCAAATTTATTTGAATTGACGAATGAATCGAACGTCGTTTTCGAACATGACTTTTGCGTTAGGTATCTTGTATCGCATCTTAGGGAAGCGGTCGAAGCCGAACCCAAAGGCATATCCACTGTATTCGTTAGGGTCAATGCCGTTCAATTCAAGGACATGAGGGTGAATCATGCCCGCACCTAAAATTTCGTATTGCCCAGCACCATTGCAAGCCGCACAACCTTTTCCTTTGCAGACATTACATTCTGCATCCACCTCTACGCTAGGTTCGGTGAATGGGAAATATGATGCTCTAAATTTGGTTTTTGTGCTTTCGCCCAAATATCTTTTTAGTATCAAACTTAGATCGTGTTTTAGATCGGCTAGACTCACTTTCTTGTCGATGTAAATACCTTCCAGTTGATGAAAGGCTGGGGTATGCGTGGCGTCGATGTCATCTTTTCTAAACACTCTACCAAAACTGAACACTTTGAAAGGTGGTTTAATTTTTTCCATTGCTCTAGGTTGAGTATTTGATGTCTGCGTTCTCAATAGTATACTATTAGTGATATATAGACTGTCTTGCATATCTCGTGATGGAGAATCGGCTGGAATGTTGACCAGTTCAAAGTTGTATTTGTCGTATTCGATTTCTGGGCCATCAATTTGGCTGAAGCCCATACCAGTGAGTATCTCTGCCATACGCATGAAATCAATGGTTACAGGGTGCAATGCGCCCGTCTCATCTGGGTTGAGGTCAAGGGTAACATCAATCTTTTCTCCCATGAGTTTTTCCTCAAGTTCTTTGCTTTGAAGGAAAGTCTCTTTCGCACTGATGATGGACTCGACTTGTTGCTTGGCGTTGTTGAGTAGTTGTCCCAACGCCTGCTTTTCGCTAACTGGCACTTCTTTCATGAAACGAAACAGTTCGGTAATCTTGCCGTTTTTACCTAGTGTTTCAATACGTAAATTTTGACAATCGCTACTCTTTTCAATAGTCTCAATTTTTTCTTTGACATATGAGATGATTTCTTCAATTTTTTCTTTCATTTTTACCTCCAAATAAAAAAACTCGCCCTATTATTAGGACGAGTAAGCATCTCGTGGTACCACCTAAATTCATAGATCAAATGACCTACCTCATTACATTTTCACAGTTTTGTCTGTCGTACTTTCCTAGTACGCAACTCCAATGCTGAAATTCAAACTTAACCTGAACATAAGCATCTCTCAATCGGTGAATGCTCTCCCTTTATGAAAGTTAAATTCTACTGCACACATCTTCATCGTTTTTATTGATATTATTCATATTATCTAAAATTTGATAAATTGTCAAGTATTTTTTTATATTGATTTTATAAATAAATTACAGGACAATTAATTGTAAGAGAAAAAATTATCAAATTTTATAATCATATGTTAAATTTTAATTTAACAAAATTTATCGGTATATAAAAAATTAATTTATTTATTAAAATTTATATAAAGGTATAAAAACAATAATATATTAAAATACAAACACAAAAATATAAAGAAACAATTTATAAAAATGATCAAAAATGTTTAAATTTGTATGCCATTATATTTAATGTTGAAAAGATCTTGTAAGTTACCTCTATATAATAGAGATAAAATAAGCAATTTAAAATTTTTATTAAAATTAATTTAACAACAAAAAAACTTTGTTGTGATAAACAAACAAATATCAAAAATAAAATTAATTAAAAATAGAAATTTTGATAAAAATGTACAAAAAAACTGCATTTTTTCGATAAAAATATGTAATTTCCATTTATTTTTATAATTATAATTAATTTTTTTGTGATAAATTCTCACAAAGGATTGTCTATGAAAGTGAAAATAAATTCAAAATACATAATCAAATATTTGGCAGTGTTTTTTGTGTGTCTTGTTTTAGCGAATGCAAAAATCAACAATCTAAGCCCGTTTATATATGCGTTTTTCTTCGCATGCTTATATGTCGGGTTTGATGAAAAGTTGCTCGCCATATTTACTTTGGCGAGTGCTACGGCAGTTTGCCCAACCTTAGAAAACTTTTTTGTCGCACTGACAGTGGTTGCTGTGGGATTGGTGGTCTTTTATGTTCACAGACTGATGAAGAAAAAAATTCATTTGGCTACGATTTTTATCTCATTTGTTTTGTCATTGGTTACTTTCATATATTACAATCATAATGATATAAAGGAACTTATTTTTTATATACTGCTGGGTGCAATATGCCTATATGTGTTTATTATAGTGATGCATGTCCTCTTGCTTAGGAAAAATTGTTTTAAACTGACGTTAGATGAAAGTATTTGCTTCCTTTTCGTAATTGTATTGCTTGGAGCAGGGCTTGCTAATGTACATATTTTTGAGTTTGATATATATAGACTTGTGCTAATGCTCGCAATCTTGGTCTTTGTCTCTATAGGCAGTCCAGCATTGACCTATTCTGTAACTCTCGCATTTTCTCTGGGAGTTGGGTTGGGCGAGATGACACTCATCCCTGTTGCAGAATTTGCAATGTTGGCATTGTTTGCGGGAATATTTAGTATGCCACACAAATTCAAAATAGTGTTTACTGTCATCTTGTCTAGTGTATTTTTGCAATACTTTTTCTTCAATAGAGACATCTCATTACTATATGACATTTTACCTTTTGTCATAGCGGGCATAATATTTATCTGTATTCCAAACAAAGTGTTGAATAATCTGGCGGACATTGTGTATGTCAAGAAGAGTGAGATGTCGTCTCGAAATTTAATCAACACCACCAGAAAAAATATAAGGAAACGAATGAGTGAGTTGAGCAATGTATTTTTGGACATGAAGCAGATCCATTTGAACATGGTCAAAAGAGATTTGACAAAAGAAGAGTTGATAGCCATGTTGACAAGAGAGGTCATGAACACCTGCTGCAAAGATTGTCTAGACAAAAACAGGTGTACCAGGGCGTTGGGCACGGACAACAAATCGAATTTAACCTTGCTAATTGAGATTGCTGTAACAAAAGGTAAGGTTACTTTGCTAGATATTCCACCAAACCTGACCAATAGATGTGCAAAAGTGAATAGTTTAATATCCTTGATCAACAGATTGAGCAGTGAGTATAGGCAATATAAGAGCATGCTGGCAGATGTCAACAATGTAAAAATTTTGCTGGCGGATCAAATGGGAGCGGTCTCTCAATTATTGTTAGATATAGGGGATGAAATAGACACAAATGTAACATTTGACATCGCTAGAGAGAATAAGATCATATCTCGGCTGTTGGGGCTGAATATTGAATGCAAAGAAGTATTACTCTACACTGAAAAGAACGACGAAATCTCCGCTGTCTTGATAGTCAAGGCGGAAGAAAGTTATAATCCTATTATAGAAAAAATCCTCAGCGAGACACTGAAGGCTCCTATGCAGATAACGAATGTATCTCCTGTAGACGATTCAAATTACAATTCTGTAACCTTGAGGCGAAAGACAAAATACGATTGTGCTTTTGGTCTGTCTAGTTGCAACAAAGCGGGCAATATAGAGTGCGGAGATTGTCATAGTATAATTAGATTGGGAAGTGAAAAATTTTTGTTGGCTCTCTGCGACGGCATGGGGAGCGGAAAATCTGCACACAAGATGAGTGCAATGACGTTGGGGCTCATAGAGAATTTTTATAAGGTAGGGTTTGATAATGAGATTGTGCTGGAGAGTGTAAATAAACTCTTAGCGATAAACAATCAAGAAAATTATTCAACTTTAGATGTCTGCTTGTTGGATCTAAATAAAGAGATAGCAGATTTCATCAAGGTAGGCTCTCCTTTTGGGCTAATTAAAAGAGACGGAAATGTGGAGACAGTCGAGGGAGGGGCTCTTCCTATAGGAGCGTTGGACAACATCTCGCCAGCGACATACAAGACGACGATTTCAACAAAGGACATCATAATAATGGCTACCGATGGTGTAACAGATGCGTTTGTGAGCCAAGAAAACATGATTGAATATGTCAGCAAACTGGCAAGTAACAATCCGCAGACGCTTGCGGAAAACATTTTAAATGAAGCCTTGAGGTTGAATGATATGGAAGCCAAGGACGATATGACGGTTTTGGTCGCCAGGACTTATTTAAAAAATGATAAGTGATATAAATTTTGGAATTGGTATTGCAATTCTTTGCCTATTATTGTATAATTACAATAACAGGAGCAAAATATGGAGCAAGTTTTAGATTATATCAAGAAAAACAATATGATTAAGTCTGGCGAGATTATAGGGGTCGCATGTTCGGGCGGACGAGATAGTATATGTTTATTGCATTATTTGAATTCAATAAAGGACGAGTTAGATTGCGAAGTTGTCGCCGTCAATGTTGACCATGGCATTAGACCTACAAGTTCGCTGGATACCGAATTTGTTATGCAATTTTGCAAGGACAACAAAATTAGAGCGTACAAATTTAAAGGAGAGGCTCTAAAAGTCGCTAAAGAAGAAAAATTGACAGTCGAGCAGGCTGCGAGAAAAGTTAGATACGGCGTGTTCGAGACGCTTATAAAGAAAGGTCTAGTCGACAAAATTGCCTTAGCACATCATTTGAATGATCAGGCGGAGACAGTCTTACTAAATATCTTGCGTGGAGCAGGGCTCAGTGGAGCAAGAGGTATGGAGCCAATTCGTGATGAGATATATATTCGACCATTTTTGGAAACTCCTAGAGAGGACATCATGGCATACATCGATGAAAATGGGCTAGATTATGTAGAAGATGAGACGAATCAAGATAATACCTATACTAGAAATTACATAAGAAATATTGTGATGCCAACTCTTAGGAAGCATTTTAAGTCAGTTGATAAGAATATAGTAAATTTCGCCAAAATTTGTGCAACGGATGACAACTATATCAATAGCCAAATTGATTTGGGGACAATCATTGAGAGTAAGGATATGGTAAAAGTGCCATTGACATATTTCTATCAAGACGAAGCGATTGTGAATAGGATATTGATGCGAGTTTTAGGCAAGTTTGCAAAACAGGATATTGAGAGCAAACATATAAAAATGGTTAGAGAATTTGCCATCGAGGCAAACAATGGAAATGTGATCAATCTACCTTTTAATATCAAAGTATGTAAAGAATACGACTATTTGACCATTGGCAATTTCAAGAAAAAAGACATTTCAGGCGAATATACTTTTAGAAGTGGAAAATTGAAAATTGAAGGGTATGGAACAATTCGTAGCACATCGAGTAAAGTGTTGACCGAACCTAAGATGCATCAGCATATTATAGACGCAGATAGATTGCCAACATCTGCTGTGTGGAGATTTAGACGAGATGGAGACACATTCGCTCCGCTAGGATTGGGTGGAACGAAAAAATTGAACGATTATTTCATAGATAAAAAGATCCCACAACGAATGAGAGATTCCATTCCTGTCCTAGCCGACGGAAACAAAATATTGGCGATAGCCGACATTGAGATAGCCGACAGCCTGAAAGTAACAGATGAGACCAGACGTTTCTATAAAATCAACTATGAAAGAGATTTGATATAGGAAGACAAATTGGCATGAAATTAATAAACTATATTTATAATTAAATATCATTTAAATGTAAAAAAAGACTTGGATATCCAAGTCTTTTTCTTTTTATATTTTATTCTTCTTGATCTAGGTCATCGTTGATGATGATGTTTTCTTCATTTTGTTCGTCATTCTTTTCGGTGCTGTGCTTTTTGTTAGGTTTTTCTTCCAAAGAGCCGTTAGAAAGTTCTTTTGCAGTCTTTATTTTTTTAGTACGTTTGTTGTTTCCTAATATGGTTTCTACAAAACTTACCTTGACGCCCTTTATTTCTGTAATGAATCTAAATATAATATAGACGAAGAATAGAATACCCAGAACGGATACAATGCTTTGATAAATTTTGAACCCACGAATAACATTTGAAATATCGTAACCAAATTCAATAACGCAAAAGAAAATTAGTTCCAACACAGCGAATACGCAGGCTAAAATAAACATATCTTTGATACGGCTGGTAACAAAATTGTCATTCAACATCAAAATCAGCAATACAGAGATTATGGCAATCAAAGCAACAAAATTTAACCCCACTCCACCAAAAAACGATAACAATGTCCACCATGCGATGACGATCGATGCAAATACAAGCAAAAGGATAAAAGATAGTTTTAGATTTTTACTCATAAATTCTCCTTAATATATTATATCACAATAAATTGCATTGTGCAATATATTTTTATCTTAATTTTGTCATGTTTTAGACGAATTTGACAATAAAAATATAAACTTAAAATATAAAAATTGGGAGAAAAAATATGGATGAGATGTTGGAACTGGCTCTAAAAAGGTTAGATGAATTAGAAAAAAAGGTCGAACGATATTATCAGTTGCTAGAAGTCAACAACGAGATTGATTTTATTTTAAAGGGCGGATATGTTTTCGAAGAGGATGTGGACGCAATTGTCGCCGGAACTTATGATGAAGAAACTCCTAGCGAAGATACTGAAAGTAGTAGTGAAGATGCCTCTTTAGATACGGACGAAGATCAAGTGTAAATTTATAAAAATAAAAGGAGAAATATATGGAAAGTTTAGAGGAACTAAAACAAGAATTAAAACAGCAAAAGACAGCGATAGAAAACAAGGGCGGAACGGTGTCTACTGCACATACTAATCCTAGCCCGAGTGAGATTACTACAGGGATAAACTCTATTCCTGTACCCAATTTGGCTGTGGCAACGGCTACTAGTGCGGATGTTATAAATGGGAAAACATTTTATGCAGGTGATTCAAAGTTGAAATATGGTTCACTTTTCAACAGCAGCAATGAAGATGAGCTGATGGATCTTATATTCCAAACAAACACTATGGGAGATGAGCATAGTTTTTATTTTGAGATACCCGCAGGGCAGTCAATGGTAAAACCATATCTATTCAATGAATTCACTAGACCATTGACTGTGACATTGCCCAACAATTTGGAAGAGATAGGTGAACGTGCCTTTTATAATTGTACTAACCTCACATTAAATAATTTTTATGAGCAGACTCAGTTGAAAAAGATTGGAGAATATGCTTTCAATGAATGCCACATCTTAGACCTATCTATTTTGCCATCATGTATAGAGGTTATTGACGGTTTTGGTCTTAGAAGTGCAGAAAAGGAATGTGATAAAATTGTCTTGCCCGCCAGTTTGGTTACTTTGGACGAAGGTGCTTTCATGACAACCATAGAAAGGAACTATGATTATCTAGACCTTAATGGCTACTCGCCAAAGGTGCTGATGAATTCAGTGTTCCAAAGAGCGTTGTTTGATTGTGATTTTGTCATTCCTAATACAGTTGAAAGAATATTGCAAATGTTCAATTATAGAGGTCGTTTTAATCACATAATAATACCCGCTTCAGTAACCGAGATACAGTTGCACGCCTTTGATGTAATGTCATCCGACACTGTATCAAAATATGTACCAGAATATATTGAATTCAAAGGGGAGACTCCACCTGAACTTGGATATCAAGTATTTAATAGGCATGGAGCAGATTTTGGCATGATAATTTATGTGCCTGACAACTCGGTCGAAGCCTACAAAGCGGTCGAGAACATGCGTTGGTATACGTCTATCATCAAGCCTGTGAGCGAAATGTCGACGTAGTCCTTGTCAGGAAGCTCTTCTTCATGCTTTTTTGATCCATATACTTTTACACCATTTTGAACCTTGAATTTGTCAAATCTCAAAAGGTCTTTTGCTACTTGCGTTCCGTTCACAAATTTTAGCCTGTACGATTTTATCTCCATGCCTCTAGTTGGCTTTTTTAGATAAAAATATTCATCTTCGTATAAGACTTTATCTTTGTATGCCTGATTCTTATCAATCTTTATTTCGTCTACTGGCTCGGTAACACTCAGTATTTCGTTGACCAATTTGTATGATACGTTGCCCAGATCTTGTCCAAAAATTCGTATCCTAGCACTCGTCGGGGAATAATTTGTTACGATTATAATTTTGTTTTCGGTTGGATTTTTGAATTTTAAATCACTGCTACCGAAATTTACCATTGCGTCAAATCCATACTTTACATATCCTATTTGCTTGCTGTGTTTGTTGGCTTCGATTATGTCCATACCAGCGAGCAGGGCAGAATTGTACAAAGTGGTGGACACCTGACATACTCCGCCTCCTAGGCCGTCTACATATTCGTTGTTTACTATGATTTTTGCCTCTCGGTATCCGTTTTGAGCCGTCCTTTTCCCCACCGTTTTGTTAAATGAAAACACAGAATTTGGAGCGACTTCTACCATGTTTAAACTGTTGAGAGCATTTTTTATATTGTGCTTCCTATCGCTACTTGAATTTGCTATATTTGTGGAAAAGTCCGCTCGCTTGCTGACATAATCAAAATCTGTCGATGTGATATTTGGGTACAATTTTTCTGTTGGGAGAGTTATTTTCAAATCTTTATCCTCTAGATATGCCGAGCAAAGTAAATTGTATACCTCATTATCATTTAACTTTACGCCGATAGTCTCTTTTGTAACGAAGAAAACTTTTTCAGTATTGGTGTTTACTTTTAGTTTTGCGTCCTGCGGTTTGATATAAATATTGTCCGCAATGTTGTCTATTGTTTTATGTATGTTGGGGAAGAGATATTCTATCGCCACGTCTTTTCCTATGCCTATGTCCAGCATGGTCTTTAGAAGTTGTTGTCTTTCCTGTTTTGAGCCAAAACGATTGTATTTGTTCAGTTCATAGTTTATGTCAAACTGAGTGCTGGTCTTGATGTTTTGATCTAGGGAATATGTGAAAATGCGGTCGTTATATAAAAATTCGATATGATCATAATCGATAGCATAAACTTTATCTATACCGACCAAAATAAAAACAAAAATTACACATAA
>DVMB01000040.1 GCA_018715225.1 Candidatus Onthoplasma faecigallinarum | reverse complement strand
AAAAAAGGTCTCTAGATAAAAGACCTTTTTATATATGAATCTAATATAATATTTTTGTTTTATTTATGAACTTATCTCTAACTAAATGATTCTAATTTTTCTCTAATCTTTTCTTTCAAGATCTCGATGTTCTTCCCTGTTTTTGCTCCCACAAAACAAGTATCATAAGTGTATTTCTTTAAATTTTGTAATTCGTTTTCACTCAATTTATCTATTTTGTTATAGACTAAAATGACTTTGTTCAAATCGATATCCAAGCGTTTCAGCTCTTTTTCCACGACTTCAATTTGTTCGTACTTGTGCGGGTCGCTCGCATCTACGACCAACACCAAGGCATTTGCGTCAATTGTCTCCTCCAAGGTGGCGGAAAAGGCATATACCAATTCGTGTGGTAGATTGCTGACAAAACCGACCGTATCAATCAAAACATACTCAACCCCTTTGTCCCAAACCTTTTTAGTCAAGACATCAAGGGTCGCAAACAATCTGTCATCGGCATAAGTATCTGCTTTTGTAAAGCAATTCATCAAGGTAGATTTACCTGCGTTTGTATATCCCACCAATGCCACACTCTTCATTCTAGACAACCTTTGTTTTCTGGTAGTCTGTCTATGTTTTTGAATTTCTTTCACTTCTCGCTCTAACTTCGCAATATCCTCTTGAATTTTTCTTCTGTTCAACTCAATTTTCGTCTCTCCCGTTCCACGCATACCAACACCTGAACCAGATGTGCTGTCATTCATACTCAATGTCGCCAGCCTTGGAAGCGAATATTTTAGTTGAGCGAGTTGCACTTGCAATTTACCTTCATTGGACTTGGCTCTCCCTGCAAAGATGTCCAAAATCAGCATAGTCCTGTCAATAGTTTTCACTCCAATTATTTCGCAAATATTTCTAAGTTGAGACCCAGACAAAGGACAATCAAATATCACAACGTCAATATCTAAATCCTGAACTTCGTCTCGAATCTCCTCGACCTTGCCAATACCTATATAGGTCCTAGCATTTATCTCTTTTGGCTGAAACATGTTGCATTTGATGACATCCAAAAGTGCCGACCTACTCAACAGTTCCAATTCCTTTGCTCTGTATTCTGCGTCCGTTGAATTTTGATACGGGCAAACTAAATACGCTCTTTCTCTCTTAATTTCTATTAGATTATTTTTCATATATTCAACTCTCCTTTTAATTCAAAATTTTTTGTTTTTTTCACAATGTAAACATTTTTAAAAGAAAGTTGAAAAGCATAAATATTTATTTTTTTCTAAAAATCAACGTAATTTTGTTAAAATATTGTTGAAATATTATGATTTTTTAATTAAATTTTAAATTTTTTAAATTTCTATCTGTTTTACTTTCTTTATTTTTTTAAAATTAAACAATTTTTGTTATTTTAAATTTACAAAACATACAAAATATTTAATATAAAAATAAATGTTACATTGTGAGATTATCTAAACTGCTCATCTCACACCTCCATACCGGATTTATTTTACCAAAGAAAGCATTTCATGTCAAGAAAAATGTTAATATGAAATCAAGACAAAACCTATTCACCTATATCCAACACAAAGACGACAAAATCAAATATCCACACAACAAAAAATACAATGTTTATAAAAATATTGCAAAATATAAAAAAATTTGCTAAAATGCAAGCATGCGTGTTTGTAATCTAGCGAGTGGAAGCAGTGGAAATTGCACCTTTATAGAAAGTGAAAATACAAAGATCTTGATTGATAACGGAAAACCATTATCATATATTTTTAACGCCCTCAACGATTTGGGAGTAGCATTGGAGTCCATTGACGCCATACTCATCACCCATGAACACAGCGACCACATAAAAGGTATTGAGAAATTCGCCCGAACATACAAAACAAAAATTTACACCCACGTATATTTAACAGAAATTATTAAAAATCAAATACATATAGACCCCGAACAATTTTATTTTTTTGATACAGATTTTTATATAGGAGATTTACATATCCAACCTTTTCCTCTACCTCATGACAGCAAATTTTGCGTTGGGTATAGGGTTGAAGAAGGCGATGCTGTAGTGTCTGTATGTACTGACTTAGGTTATTTTAGCGATGAAACATTTGAAGCAATTAAGTCTAGTGCATTAGTATATCTGGAAGCCAACTATGATCCTGAGATGTTGATGTCGTATCCAAACTACCCACCATTTTTAAAACGCAGGATAAACGGACCAAAAGGACACCTGTCAAATCTAAATTGTGCGAAAGCCATAGAGCGACTAGTTCATTCAGGAACAAGATTGGTAGTTTTGTCTCATATCAGCGAGCACAGCAATACAACAAATTTAGCAGTATCCACTGTAGCAAACTATTTGGAGAGCAGAAATATCATACCTAATGTCAACATTCGCCTAGACATCGCACATCACGAACATAGAGGAACAATATTTAGAATATCTCCAACTAATAAATAATCATTTGATGTGCTATATTAAATTCATCAACATACAAATAAGAAAAATTAAGAAAAAATGTAAAAATTACAGAAAAACGCAAAAAAGTATGCATAATTTCATTATAAATTTAAAAAATTTTAAAAAATTAAAAAAGAAACGAATTTGCTCCGCTTCTTTTTTTGTTTTATTTTTATTTATTATTTTTATTCATGCAACAATTCTTGTATTTCTTTCCGCTACCGCATGGGCACAAATCGTTTCTTCCTATATGTGATGAATTTGTCCTAACCCTATTCGCCTCAGCTTTGTTTACATTTCCCATGGCTACAGGACCCTTTGGTGTGGCTGGAACGATATTTACCCTTACTTTCATTCTAAATAAAGTCGATGCAGTGTATTCCCTAATTTCGGAAATCATCTTATCAAACATCTCAAACCCTTGATTCTTGTAAGCAACGATAGGATCTTTGTGTCCGTATGATAAAATACCAATTTCATTTCTCAAGGTATTCATTGCATCAATATGATCTGTCCAGAATTTGTCCACCACTCTTAATAGTGTATTACGCTCAACGATAGCAAAATCTAGTCCTAATTTTTTGACATCCGCAATTTTCTTGTCGTAGATCTCTAGCAATTTTTCGTATATGGTTTGTGACACTGAATTTACATCTTGGTCTTCCACCAATTCTTCAGTAACTAAATTCGTTCCCTTTTCTAAGAGTTTGTCTTCAAGTGCTTTATTGAGAGAGGTCAACTCCCACTCGTAACTAGGTTTCGTCTCATCTAAGTAAGTTGAACACAACTCATACACATATTCTTTCAACATCTCTATGATCTGCGGATGGATATCTACACCATCCAAAACCTTATCACGTTCCGCATATATGATTTGGCGTTGTTTGTTCAGGACATCATCATATTCCAACACGTTTTTACGTATGCTGAAGTTCATTGCCTCTACTTTCTTCTGTGCCGTCTCAAAGAAACGAGTCAAAATCTTTGATTGCAAAGGCATATCTTCGTTCCCTCTAAACGCAATAGAAAACCAATTTTTCATCCTATCTTCGCCAAAACGTTGTGGCAAATCGTCCTCCAATGAAATGAAGAATATACTTGAGCCTGGATCCCCCTGCCTTCCTGCACGACCACGCAACTGATTGTCAATACGTCTAGACTCATGACGTTCAGTACCTAAAATATGCAATCCGCCCAATTCGATAACTTTCTGCTTTTCTTCGTCTGTCATCTTCTTCAGTTCTGCAAAATATTTATCGTATTTATCTTTTACCGCTTGTTCTTCTTCGTTAAGGACTGAGTTGTATGTCGTGATTTTTTCTATAACTTCTGGCTCAACATTTTCGTTTAACAATTTTTGTTTTGCCAAAAACTCTGGATTACCACCCAACAAGATATCTGTACCACGACCTGCCATATTCGTTGCAATCGTTACCGCACCGACTCTACCAGATTGTGCTATAATTTGACTTTCTAATTCATGGTTCTTTGCATTCAACAGATTGTGCGGAATCCCCAGTTTTTTGATCTCTTTACTGATACGCTCGGACTTTTCTACAGAGGCTGTACCTACCAAAATAGGCTGTCCTTTGTCGTGTTTCTCTTTGATTTCTTCGACAATGGCTTTGTACTTCGCATCCTCTGTATAGAAAATCATGTCTTGTTCATCAATTCTCAATACAGGTTTATTTGTAGGAATTGTTACAACGTCTAAATTGTATATCTTGTTGAATTCGCTCTCTTCCGTCTTAGCAGTACCTGTCATACCACTTAATTTGCTATATAATTTGAAATAATTCTGTAGCGTAATTGTGGCAAGAGTTTTGTTCTCTTCTTTCACTTTTAAGTGCTCTTTTGCCTCAATCGCTTGATGCAATCCGTCGCTGTATCTTCTGCCCTGCATGATACGGCCAGTAAATTCATCGACGATCAAGACCTCGTCATTCTTAACTATATAGTTGATGTCCTTTTTCATAATATAGTTAGCACGAAGGGCGTTGTTGATATGATGGTTCAATTCAAGATTGTTGATGTCGGACAAATTTTCAAGTTTGAAATAACTCTCCGCTTTGCTGACGCCCGATTCTGTCAATCTTATCTGTTTACGCTTAATGTCAATGTCTATATCTTCATCTTTCAAGCGTTTAGCGAACATATCTGCTTGAGCATACATCTCACTGGTCTTACCTCCCATTCCAGAGATAATCAATGGTGTACGTGCTTCATCAATCAAAATTGAGTCCACCTCGTCGACGATGCAGAAATGGTGTCCACGTTGCACCTTGTATTTTTTGTCAACCTGCATATTATCTCTTAGATAGTCGAAGCCGAATTCGTTGTTCGTTCCATATGTTATATCACATTCGTACGCACGCTTCTTTTCTTCTGGAGACTGTCCTGACAAAGTTACACCGATCGTCAAACCCAAAAATTTGTACAACTTACCCATCATTTCCGCTTGCGATGTTGCCAAATATTCGTTGACCGTAATTACATGCACATTATTCCCTGTCAAAGCGTTCAAATAAACGGCAGTAGTCGCAGTAAGAGTCTTACCCTCACCTGTTCTCATCTCAGCAATACGCCCCTGATGTAAAACAATACCACCTATCAACTGTACATGGAAATGTCTCTGTCCCAACACACGTGTGCTCGCTTCTCTAACCAGAGCAAAAGCGTCAGGCAAAATATCATTCAACGTCTCGCCGTTAGCCAAACGCTCTTTTAGTTTTGGTGTCTGTTCCTGCAATTCGGCGTCTGTCATGTCAGCATACATTCCTGCTTTATCTTCAATCTTTTTTACAATCTTTTCAATCTTAATCAAACTTCTTTTGTTGTCTGAAGCAAATAAATAAGAAAATAGTCCCATATTAATCCTCTTTATAATAGTTTCCAATAAAATTACTTATAGACATAGAGTATTTTAACAAAAAATTATCATTTTGTCTAGTTATTTATAATTTTTAAAACTATTTTATTTTCATGTTATATGCAAAATCATCAAATAATTTAAGACAAAAAGTCAAAATTTATATAAATTTTTTTTGTAAATTCTAAATTTTATTTACAAAAATATGCAAAAAGTTTGACATAAAAAATTGTTTTAGTTTATAATATAGACAATTAGGAGGAGAATATGGCTAATAAAAGTTCAAAAAGCAGCAGTTCTTCAAAAAAAAGCTCTTGGGGACTTAACAAAATTTCATTTTGGACTATCGTTGCAGTAACTGTACTTTATGCTATTGCTTTGATTTTATCAGCATGTGGCGTTAATGTTACTGTTGTTAGCGTTTTGCAAGGAATTGCAACGGCTATCATGATTGTCATTGTTGCAATCTTAGCATGGCGTTATGTTAGACCAAAACAAATGGTTTGGAAAGTTCTATATGTGATCTGCCTGCTGATCGTGATCGCCGGAATCATTGTTCCATTGGTATTAGGCTAAGAAAAATAGTAGTTTTAACTACTATTTTTTTATTTAAACTAATTTTAATTCAAACTGAAATCAATTCTAAAATAGCCTTGTCCCATTTTGCATAAAGGACAGATTTTTGGAGCAGATTTGTCCCTTATAATAGTCCCGCACTCATCACATTTAAAGGCATGTTCTCCATTACTTGATTTATACAAAGTGTTTTTCGTCAAACTTTCATGCAACTTTTCTAGCGTGCGTTGATGTGTTCTTTCCACTTTTGACACCATATCAAATAGGTCTGCTACATCTTTAAATCCCTCATCCCTCGCCGTATCTGCAAACGACGGATAGATTGATTCTGCACTCATCTGTTCGTTATTTGCTTCAATTTTTAACACTTCACACAAATCGCCACTTCTAAACGGATAGCCTGCGGTAATCTCAATATTTTGAATATTCGTTCCTCCCAATTCAACTATTTTATTAAAAAATTGTTGTGCGTGAGCCATCTCGTTATGAGCCAATGTCCTTATCAACATACTCATATATTGATAACCTTGTTGCTGAGCCATCTTTGCCATAAACTGATATCTAGCACCCTCTTGACATTCGGCAGCAAACCCTCTTGCCAAATTTTCCTTTGTTTTTGATTGTTGAAAATCCATAATTATCCTCCAATCAATATTTTTACCAGAACGACAAAAATAATACAGCCCTCATTCCACATACATATAAAAACATACATCTATAATGAACACCACATAACCAAACAACATCATAGAAGAATATATTAAAATAAGACCTTTATGACCTTTTCTCTCCTGATGGGATGGTATTTAGCACCAAAATTTGAAGAAAATAAAAAAATTTAATAAAATTTATTGACAAATGATTTGTAAATTGGTATCATAAAAATGCGTTTTGCAAATTGTGGGGGATTAGCTCAGTTGGCTAGAGCACTTGCCTTGCAAGCAAGGGGTCATCGGTTCGAATCCGATATTCTCCACCAACCAAAGGCAAAACACAAAGTGTTGATTTTAAAATTTATATTAAGATAAAAATGATTTTTTAGATTATTAGAAATTTTATAAATCATACTGCGTCGCAGTTGCCTTTGAGCAGTATCGTGTGGTTGTAATATATTTTATATATTCTCCACCAACAAAAGCAAAAACACATGGTGTTTATCTTAAAATTTTTGAAATGAAGAAGAATTCTTCGGTTTAACACAAATTTTAAGATAGTACTGCGTTAGCAGTTTTGCTTTTAATCAGCGATAGTGGTATTATATCTCGCAAGAGATATTCTCCACTAAACATTCACACTTAATAAAATTCTCACGAGAACTTGTTCGAGTGAGAGAGGAGCAACCGAGTAAAAACGAAAATTGCGAAGCATGCGAGCAATTAAGTAATAGCGAGAGTTGCGACAAAGAGATGTAGCTCAGCAGGTTAGAGCACCACCCTGATAAGAAAAAAATTGGGGTTTGGAGACAGTGGTTCGACTCCATTCATTCCGAGAAAAACTTAATATAGGATTGTAGCTCAGTCGGTTAGAGCACCACCCTGATAAGGTGTGATAACCTGTTGGGTCAAGTCTTCGAGAGTTGCTAAACTCGTTAAAACAAACATACAGGATTGTAGCTCAGTCGGTTAGAGCACCACCCTGATAAGGTGGGGGTCGGTGGTTCGAGTCCACTCAATCCTACCACTAAAACTCCGGTAAAATCGGGGTTTTTATTATGATTTTATAACTATAATTTATTCGAAAAACTGTTGCAAATACACCCAAAATTTGTAGCAAATGATTTTTATCTATAAAATAGGTATAAAAAATGACCGAATGTTAAAAATCTTAACTTTCGGTCAAATTCTTTCTAAAACTGCCTAAAACTTTCACATTTGCAACAATTTGCAACAGTAAAATATTTACTTATATTTCTTTATCATTTCAACAATTTTATTTGCTCTTTCTCTTGCAAGCGTCAAATACTTATCAATTGGCATATTGTCATATAATCTTGGTTCTCCACAACTATTTTTATGAAGTTCAAGCATAATTACATTATCGTAATTTGTTTTTGCAAGTTTCTTACATACTTTTTCGTAATCAATTTTCCCGTCAAGTGGCAACATATGCAAATCACGAGTAAAGTCATAACCATATTCCCAATCCATCAAATTATCGTGTAAATGTATGGCTAATATTCTATCCCCATATTTCTCCAAAATATCAAAATCAGGTCTATAAAGATTATGATGTCCGGCATCATAGCATAAACCAAGCCAGTTGGATTTAATGTTATCTAACAAGAATGTAAAATGTTCAAAGTTTGGTCCGTCAAGATTTTCCAAAGCAATTTTAACATTATTTTCTTCTGCTGCTTTTAAAATCTCATTCATACAATCTATTGCGTGCTGACTTGGTGGCAGTGCTAAATCAGACGCACCACCTTCCGTTCCGTGCAATACAGCAATATGAATATCATATTTAGCACAAAGCTTGACTTGTCTTATTACATCTTCAACATATTCTTTGTTGCTTTCGCCTTTCGCCCATAAATCATCAGCAAATCTATTATTCAAGTGCACATAAGGAATGTTTAACCCTTGCTTTTTTGCTTCCAAAATTGCATTTTCTTCTCCGCCAACTTTAAAGGCAATCATAATATTGTTAAATCCAGCCTTTTTAACATTCTCACATATTTCCGCAATATTACTTCCACATTCGCAATTTGAGTTTATTCCAATTTCAAACATGACTATTTCTCCTATAATAATATTATACCACATAAAAACCACATTTGTATTACTTTTTCACAAATTTTTACATTTCAAAATCTTTTTCTCTTTTTCGTTTTCTTTTTTCTCTTTCTTCTTTCTCTCTTAAAAGTTGTTCTATTTCCCAATCAATTTCATCATCGTCAAGAGAGTTATATTTATCTTCTTGCATAGTTGCCTTATATTGTTCATTAAAAACTTTTGTTGCCTTATCAAAATAACTTTTATCAACAGAATTATATGTTGTAATAGTTGTTTTTACATCTTTATGACCTAAAAGAGATTGTATCACTTTTGGGTTTTGGTCGGCTTCAAAAAGAGTATTAGAAAATGTGTGCCTAAGTGTATGAAAATGAATATGA
>DVMB01000039.1 GCA_018715225.1 Candidatus Onthoplasma faecigallinarum | reverse complement strand
AGAAACAAGCAATTTTATTTATCAATAGACGTGGTTTTGCTTCATTTATGATGTGTCGAGAATGCGGATATAGAGCAAAGTGTGATGATTGTGAAGTGAGCCTAGTCTACCACAAGGAAGACAATGAACTGAAGTGTCATTTTTGCGGTAAACGCTATAGGGCTTTGACGAATTGTCCAAATTGTAACAGTACAAATATAAAATATGGCGCTCTGGGTACTGAAAGAGTCTGCGATGAATTACACAAGATCTTTCCAGATATTCCTATTTTTAGAATGGACAATGATACGACTCGAGGTAAGGATGCGCATAAAAAAATTTTGGAAAAATTTTCTAACACAACTCCAAGTATTTTGGTCGGTACACAGATGATAGCAAAGGGACATGACTATCCAAACGTCTCGTTCGTGGGCATCCTAGACGCAGATGTCAGCTTGTATAACAGCGATTATAAGTCCAACGAAAGGACGTTCCAATTAGTTACCCAGGTTGCCGGACGAGCAGGAAGAAAAAACAATGACGGATATGTCATTTTGCAAACATACGCACCGAAGCATTATGTGTACCGATTTGCTCAACACTATGATTATGTAGGGTTTTATGAAAAGGAAATCAATTTAAGGCAAACGACAGGCTTTCCACCATTTAGCACGATTTTGAGAATTCTAGTTTCAAGTGTGAGCGACAATAGGGCAAAAGAAGTGACAAAAAAAATATATGACAAGGCATTGCTATTGAAAGAAAAATTTGGTAAAAAAATTATATTTTTGCAGGCAATGCCATCACCAGTGAAGCGAATTCAAACAAAATATAGGTATCAAATCTTGACTAGATACGTTCCAGATGATAAAATAACTACAGAGTTTTTCAACATCAGTGATATAGTAGAAAAAGATGTATCAATTTTTGTTGAAATAAACCCAAATAATTTGAGGTAAAATATGGCAATTAGAGAGATAGTTCCACATACTGACAATTTTATAAGAAAGAAAAGTAAACCTGTGAATGATTTTGATGAGAAATTATGGGAACTCCTTGACGATATGAGCGAGACGTTGGACGCAAAAAACGGGGCAGGACTAAGTGCTGTCCAAGTGGGAGTACTTAAGCGAGTTTTCATCATCAATATCAACAACATGAAGATTGAATTTATCAATCCAACAATTGTCAAAGCAAGTGGAGAACAATATAAAAAAGAAGGGTGCTTGAGCGTAGCACTTCCTTTTGGCTACGTAAAACGTCCAAGGACAGTAACAGTAACCGCTTTTGATAGATACGGCAACAAGTTTACTTTGACATGTGAAGATTGGACAGCGGTATGTATCTGTCATGAAAGCGACCATTTAGATGGCGTTTTATATATTGATAAATTGTGTGAACCACCAAAAGGATATAAAGAAGAAGAATGAGAATAGTTTTTTTTGGATCAGGGGAATTTAGCCTAAATATTTTGAAAGGTTTGATCGACGACGGTAGAGAAGTCGTCGCTGTCGTTTCTCAGCCAGATAAAATCAATGCGAGGAACAATAAAATAAACTTTTCCTTAGTCAAAACTTTTTGCATTGAAAAAAATATTCCTATTTATCAATTCGAGAAATTAAATAAGGAGGGGGAAGAACCGCTAAAAGCATTGAAGCCGGATATTTTTGTAACGGCTAGTTATGGGCAAATCATAAAACAAAATATCTTGGACATACCAAAATACGGGACTGTAAATGTTCATGCCAGCTTACTACCTAAATATCGTGGTCCCGCACCTATCCAGTGGGCAATAATCAATGGAGAAAAACAGACGGGTATCACAATAATGCGTACAGAATTAGGTCTGGACACAGGAGATATTTATCTGCAAAAATCAATAGAAATTGAAAATACAGACACATCATCTAGTGTATTTTCGAAACTAGCCACTCTAGGTGTTGAGTGTATAAAAGAGTTTTTTGACAATTTCGATTATTATATAAAACACCCTAAAAAGCAAGACGAAAGCCAAATGTCATATTATCCAATGTTCAAAAATGAGGACTTTTTGATTTCATTTGATGACACGAGCGAAAATATTTGCAACAAAATTCGTGGGCTAGAAAATTGTTATTTTATATACAATAAAGTTAGGTATAAAGTTCTGTTTGCTGTACCTTGCGAAAGTCACGGAAGAGTGGGCGAAATTCTAGTATGCGATGGGAAAAATGGTTTTGTTGTGGCGACAAAAGATTCTGCCATTGATATAATCAACATTCAGCCAGAAGGAAAGCAAAAGATGTTAGCCATCTCGTATATGAATTCAAACAAATTCAAAAAAGGTGATATTATTGAAAATTCTTAGTGATTACAGTCTTTTAGAATTAAAACAAATTTTGGCAGATTATCCGTCATTTCGTGCCAAACAAGTTTTTGATGCAATTATTCAGGCAAAAGACTATACTGAAACTAATCTACCTAAAAGCATGATAGAAAGTTTGAAAAAAGATAATATTCTAAAGCCTATAAATATATATAAGGTTTTGACTAGCAAAGATGGGACAAAAAAATATCTTTTATCAACCTATGATAACAACCTTGTTGAATGCGTCTTTTTGCATCAAGATTATGGCAACACCATTTGTATGTCGACGCAAATTGGGTGCAGAATGGGGTGCAAATTTTGTGCATCTACCTTAAATGGCTTGATTAGAAATCTGTCAGCAGGAGAGATGCTCAGTATGATCGCTGTTGTCAATGCAGACAATGGGAAGAATCACGAAAGAAATTTCACAAACATTGTTTTGATGGGGAGCGGGGAGCCTTTTGACAATTACGACAACGTAGTAAAATGGTTAGAATTGATTACAGACAAAGATGGCTTTAATGTGAGCGAAAGAAATATTTCAATTTCCACATGCGGTCTTGTCGACAAAATATATGAATTTTCAAAATTAAATTATAACATTACGCTGTGTGTCTCATTGCATGCAACTGACGATGAGACAAGAAAAACAATTATGCCTATAGCAAACAAATATTCTATAGATGAAATCATAAAAGCGTTACAGACGTATGTAAAAGAGAATAAAAGACGAGTGGTCTTTGAATATTGTTTAATAAAAGATGTAAACGATAGTTTTCAAAATGCACAGAGATTGAAAAAACTTACAGAAAATTTGAATTGTCATGTAAATGTCATATGTTTGAACCCCAATGGTGGTAGCCTAAAAGCGACCACAAAGCATGAAGCATATGCTTTCGTCAAAAGATTGAATGACTTAGGAGTATCCGCAACCCTAAGACGCAGTCAAGGTAGCGACATAGAAGGGGCGTGTGGCATGCTGAGGGCAAAAACGTTAAATAAAATTAATCAAAAAAACACCTAATAAGCACATAAAATCAATTTTAAAAATCAATAAGGTATGCTATAATAATTTAAGGAGATATTATGCGAAAAGTAGTGATTTCTGCATCCAGCCTGCCAGCAGGAAGAAATATGTCTAGCCAGATTGAATACATTCAAAGAATGAGCAATTACGGCGCTGACATGTACCATTTAGACGTTATGGACGGCGAGTTTGTCAAATACAAGACCATTGACTATACATACTTTGAGCAGTTGAGAGAGAAATCTGCACTCCTTTTTGACACACATTTGATGATCAACAATCCTGAAAAATTTATCAATAAATATATCAAGGCAGGTGCGGACATCATCACAGTTCATTACGAAGCGGTTGAAGATAAAGCGAAATTGATTGAATTGTTGCAAAAAATTAAAAGAAATAAAAAAATGGTTGGGCTAGCACTTGATTTGAATACTGATGTAACAGTTATAGATCCATTTATAAAATATTTAGACTTAGTTTTGATCCTTTGCGTCAAGGCGGGTAAAGGCGGACAGGAATTTGACAAATCAGCATTGAAGAAAATCAAATATGTTAGAAACATCAGCCCGGACATATTGATAGAAGTCGACGGCGGGATCAATCCAGAGACAGGGGCACAGTGCGTTCGTGCAGGGGCTGACATATTGGTCAGCGGAAATTACATTTATTCTAACGATGCATACGATGCCATTCAACATTTGAAAGGTGGCAAGAATGGATAATAGATATTATTTCCATGAATACCAGGACGATTTTGTTATAATCTCATCGCAAGAATTTCAACACCTTACAAAAGTTAGACGATGCAAAGTGGGAGACAGCATTGTCGCATTTAATGGCGATGGGTATGATTATCATTTGGTCATTAAAGAAATCAAAAAGGACAAAGCAATTTGCTCTATAATAAAGAAAGAATTAAATCATGCGATGCAGGATAGACGGATAACTGTTTATCTAGCAATGATAAAGAACGATGCTCTGTCTACCGCGATTGACAATTTGGCAGAACTAAACGTAAGCCATGTCAAATTGTTTAAATCAGCAAACAGCGTTGCAAGCATTGACGAAAATAAATTAAACAAACTGAAATCATATTCAATACAAGCGAGCAAACAATGCGAGCGAGCAGACATCATGGACGTGTCTATTATTGACAAACGTCAAATAAAAGAAGATATTAGTGTATATAAAAACCGATTTTTTGCATATGAAAATTCGACTCAAAAAATAACAAAATTTAGCGGAGATTTTGCTGTAATAATAGGTCCAGAGGGTGGTTTTTCAAGCGATGAAGTAGAGTTTTTTTCTAGTTTTGCGAAAAATATTTCCTTATCAAAAACAATTTTGCGTGCCGAGGTTGCATGTGTGAGTGCCGTGTCGGCACTAAAGGCAGTGAGTTATGAAAGCTAGTGTCATTACTTTGGGTTGTAAGGTCAATGAGTATGAAAGTCAATCCATATTGAATCAACTGAAATCAAACGGATACGAAATAAGTGAGGGCTTAGTATACGCAGATGTGTACGTGGTCAACACATGTGCGGTAACAAATATAGCAGAGAGGAAATCTAGACAGGTCCTATCAAAGATACAGAAGATAAATAAGGACGCAAAAATAATCGTGTGTGGATGTGCTAGTCAAAATAATCCAGCAAAATTTTTGCAAAATCCAAATGTCTTTTCTGTGACTGGCAACGCTAAAAAAAATGAGATTATGGAGCTTATAAACGAGCGAAATACGGCCCTACCTAAGATTGAAGATAAAATATATACAAACACCGCTAGACCGATTGAGACCCGTACTAGGCAGTTTATAAAGATACAAGACGGGTGTGATTACTTTTGTACATATTGTCTAATTCCTTATGTTAGAGGCAGGAGCAGAAGTCGAGATATTGATGATATATTAGACGAAATCAAACACACAACTTCTAACGAAATAGTGCTGACGGGTATCAATATGACTGATTATAAAATAGATGGAAAGTTGGCATTAAAATATTTAATCAAAGAAGTTGATAAATTGAATAAACGCTTTAGGCTATCATCTATAGAGTGTATGGCACTAGATGATGAGATGATAGAGATATTAAAAAATTGCAAAAATTTTTGTCCACATCTGCATATCAGTCTGCAATCTGCGTGCAATGAGACTTTAAGGCGAATGAATCGCCATTATACCATAGAGCAGTTTATGGAAAAAATAAATAAACTGAGACAACAATTTCCTAATATCTGTCTGTCGACTGACATCATAGTAGGTTTCAAGGGAGAGACTGACGAAGAGTTTGAGACTACTTATAACAATCTAAGAAAGATAAAATTCAGTTTCATGCATATATTTCCTTATAGCGTGAGAGAGGGCACAGTCGCAAGCCGATTGAAAGGAGATGTTGATAAACAGGTAGCGAAACAAAGAGAACAAAAGTTGATAGAATTAAATAAAAAATTCAAAGAAGAATTTTACAACAACAACAAAAATACTATTCACAAAGTTTTGATTGAAGAAGTGGTTGACGAAAGATTCTCTTTAGGGTATACTGATAATTATATATATACAAAAATTGATGAACCATTAAAAATTGGGGAAATATATAATATAGAATTGGTAGATACTTACAATAATGGCATGATTGGAGTTAGGAGGTAAATATGGAAGATTGTATTTTTTGTAAAATTAGAAAGGGAGAACTGCCAGGGACGATCCTTTATAAAGATGACGATTTTATGATAATAAAAGATATAAATCCACAAGCGAAGATTCACTTGATAGCTATTCCCAATTCGCATGTGCCATATATTGACATGATGACAGAAGAGGGAGCATGCTTATTAGGAAAGATTATATCTAAAATATCCCACATGCAAGAGGAATTGGGAATCACTGGTGGATATAGATTGGTCATCAATCAAGGAGAAAATGCAGGGCAAACAGTCGCTCACGTGCATATTCACATTTTAGGTGGCGAAAAGTTGAAAGAATTTTAAATTGTTGAAAAAATTTATTGACAATATCAAATTTTTAGTGTAATATAAATAAGAATTTTAAATTAAAGGTGGGTGAGAGAGTTGACTACAGTTCGTTGCGGAGAAAATGAATCTATTGACAGCGCATTAAAACGTTTTAAACGCAAATGTCAAAAAGACGGTATCATTGGCGATTTGAAAAAGAACGTTGAATACAAAAAACCAAGTGTTCGTCGTAAAGAAAAGAGCAAAGCCGCTCGCAAACGTGCCATGAAACGTAATCGTTATTAAGATTAATCACTAGCAAACGCTAGTGATTTTTAATCAAATTGAAAATAAAAAATTATTTTGATAAAAAACATTTTGTTTTTTATTTTTATTTGGTAT
>DVMB01000038.1 GCA_018715225.1 Candidatus Onthoplasma faecigallinarum | reverse complement strand
AAGCTGTATCCGTTTCCAGGACTAGCCGTCAGTGTTAGACTGGCTCTATCTTCAAACCCCTCTGGCTGAGTGATTGTTATACTCATGTTGTCCCTAATGAGAGTCGCTCCATACACAAATGTATACGTTTCGTCTAGCTCGTATTCCACTCCGCCGTCCGTCAATATTCCACCTAGTGCATTCGTTCCATTACTAGTTACACTAAACTCAGCTTCATACTCCCGCAGGTCAAACACCGGCGTGAGGCGTAAACGATCACTATTTAATTCAATTCCTGAAGCAGGGAGATCTGCATCTGTATTAGATCCATAGCGATATTGCCAACCTACCACTTCGTATAATATGGATTCCGTGCCGTCTGCTCCTGTTAAACTAATTGACACAGTTCCTATACCACCATCTACATAAGAAATCAATAGCAGATGCGATTCTTCGTCATATACGAATGTTGTCCCATACTCTATGTTGTTGTTATAAAATCTTAAATTGTTTTCACTCCAACTACGATCCCCGCTTATGCTGATCTCTACTGTTATACTATCGTCCGGAGTCGTTTTCTCTATATATACAGAAGTTTCACTTCGAGAAAAGATTGCTGTTATTGTACTATCTTCTTCACTTATATTCCATCGATCAAATTCATAATAGTCATCTGCTTCAGCTAAAAAATTCTGCCCTAAATATGTTTTTGACGCAGTTAATGTACCACCAAAGGAAACTATTGGTGAATAATAGAATTGTGGATTTCCATCATCGTCAGTGCCGCAACTAGGGGACACTGTAGCACTTCCTCCTTCTCCCGACTCTAAAGTAAATATTGTGAGACGCAAAAATACACTCTGTATTGGATAACCATTATTTACGCTACTATTTATAAACCATTCATTAGAATTGGCTAGATCGCTAGATATTGACCAACCGATATTTTTGAATACATTAATATTAGTACCATTAGTATTTGGACTGGTATTACAATTATTATAACTTGGTTCTCTCATTCTATAAGTAGTTATTGTCCTTCCAGCCATATCTTCACTCCTGCTTACTTCTATATATCCACCACATATAGCATTTTCTTGCTGATAACCTATATATATATTATCGTAAAATGTCGTTTCTTGTTCATAATAATTTCCATAATGTGAACCTACATTATATGAACCTGAAATATTAGCAGCACATTTATTAAACACCCCATTACCTGGAAAATCTGTTAAATAGCCAACTATACCACCAATCAAAGCTTCATCTGATACAACACTGTTATCATCTGTGCTATTAATAATCGTTCCAGAATAATAGCAATTACTAAAATTTGAGCCTGGTTCACAATAACCAACTATTCCTCCAGCGACAATACGTGTTCCGCTTCTTCCTCTAACAACCACAGATACATTACAAAGCACTTCAACATTATTCAAACTTACTGTGCCGTCCGCCAATCCAATCAATCCTCCTGCTCTCTGTCCTGCATTAGAAGCCAATTCAACAGCGGTAACAGAACCATTGGTAGCCAATATATTGGAACACGTTACATTCCCTCCATCAGGGACATATCCAACCAATGAACCAACCCTGTCTGTTACATTAGGTCTACCGGAAAAACCACTCCATGTATGGTCGGTACTATTATAAGTTCCGTTGCTTCCTATCCATACATTATAATTGTCGAACCATAGAT
Source organism: Candidatus Onthoplasma faecigallinarum (assembly GCA_018715225.1). Lineage (GTDB taxonomy): Bacteria > Bacillota > Clostridia > Christensenellales > UBA1242 > Onthoplasma > Onthoplasma faecigallinarum. The sequence continues at coordinate 28,060 of DVMB01000038.1, read as the reverse complement.
TCTTTATCGTTCCGCCGTTGACTGCTCCAAAAAAACCAATAGTCCAACTTTGATCCACATCGCCATGAATAACATAATTAAAACCAGAGATCTTATATCCTTGGCCGTCAAATGTACCTGTGAAAGGGTGCTCATTGGTACCTATTGAACCGAAATTGATGTCGTCATTCCTCCCTGGATTATCGCTTCCTTTTAAATTTATATCAGCGGTCAAATATGCGTCCCCAGTATAGTCTCCATTATTGACATCTATCCTAAACTGATCCAATTCAGCAAACGAACCAATCGGCCTACTAGTGGCGGCGGAAGATTCTTCCTTACCGTTAAAAACAGGAATCACAGCAAAAGACACTGCCAAGACTGATAGCAGTATAATTGTTGTCAAGATTATAAATTTACTCTTCCTATAAATCAAAGTTCCTCCCCTTTTATTTATCCACAGTTACAAAAGCCAAAAAACTAATACAAAGAAATAAATATACTAAAATCGCAAAATCAAAAAATTACGTAACTATATAAATATATAGTTATTATAACAATTTGTGACAACTTTTACAACTTATTTGATAATTATAAAGAGAAAAAATCAGGCATTATTATTAAAATAAATAAAAAATAAATAGAAAAATAAAAATAATTAATGATTTTATAAAAAATAATTTGCTGAAAATATACGCAAATTATCTTGAAAAACAATATATGGATGGTACGAAATTTTCTAGTAATACCCCTTAAAAAACAAAAAATGAGAGACCTCTCCCTTACCACAAAATATTAATCAAGTAACAATAAGTCTTTTTCACAGATCTTAATTCTTTTATCCGCTAATTTTTCTAATAGATTAATACTTTTATCAGCAGGCATGATTGCAAATAAGGAAATTGCACCTGCGTTTTCACTATCTTTTGAAAGCGAAATCAAATTTTTTATTGATGGCATATTTTCGTCATCAATTCCCGACAGCGACATGATATCATCGACTGCAACAAGAACATACTCGTCGTTCTCAAAAAGGCGTTTTATCCTCTCCGTCGCAAGAGCAACGATCCTTTTTGCCTTGTCTATACTATCAGTAATATTTGACACAAACAATTCACTATCTTTCAAATTATCTATCAAAAGTTTATTTTTTTCTGCCAGTGAAATGTTTATATAAATTTTCCTTTTGATTTTGCAACTATTCAGTAGATCTATTATAGTTAAAGTATTTTGATTGTTATTTGACCCATAAAGGTAAATATTTTCACCCATTTTAAAATTAAATTGATTAAATTTTTCATCATTAAATTCTAAGATGTGTTTTGGTAAGATATTTTTTACATTATAGAAATCTTTTCTTTTGTCCTTATCGTATTTTAATATTGGACAATCATTTATATTGAAGATGCTTTTGACGACTATCTGCGTGTCTGCACTCTCAATCTCGGCGAGAATTTTATCGCCAGATTTTAGATTGTATTCATTGACCAAATGCATTGGCAGATAAAAATTGTAGTAATTATAGTTTTCTATCGTCCAAAGATATGCTGTATTGTTACCTAAAATCTCCACATATCCAAGCAAAGTCTTTATATCATCATAATTAAATGGTGCTTTCTCTTGATTCAAAGTGATTGTATTTGAAAACTTCGGGAAATTTGAATACGAATTGTTATTTGACATCAAAACATTGACGAGCGGATAGCCAAGTCCTTTTGGTGGTCGCCCTTGCTTCGTTTTGGCGACATATGGCTTCTTTTTCCCCTCGCTAATCTCTATAATTTCCTTAATTAATTCGCCCTTCTTCTTGCTGGTAGGTGCATAAACGCCTGTCTGTCTAGCCAGTTCTCTAAGAGCAAATATACTAAGTTCGTTCAATTGTTCTTCGGTCATCTTTCCCTTTTAGCAAATCAAAATTTATTTAATTTACATTTCCAATCATAACACAATAATTATTTAAAGTAAAGGATTTTTCGACAAATTCGACACTTTGTGACAATTCATTATTTATTTTCGACAAAAAAATCTAAATTTATATATAAAAAATGAAAATATTACAAAATATATGACATGTCCTAGAATTAAAAATCGACAAAATGTTCAACTACATCTATGCAGTTATACCCAGACTAATCATAATCGCTACGTCGACTTTTTGCATGGTAAGATTGTCGATTGAACCAATCTTCTCTCTAAGCCTACGTTTATCCAATGTCCTAATTTGTTCTAATAACACTACACTGTCTTTTGCTAAATTATATTTATCTTTATTCAGTTCTATATGCGTGGGCAATTTTGCTTTTGATAGTTGGCTTGTAATCGCAGCTATTATCACTGTAGGGCTGTATTTGTTCCCCACATCGTTTTGAACGACCAAAACTGGACGAACGCCCCCTTGTTCGCTCCCTACAACCGGACTCAAATCAGCATAATATATATCGCCACGATTAACTTCCATCAATCTCCTTTTAAATGTTGAAGGGTTAGATAAAAATCATCTATATTTTCATAATCTTTCATAACCGCATCTATCGCTTGAGTGTATTCATTGTCAGTATATGCAGAAATTGAAAAAGTTGGCATTTTGGGTTTTTGTATCTCTTTCAATTTTGCTATATATTCTATATATTCTCTAACCTCATCGCTCATATATTCTCCTTTAATTTAAAACTTAAACCTTAGAAAGTATTTTTTTCAGTTTTTCGTAAAAATCTTCTTGCATTTTCTTAAATTCAACAACCAAAAGATTCACTCCCTCATGATTGGACGCCAAATCTTTTTCTGCCTTTATAGCATCGATGATTCCCATCACAGTGCCCGTGATCATCATCTCTACAATGTGTCTAGGGGTTTTGTTGGTCCAGAGTGAAATGTAGATCATTGCTGTTTGTTTCAATTTTTTTAACATGTTATTGTCTGTCAATTCCACATTTTCATTGATCGCTATCTCTTCGCACTTTTGAGAAAAATTGTTGTATGATTCGAACTGCTTTTTGAACAATTTTTTCATACTCTCATCTTCCAACTTTTTCAACACCTTGTTAATAGATTGCATACCAATTTGAGCGTCTTGAAAAATTCTATTTAATAATTTTAATTCATCTTTTTCCATGTTTTCCTCCTATACAAAACTTGATTTTTATTTATTTTGTATAAAAGATTAAAAATTATTAAAAAAATGAAAATATTATCAATTTACCTATGTATTTATAAAAATACCTAATAAAAAACACAAAAATTAAAAAAAGCGTTATAAAAACGCTAAATAAAATTAAGTGCATAGCCCACTATCAAACTAGGAATAATGAGCATCAACAATATAAAGATATTTTCTTTGACATTTTTATTTTGTTTAAATAAAATAATTAGCCCCAGTCCTGCATTTACGCTCAAACCTGCGATCAAAGCCCCGAACGACAAGCCTCCCATTATAAAGAGTTGCGTCAACACAACGCTGGACGCACAGTTCGGTATCAAGCCTATCAATACTGCGAGCAATGGTTGAAGATATATGCTTTGAGATAGGAAATTCGTCAAAGCTTCTTCCCCTATCCAGATATGAGTGATACAGCCAAATAAAATATTGATTATCAGTATAAAGGCACTGATTTTTAGGCAGTGCAACAATGGGTGCAACCAATCAAAACTCTTGTTCTCCACATGATGATGACAACATCCAGCATGGGTCTCCACTTTTATCTCTTCGTGATGGTCATCTTCACTATCTTCGTGAGCATGCTCGGCTGTCGTGGAGGCCGTTGTTCCCACGCCATCTACAATTGCTTCTGGCTGAGGGGCATTCTTCTTTTTAAAAATCACATTATATAGAGCGATAGACAGATATCCTACCAATATACCCATGACTATCTTGACTGCTATCAGTCCTATCAACCATGGAATACTAGACGGGTTGGCAATCATCAGCGGTATAGCCTCATCGCTGGTGGCAATGTATACCGCAATCAATGCACCAACTGAGACCGCTCTTTGAGTATACAAATCTGTCGTAATTACTGAGAATCCGCACTGCGGAATACACCCAATCAAAGAGCCGATAACTGGGCTAGCCTTTCCTTTCAAAAGTTTATTATTTTTAAACTTTACAGCATATTTGAATTCCAACAACTCAATCAAGTAATAGACAATAAAAAGTAGCGGCAAAATTCTTGCCGTATCGATCAACGCTTCCAATAATACATGTCCATACTCTTCCAACTTGACTGCTCCTCATAAAATATCTAACCGATCCAACCGCATTGATAGCACACGCTAAATACGACCACCAATACGATAAACAAAAGGACAAATTTCAATATTTTCATTTGAGAATATTACCACAAACTAATAAAAAAATCAATATTTTTAGATAAATCTACAGCAAAAACACGCTATTATAGCACATGCAACATTGCAGATCAACGCAATCGGGATAGTCAGCAAGGTCTTTTTCACATTGGTGGACGCAAAATATATGCTACTCACATAAAATATCGTGTCGCTACTGCCCATAATCACACTCGCACATTTGCCCACATAACTATCCACCCCGTATGTTGAAAAAATATCTCTCAATAGCACATATGCTGCATTTGAACTAAACGGGCGAATGAGTGTCAATTCGCACAATTCTGTAGGAATACCCAGCACTCTAAAAAGAGGAGACAAAAAGTCGCACAAATATGTACTAAGCCCGCTATTTCTAAATAGTTCTACCGCCACAAACATGGCAATTATGAACGGCATTAAAGACGCCATCAACGGCAGTGCCCCTTTTGCCCCATTCACAAAAGCGGTATAGGCATCCACTCCCTTAATCAGTGCATAGATCATAATGAACGCTATTAAAATTGGGATAAATAAATCAGCCATTTTTCTTCCTTCTATAGATCACTGCCACCAACAAAATTCCTAAAATGGTCGGCAAAAATGTAGCCACTATAGTTGGCCAAAGGATACAGCTAGGGCTGACGCTTCCCGCCATCGCACGCATACCTATGACGGTGGTAGGCAGTAGTTGAATGCCCGTAGAATTGATGACCACCAGCATAATCATAGCACGAGTGGCACGCTTGTCCCCTTTGTCCAAACCTTGCATGGCTTTGATACCATAAGGAGTGGCTGCACTACCTATGCCAATAATGTTAGATGCGATGTTTAGGCATATATTTTTTTCTGTTTCAGCATCGGTTTTACCGAAAATATATTGTACGGGTCTAGATAGAATTTTTGATAATTTGTGGCTCAATTTACAATCGTCCATAACCTGCATTATCCCCATCCAAACGGCGTATATTCCTATAAATTCTATGCACATTGTTATTCCCATCTTGGCTGCTTCCATCATTGTGCCGACCACTGAAGATGGTGCTACTATCGCCATCATAATAAGGCTAGAAATGATCATCACTATCCAAATTTTGCTCATATTTAAATTTATGCCAAAATTTAGGTGATATTCTAAATATATGAAAACTTGTACATATTTTAAAAAGTTAAATATTTTATTTCAATTTAGTCAATTACAATAAAAAATATCCACATAATTGTGGATATCTAAGTTTTATGTACATGCCTAAATTGATATATTATAATCAAACGCTTCAAATATGGCACTCATGATTTTTTGACATTTCACGATATTTGAATCCGAGCTGTGTATCAAGTCACTAAGCGAGTTGGAACCTATCGCATATGCTTGGAAAGAAAAGCTTATTTTTTTACTCTGCAATTCGTTGCCCCAACTTGCTGGCAAGCGCAAAGCGTTTTCGGCTATTACAGTAATATTACTCTGCGTAGACGCTATAGGAGTGGTGGTAATCAGGCATCTAAATGAAACCACCTCATCTTGCGAATTTGTCCCAGAGAAGAGATAATCAGTCCATATACTATCTCCCGTCCCTGCTCCAATATCTATCGTAAGCGGATTGCCTTGTGTCAGTGCGTCTGTTATATCAACGTCCCCTTCAAAGACATTCACTTTATAGACAACTGCCAAATATATAGGCGTGTTCGATTCATTGATTACGGTCAACGGCGAATTTTCTAGATGTTGACCAGGTAGATAGATCCCGTCCGAGACAAATACATTACTCTGTCCGCTCTCTCCTGAACCATCTCCTACTTGGAAATCAATTCTAAGGTTAGCCATCGTTACTCTACCATATACTCTATCCGTAGTGGTGCTATAATAGGCAAATACACCGCCAAAACAAGCGGTCAACAACAATAAAATTGCAAGAACAATAATTGCTACTGTTTGCCCTGATATTTTCTTTTTGCCCATTTTTACCCCTAACTATAGTTTTATTCTAAGAAATTCGATTATATTTGTCAAATAAAATCTATCAATATAATAAAATAATTGTATTTATACTAATGCAAATTTTTGATTTTTGAAAATTAATAAATATTTTTGTAAAAAATAATTTGATTTTTGAAATTCAATGGATTATAATTTTTTCATGCTTACGGGTCGAACAAGTATTTCAAACGAATTACTAACCAATAAAGTCAAAGTCGTTCTATCAAAATTAGGAATGAATGAAAAATATCACTCCTTTGAATATTTATCATATATAATCGTATACATGCTACTTCATGATGATAGTACAAAATCATATCATGATGCGTGCAATTTTTTAAGGCTGCGTTTTGAGATCGCCAATAAATCTATATCATCTGGCATAGCCTCCCTTCTAAATAATTGCGACAACGAACTTCTAAAATCAAAGACCCAATACAAACTCAACAATAGTATGCTAAATAAAATAAGAGTGATTAAAAACTATGTTTTAAACACTCTAAGCAATTTCCATGATTAAATAATTTTTTATTAAATAGATAAATTTACAACAACTCGGCACACTGTCTTTATCCCAAAATTGTTTTAACTTGTTTTTTAGTACTGGTTGCCACAATTTTTTTATCACATTGCGTATGTCTCGTTCTATTATCGCTTGATTGATGTTGTATTTTTTCGCAATTACAGGGTATATCTCACGTGAAAACGAGCGTATTACTGGATACTCATTCATCAGCATATCTAATATGTCAATCAAAAAGTAATAACCATTATATTTTTGAGTGATCCCTAACTCGTTAATTTTTTTCATAATGAAATAATTCTTTGAGACAGGTCCGCCATATTTTTGTGCTTTTACACCCATATATTACTCCTTATAGCACAAAAATAGCATGATTTTTTTGACAAGTCAAATATTTTTGTACAAAAATGTATAATTTTGTACAAAAATGTCTAATCTATGTTTTTCATAGTCAATGAAATACGTTTTTTATCCAAATCTACGGACAAAACTTTTACTTTCACTTTATCGCCGACTTTCAAAACATCGCTTGGGTGAGATATGTAACTATTACTAATTTGTGATATATGCACCAGCCCGTCTTGGTGAACTCCAATGTCTACAAATGCACCAAAGTCTATGACGTTTCTAACCACACCGTCAAGCACCATATCTGGTTTCAAGTCTTCCATAGATAAAATGTCGCTTCTCAACTCTGGTAGCGGCATATCTTCACGCACATCTCTACCCGGTTTTAGCAACTCTTTCACGATATCTTCAAGGGTTGGCACGCCCAAACCAATCTCTTCTGCCACCTTGTTGATACCTTTATTGTCGATTAGACTTGGTAGCATGGTCAATTCGCCATTCTTTATCTGCTCTTCCGTCAAATTAAATAACTTCAACAATTTCTTTACCGCTTCATAACTTTCAGGGTGGACAGCGGTGTTGTCTAAGATGTTGTCCCCGTCTGTGATTCTCAAGAAACCTGCACATTGTTCGTATGCTTTTGGCCCCATCTTCTTGACATTCATCAACTCGTTTCTATCATTGATATGCTTTACTTGACTACGATAGTCAACTATATTTTCAGCAAGGCTAGATGATATACCCGAAACATAACTCAACAAACTAACTGAAGCCGTGTTCAAATCTACGCCGACACTGTTTACGCAATCTTCAACTATGTTGTTCAGCACCTCGGTCAACCTATTTTGTGGCATGTCGTGTTGATATTGCCCGACCCCTATTGATTTCACATCGATTTTAATCAATTCTGCTAGTGGGTCTTGAAGCCTACGTGCAATGGATACCGCACTACGCAAATTTACGTCATAATCAGGGAACTCTTTTGCTGCCAATTTTGATGCACTATACACAGACGCCCCCGCTTCGTTCACCATGGCGTAACTTACTTTTCTTGGACACGTCTTGATAAGGTCAGCCACCAAAATCTCGCTCTCTTTGCTCGCTGTACCATTACCTATCGCTATAATGTCAACATTGTTCTTTACAATCATGTCGGTGAGTTTTTTCTTCGCTTCTTCGACCTTGTTTTGTGGTGGAGTAGGATAAACTACCGCCGTATCCAATACATCGCCTTTTTTGTCAATCACTGCGATTTTACAACCATTATAATATCCTGGGTCGTACCCCATGATGACATTGTTTTTCAATGGTGCTTGAAGAAGTAGTGGCTTCAAATTCACTTCAAACATCTTGATGGCCTGCTCGTTCGCTCTATCCGTAAGGCTCGCTCTACATTCACGCTCTAGAGACGGGAACAAAAGTCTATCATAACTATCTTGAATAGTGTCTAGCATGATTTGATCAGTAAATTCACAATCTTTTTTGTACGCTTTTTCTATCTCTGTGATAGTAAGTTTAGGGTTTATCTCAACAGAAACCTTTAGACATTTTTCTTTCTCTCCACGGTTGAGTGCCAAAATTCTATGGCTAGGAATCTTTGCAACCTCGCCTGAAAAATCTTTGTAATTTTCATATGTCTTGTGTTCGTCCGCTTCTTCGTCCCAAGTAGATTTTATGACTGCCTTTTTCGCTATTATCTCACGCAAGACTTTTCTCAAATTTGCGTCATCACTGATACGCTCGGCGATTATGTCCTTCGCTCCTGCGATGGCTTCGTTCTCGTCTTTTACGCCCTTTTCTGCAGATACAAAGTCACGGACATACTCTTCTACTGGTTTTGTCAAATCTTGTGCTTGTATAATGTCCGCCAAAGGCTCCAAACCTTTAGCGATAGCGACTGTTGCCCTTGTCTTTCTCTTTGGTTTATATGGTCTATATATATCTTCCACTTCGGTCAGGGTCAATGCCTCGTCCAAAGCCTTAGCAATCTCGTCCGTCCATTTGTCTTGCTCACGGATGACTTTCTCTACCTTTTCTTTCTCTTTGTTTAGATTTCTTAGGTAGTTCAATCTGTCCGCAAAGTCTCTTAGCACTTGGTCATCACACGCACCATGCATCTCTTTTCTATAACGAGCGATGAATGGTATAGTGTTGCCTTCATCTATCAAATTGATGATGTTTTCTGCATAAATTTCTTTTAGGTTAAACTCATAAGCCAATTGTTTTTGTAATTCCATAATATTTCCTTTTAAGTTAAACAAGTAAACAATATAAGTATACCAAAATGTTTTTGATTTTCCAAATATTTTTTTTATTAATTATCATACAAATTTCACAAAATAAGCTAAATGTGTTTAATAAAAAATGAAGAAAATTAATTTTTTCTTCATTGTATTCGTGTTTTTGCTTATTTTTTGCATATTTTTTATTTATTATCAAATTTTTCTTGATTTTTATATGCTCTACGTCTATTGATGGCGTCTTGTTCGCTCTCTTTTAGGAGTTTATTTTTATTCTTTTTATTGACCGTGTCGAGAATAGAAAATCTGTTTTCACTATCTACAAAATCTCTATAATTCATCGTTGGCTCAAAACTATCTACATGCATAGGTTCTGCATTCTCTGGGTTATATCTAAACAATGTATTGTATCCACTCTTTACCGAGTTGAATACATGGTTCTCGCTATAGCGCATGTTGTATCCATGATTGATACATGGAGCGTATGCAATGATGACGCTAGGCCCGTCATATTTCTCTGCCTCAACGAACGCCGACACACACTGATCTGGGTTCGCCCCCATGGCAACGGTCGCAACATACACGTCTTTGTAGGTCATGAGCATACTTGCTAGATCTTTCTTCTTGGTCGTCTTGCCCGCCATGTTGAATTTTGCTGTCGCACCCCTTGGGGTCGCTTTGCTCGTCTGTCCGCCAGTATTTGAATATACCTCTGTATCAAGGATCAAAATATTCACATTCTCCCCACTAGCAACTACATGATCCAGCCCGCCAAAGCCTATATCATACGCCCAGCCATCTCCGCCGAATATCCATACGCTAGGGCTAGTGATCAATGATAAATTGTCATACAAATAGATGTCGTCTCCTTTGATGATATGTCCTCTTTTGTAATCTTTCAACTTCAAAATTAATTGTTTGTTATAATCATGATTTTCTGAATTTTTTAGGAAAGGTGCGATTAATTCACTAATTTTCTTGCTAAAATTCAGTGTTTTTATCTTTTCTAGAAAATTTTTGCGCATATTTTTCTTCGCTATGGCAATTCCGTAGCCAAATTCTGCGTTGTCTTCGAATAGCGAATTTGCCCAACTTGGACCGAAGCCGTCTTTGTCTTTGCTGTATGGGCAGGTAGGATATGTCCCGCCATATATTGACGAACAGCCCGTCGCATTAGCTATCAACATTCTATCCCCAAAAAGTTGTGTAGCAAGTTTTATGTATGGCGTCTCTCCGCAACCTGCACACGCCCCACTAAATTCGAAGTAAGGTTTCTTGAATTGGACACCTTTTACCGTATTTGGCGTGAAAGGTGTATTGATAGGTAAGGTCAACATAAATTCTTCATTGGCAATCTCTTTGTCCCTAATCTTTTCACTCTCGGTCATGATGAGTGCTTTCACAGGGCAGACTTCACTACATACCCCACACCCAGTACAATCTAAAGTATTGACCTGCATTCTATAGTTCCCGTCGCATATGAACGCCTTTTTGCTCGTGAAAGTCTTTGGAACCTTTCTATTGCTGTCAAAAATGACTGGTCTAATCGCTGCATGCGGACACATCAATGTACATCTACCGCACTGAATACATTTCTCGCTGATCCAATCAGGTAGTTCGGTTGCCAAAGCACGCTTCTCGAACTTGGCAGTGTCTGTTGGCATATGTCCGCTTGCATCAAATTTGCTGACTGGGATATCGTTTCCTTCCTGATTGCTAGTCGGTACAATTATTTCCTCGTAATATTCGCTCTGGTTTACTTTGCATACTGGCGTCTCTTTCAACTCAAATTTAGTCGTGTCAATCTTGCTTATCTTGTCTTGTATGTTTTCAATGGCTTTTAGATTGCTGTCCACCAACTTCTGCCCTTTTCTTGAATACGACTTAACTATGCTCTTCTTGATGTTCTCCATAGCCACATCAACCGGCAAAAGCTTCGTAACATAGAAAAGTGCGGTCTGCATGATCGTATTGATCTTGCCACCCAGTCCGTTTTGTCTAGCGATATCATTGGCATCAATAGAATATAGTTTAATATTCTTATCAATCAAATCTTTTTTCATCTTGTTCGGCATTCTTCTATTCAAGGTCTCGAAATCGTATTGAGAATTGAGTAACATGATACCATTTTCTTTCAAGCAGTCGGTCAAGTCATATTTCTCAATATAACCGATATTGTTACACATCACAAGATTCACTTTTGTAGGATTAAATGGAGCCGTGATAGGCAAGAAACTTGAACGCATATGCGATATAGTTAAACTACCAGATTTCTTAGAATCATAATCAAAATACCCTTGCATATAACTCGTGGTCTCTTCCCCTAAGATTTTGATCGTATTCTTTACCGAACTTACGCTACCATCACTCCCTAATCCGTATACACGCATACTAAAATCGAACGTATTGTCTACAAAACGCTCTTTTACTTCCAAACTCGTTTGACTGACATCGTCATATATCCCGACTGTAAAGAATTCCTTTTTTCTCCCCTTCATGTTGTCAAAAATAGCGAGTGCCATATCTGGAGTAAACTCTTTACCGCCTAGACCATATGAACCGGAATAACATTTAGCATGAATGTTGTATTTTTGCAAAGTCGCCATAACCATGCTAGTCAGTGTATCCATACCATTTACATCAAGATTTCGCTCCAAAATGGTGATATTTTTCACATTTTTAGGTAGTTTTTTGATAAAATTCTCTTCATCAAAAGGTTTTAGAACTCTTACCTTTATTATCCCTACCTTATCTTTGTATTGGCTAGATGCAAGGGTCAGCACATCAGCACAAGTACCAATAGCCACCACTACATCTTTTGCGTTAGGGTCACCATAATATTCTATCGTGTCGTATTCTCTTTTTGTAATCTCGCTTTGCTTTTTCAGGGCGTATTTCAAATCGTCCAAGACGGTCTTATATTTTTCTAGACTGCGGACCCTATTTTGCATGAATACGTCAGGGTTTTGATTCGTCCCTGCTGAATACGGATTATGATTTGACACGGCACTATTTCTAAACTCTACAATGTCGTTAAAGTCTACAATTTTCATCAAATCGTCCAATTCAGTTTGATATATTGTATTCAATTCATGGCTGGTCCTAAACCCGTCAAAGAAGCAAATATATGGCGTCTTTGATTTCATGCTGGCAAGTTCTGCCGCTATAGCAATATCGTTTACCTCCTGCACGCTGGAACAATTTATGATATTAAATCCCGTCTTCATGCAAGCGTAAATATCACTATAATCACAGAATATAGACAATGCATGCGTCGCCACCGTCCTCGCTGCGACATAAAAAACGGTAGGCAGACCTTCTCCTGCAATCTTGTACATATTAGGGATCATCAACATCAAACCTTGGCTGGAAGTAAAGGTCGTGGTCTTGGCTCCCGCCACCAAACTACCATGCACTGCACCAGCGACACCTGCTTCGCTCTGCATCTGTGTGATCAGCAGTTTGTTGCCAAAAATATTTTTCTTCCCATCAAAAGCGAACTGATCGCAATTTTCCGCCATAGGGCTGCTTGGCGTAATAGGATATATAACAGCGACATCATTGAACATATATGCAATGTTGGCTGCCGCAAAATTTCCGTCTATTGTGACTTTTTTCATACATTCCCCTTTTTATGTAAGTATAAAACAAGTCTCAAATTAAAGCAAACATTTGCAAATAATTTTGAAATAAGTTATTATTTATTTATGAGATACATGATGAAAATAACATATGATGGGACAAATTTTTCTGGCTGGCAAAAGCAGGAAAACGCTACAACCATACAGGGCACTCTTGAAAATGCACTGAAAATTTTATTAAAAGAGGACATTAGTTGCGTAGCAAGTGGCAGGACGGACGCAAAAGTTTCAGCCTATCTTCAGCCCGTGCATTTTGACACGACAAAGATGATCGACAAAACCAAATTGAAGAATTCATTAAATGGCATACTCCCTCAGGATATAAAAGTTTTAGATATAGTTGAGACCAATTTACACGCACGCTTCTCCGCCAAAAAGAAAACTTATCTATATAAGATGTATATATCTAATGTCGATTTGCCACTCTTAAAAGACGCTTTAAAAATCTCGCCAACCATTGACATCAAATTAATGAAAAAATTTATAAAGAAATTAAAAGGCACGCATGATTTTTCAGGGTTCAAAGCGAGCGGAAGCGAAGTCGAAACAAACGTACGCACAATTTATAAGGCTAAGCTCGTAAAAAAGGGAATGTATCTACTATTTTACATCACTGGGAACGGTTTTTTGTACAAAATGGTGCGAAACATTGTTGGCACAATGCTAAATGTTGGCGAAAAAAGGATTGATTTTAATTTTCTAAAACAACATCTTTTTGATGATTACAAGTCCACTTTCACTGCAAAACCCGACTTTCTTTATTTGCTAAATGTAGAGTATCAGTAAGCACAGTTATTAAACCTAATCTAAATACATATTGTAAATTCAAAAATTTTAGTAAAAATATATAATTTTTTATATCCAGTACTACTATTTATGATTATTGTTTGGTATTATATTTTTTAATATTCCCATTATACTTTAGAAATAATACATCAAACTATTTTCTAGATGGACTTTACAAATTTTAGATTTATTACTATTATAGTTAAAATGGAGAAAATATGGAAAAGAAAAAAGTTAATTCGTTACCCATTGCCCTTTTGGTCTCGCTCGCAGTATGTTTAGTGGGCAGTGTCATCTGGGGACTATTGTATCAACTGGGATTTTTGTCCACAATTATTGCTGCTGTTACCTCTTTTTGTGCATTAAATTTATATAAAAAGTTCTATAAACTAAATTGGATTGCATATGTTTGGACATGCGTTTGGCTAGTTGTTTTCAATGAATTATCTATGCTGATTGTAGAGAGCATCATGGCAATGTCCGTGTTGAATAGTGGATTTGGCAATGCTTTTCAAGAAGTCTGCAACTTAATCTCTACTGATGCAGAAGCACGAACTATTTTTATCAGCAACACCGTATGGAACATTGTTTTCTCTGTCTTGGGTGCGGTGGCGGAGATTATCGTTATTCGCAACCAAATTAAACAACAAAAATATGTCGCACCAAATATGGAAAACGAACCTGAACTAAGTTTTGATGAAAGATTCAAATTGTCCGTATCCTCATTTAAAATTATCATTGACACATACAAAACAGATAAAAACAAAGAGAAATTTCAATCGAGCCTTCAAAAACTCATTGATGCATTCAATGCAAATAGTTCACTGATAGAGAAAGAACAATTCAAATTAAAAATCAAAGAGGAACTCATGAAACACGATATCAGCGAGGATGACAAAAGCACTCTTCGTGTCATGGAAAAAGTATTAAAATAAGACAACAAAAAAAATAACCAGTAATCTGGTTATTTTTACTCTTGAGTATTTGTTTGAGTATTTAAAGAAATTTCTTCCTCTTGTTTTGAAATATTGGAATTATTTTCTTTTTCCGTGTTTTTATCTTTAGACATATAGTCTACCAAAGTTTTACTCAATCCTCGAGAAGCAAGTTCTTCAAATATTTTTTTCATATTTATCTTATCAATTAGTTTCACTTTGCTGGCATCACAAATATTTGTATCCATAATGGTGTGGACATGTTTGGCATAAAGATATTTATAAGATGCAGAATGTGGATATTCTTTCATCGCTCTTTTGATTTCTTTTAGAGAATGATGCAGTTGATATTCAAAATATGACAACCTATCACGTCTATTTTTTAAGCCCAAACTCCAATAATAAGCGAATGCCCCACAAGCACGCAAAAGGTCAAATTCCCTTCTTATAAGAGGCTTGGAACGATATCCTTTGTTCAATTCACAACCCGAAATCGCCATAGACATGATCTCATTGTACATCTCTATCAATTCTGTCTCATTTAGTTTTAACCTAACTAGTGTCAATCTTGCTTTGTATTCTTCCTTCTCTTCTTCCTTAGAATTTTCGTCAGGTTCGACTTCAGCTAGATTTTTCCATTTGCGCACTAAATTAGCAATATATTTATCTCTAGCAGAATTACCTTCATCGTTGTTGATAAAACTTTCGTATCTGTAGAATCTAGCCAATTTTATATCAAAATCACTTGGTTGATTTAGAAAATTTTTCAAAGCATTTATAGAAGCATTATACCTTAAATCCTCTCCATCTGGGATAAGATCTTTAGCCGTATCAACTGCAGCAAAAAGTTTTTCGACTTTGGGGATAAATTCTCCTTTGCCTCTTAAAAGATAAAAATTTTGAACTGCATTAACTTGTCCCAATTCTGCTAGAGGACGAATATATTTCTTTATTTCGTCCATTGAAACTCCACAATATAGTCTTGACCAAATTGTAATATAATCATTGTCTAGTTCATTAAAATCACGATATAACATAAGTGCTCCATTGAAATTTTGTCAATAATAACATGTATCGCACGAAAAGTCAATTTTATTTTTAGAATAGTAAAATAAATTAATAAAAACTATTGACAAATATTTCTTAATTTAATATACTTTAAAGGTATTGCTAATTAAGAGTCTTTTCTTCCACACGGTAAAGACGTCTTAATAAAATGCCAGAACGCGAAATATGGCATTCACTAATAATTTTAAAGGAGAATATTATGAAAACAATTATGGCAAAGCCTGCCACAGTTGAAAAGAAATGGTATATAATAGATGCCGAAGGAAAGGCTCTAGGTAGAGTTGCTAGCGAAGCTGCCAAAATCCTTCGTGGCAAGCACAAACCTACTTTTACACCAAATGTGGACTGTGGAGATAATGTAATTATTTTAAATAGTGATAAATTAATTTTGACAGGAAGAAAAGAAGAACAAAAATACTTTAAACGTTATTCAGGATATCCATCAGGTCTTCACCTTACTCAATACAAGACCATGATGAAAGAACATAGCGATGTTGCTCTACTTCGTGCTATAAAAGGTATGCTTCCTAAAAATAGTCTAGGAAGAACTATGGCAAAACATGTTCATATCTACAAAGGTGCAGAGCATAACAACCAAGCACAAAAACCTGAAATCTGGAACGGAGGTAACAACTAATGGCTGAAGAAATAAAAGAAACTAAAACAACAAAAAAGACCACTACTAAGACTGCTACAAAAACTGCTACAGCAAAAACCACTAAAACTACAACCAAAGCTACGAAATCAAAAGCAGTTAAAGCAAAAGCTCAAGAATTTTTGGGAACTGGTAGAAGAAAATGTTCAGTAGCACGTGTTCGTATAACCACTGGTACTGGTAACATTACTGTCAATGGTCTTCCTTTGGATCAATATTTTGAAATGGACACATTGACAACTATTGCAAAACAACCTTTAGTGCTGACTGACACACTCGCAAATGTTGACATAGTTGCAAATATCTATGGCGGTGGAAAGACTGGTCAGGCTGGCGCTTTGCGTCATGGAATCACTCGTGCTTTGATCGAGTTTAGACCTGAACTTAGACCTGAACTAAAGAAAGCAGGTTTCGTAACTCGTGATGCTAGGAAGAAAGAACGTAAGAAATATGGTTTGAAGAAAGCACGTCGTGCACCACAATTTAGCAAACGTTAATATTATAAAAATAGGTGTTTTGTTCAGCACCTATTTTTTTATTCTGTCTACGACCTTAAATAAAAAAGAGAGACGTTTTTTACACTCGAAACTGTAAATCATCTAAGTTTTAAGAATTAATATTAATTCATCAATTTCATAAAACAAATATTACAATTTTTTTAGAGCATAGAACTATCTCTCTATAAGTAAGGATAACCCTTACACTTGTATATTGTGAAAAATTAAATAAATTATTCACATATTTTCATTTTTTTAATATTTTCAATATTTTTTTTGCAATAGAGTCAGCAGTATAACCATAATATTTTTTCAGGCTGGCTTCGTCTCCTGATCTGCCAAAATCATGGACGCTAAATATATGATCTTCGTCAGTATATTTTAGATAGTTTACACATGTGCTACTTTCAATCACAAATAGTGGTTTTTTTAACAATCTATTTTTGTATGCTTTCTGCATATCAAATATTTCCAAACTAGTGACGCTGATGACATTTACTTTTATTTTGTCCTTTAAAATATCTTTCACTTCGTTCGCTATGCATACCTCACTACCGCTCGCCATAATGTTTATGTCTGCCCTGCAAGGATTTAATATATATGCACCCTTGTCCATATCTTCATATCTAGGATAACTAGGCAGATTACAACGTGACAAACTCATACATATTGGACGTCTAAAATCAAACCACCATTTGTACGTCTCAACACATTCCTCCATATCGCACGGTCTAGATAGTATCATATGTGGTATCAACCTCAACTGATCCAACTGTTCTACTGGAATATGAGTTATGCCATCAGGTGTATCAAAAATACTAGAATGAGTGAACACAAAAAGCACGGGCAATTTCATAATGGCAGACATTCTAACCGCTGGAAGCATATAGTTGCTAAAAGTCAAAAATGTAGATGTGATAACGTTGAACCCACCATAGAGTGCTATGCCGTTTGCAATCGCCCCCATCGCGTGTTCACGTATACCCAAAGCAATGTTTTTACCCAACCTATTTGAATAGGAATATTGCCCACCATCGTTTATCTTCACTTTTGTGCTAGAAGAGAGATCTGCAGATAGGATAACTAAATTCTCTACCGACTTGCTCATTTCATTTAAGACAATGTTGTTTGCCTCTCTTGTTGACATTATTTCATCTCTGTGTTTTACTTTAAAAGAAAATTTATTATTTATAAATTTTAAATAGATTTTTTTAATTTTTTCATCATTTTGCATATGATTTTCAAATTTTTCAACACGTTTATTAAATAGTTTGATAATTTTATTATACTTTTCATTCAATATCGATTTTGCCTCAACGGATAGGTCCAGATAAGGTTTTTCAATATTGTATTTCTGTTTCAACTCTTCTATTTCTTTTATATCGAACACTTTGCCATGGCTTTTGTTACTGCCCGCAAGAGAAGTATCTTTCCCTATAATTGTATGAAATATTATTACAGTCGGTTTATCTACAGATTTTTTTGCTTGAGTTATAGCGTTATCAATTTTTTCTATATCGTGGCCGTCACTCTCTATCACATTAAAATTCATTGACCTAAATTTCATTGCCATATCATCTGTGCTAGATAGGTCCAACTTCCCATCTAATGTGACATCATTTTTGTCATATAATAATATAAATTTATTTAATCTATACAAGCCCGCTATAGACAATGCCTCCATGGCGACTCCTTCTTCTAGACAGCCATCACCCGCCATGCAATATGTGTAATTATTTACATTGAATCTAGTATTCATGATTGTCTCAGCAATAGCCATACCTACAGCGTTGGCAACCCCTTGACCCAACGGACCAGTGCCAGCATCGATTCCGTTTATCTCTATCTCTGGATGCCCAGTCAACATCCCACCAAAGCTTCTAAAATTTTTCATCTCTTTTATATCAAAATAGTTCAACCCCGCCAATATTGCATACAATATTGCACACGCATGTCCGTTGCTCAACACGAACCTATCTCTAAGTCTATTTTCCACATTCGAAGACAACAGATGCCTAGTGTACAATGTGTATAAAATATCTCCACAGGATAGCACCGAACCCGAATGCCCACTGCCCGCATGATTTATGCTCTCCAATGCTAAAATTTTTAGTTCGTTTGCCACGTCTTGTTCTCTCATTTTACCCCCTAATGCTTTTGACGATTTCATTTATATCAATCTCACTCTGTTCAATGGATAAATTACAATATTTCTTTATTACATCCTGTATTGCATGATCAATTTCAAATTTACCCTTATCATATATAAAAATTTTAAAAAAATCTTTTAAAATCATATAATTTTGATTAGATAAGAAGGCATCATCTACAATATACAATAAAATTTTAGATTTTTTTGCAATTTTTTTAATTAGTAGCGTTTCTTTTTTCTCCAAGACTTCGTTGACTAAATCAATTGGCAAATTATAATTTATCAACAAATAATTTTCAAAATGTTCATTAAAATCTATAAATTCATAACCTACTCTATCCGCTATCAAGTGGGCAAAATGTTTTATTTTGTCATTGTCCGCACCCACTATGGCTATATTATTCATATCTTCCTCCATAGTTTAGTTTTATCAATTTTAACAAAACACGAACAGGATTTCAACTATTTACCTGTTTTTAATCGTTTTTTAGGATTTTTTACTATCAATATTATTAAGTATACAAATATTATAACATCTATTACCAAAATTATAAATCTATAATCTAAAATGAAATCATTGATCATATAATTGTCGTTCAACATGAGCAAATCATAATTTTCACTCTCAACAAACAGAATATTTCCCTGCTGGTCCGTCCTAAATAAAGTTGCCCCAACATCATATATATTATTTATGACTACATCTGTAGGGTGTCCGTAACTATTTTGTCCGCAAGATATTACGGCATATTCAGGAGTAACCATTTCAAGAAATTCTAGACTTGTAGAATATTTGCTACCATGATGAGCAACTTTGAGTACATCACAATCAATCTCGCCCCCATATTCTAAAATCAATTCATCTTCGACAGTGCTTGAAATATCTCCTGTAAAGAGAAAACTCTTGCCCATATACGTTATCTTAATCACGGGACAACTATCATTACTACTCGTATATTCAAAAGGTCCAAAAACATCTATAGAATAGTCTAGGAAACATTCTATATCTGCAAGATTTTCAATGATGTTATAGTCGTTTTCTTCCACATAAGAGATTAAACTATTGAATTGTATGCTGTCATTTTCAAACACAGGCATATATATGTTCTCAACATCAAAGTTTTGTAACACACGCAAACTGCCTCCTATATGATCAGCGTCCGCATGCGTCAAGATGAGATAATCAATCACATCGTCTCGGGAGGTATTCAAGACCTTTTCATTTAGATAATTCGTCAATGTTACAGAAGAGTCCTGCGGACCAGTATCAATCAACATCACCTTGTCGTCGGGCAAATTTATCGCTATAGCATCTCCCTGCCCAACTGAAATAAAATGCACCATCAAACTATCACGCCGAATGACAATATTGAAGTTGTTGGCGACTACATCTATCAGCCAAGTATTGATTTGATTGTAAAACACACATGTTAACGACAACACTAACATGATTGATACTAATATTATTATTGGCTTTTTCTTTTGTTGAAGGTTCATCTATTTCTTTTTATATTTACCTGAAAATAATTTAATTATTTCAGGCATACATTCCTTTGTCGCATTATATCCTTCCATTATCATATCATTTTTTCTAATAATTTTCAACGAAC
This sequence comes from Candidatus Onthoplasma faecigallinarum, assembly GCA_018715225.1. Taxonomy (GTDB): domain Bacteria; phylum Bacillota; class Clostridia; order Christensenellales; family UBA1242; genus Onthoplasma; species Onthoplasma faecigallinarum. The sequence continues at coordinate 7,325 of DVMB01000038.1, read as the reverse complement.
TGAAGCGTTTCATGTTAGGACAAATGATAATATCGCTACATTTTATTCCTCTTTTTGAATTGTTGACCATCATTATACCGATACTTGTAGTAAATTGTGTAAAGAATCTTTCACTACTTGTTCCTCCCCCACGTGTACAGTTGCAATCAACTGTGACTACGAAATCACAACCATTCATTTTCAGGACATCTGCGGGAATATTGTTGCTGACTCCCCCATCTATTAATGTCATTCCTTTATATTTAACTGGTAAAAATACTCCAGGTATAGCACAACTGCCCGAGACTATATGTTTAATATCCCCCGACGAAAAATGAATCTCTTTGCCTGTCTTCAAATCGACAGCCACAGCGTAGTACGGAATTTTCATATCTTCGATTTTTTGCACAGGCATGACCTTTTTCAATAAATTTTGCAGTCCTTCCATCTTAGATGGCAAAAAACCAAATTTTTGACGTCTAAAATCGCTATTTTTTATATTATCTGTCAATTTGAACATTTCTTCATATGTCAATCCGCATGCATACATTGCTCCAAAGATGCTTCCTGCACTGGTCCCCGCTACAGCGTCAAATTTTATATCAAATTCCTCAAAAGCTTTAAAAGCTCCCATATGAGCAAAACCACGAGTGCCACCTCCACTAAGACATAGACCGACCTTAAATTTACGCTTGAATTTCTTTTTTCGCTTTCTTTCTATGAATGATTTTATCATAGAATTAGTATTGGCAAAATTTTCGTTTTAATATAAAAACGCACAAAAAATCTATAAAATATTTACAAAAAGCATAAAAAGAAAACAATTTTCTTACGAAAATATGTTTTGTTGTTAACACAATAAACAAAAAACCCTGAATTCAGGGTTTTTGTTATTCTTTTTTATTCTTCGTCGCCTTCGTTGTTTCCGTCGCCTTTCTTGTCTCTAATCTTTTGAAGAGTCTGTTTAGTTGTCTCTATGTCGGCTTCTATGTTAGCAATTTGCTCTTCCAAAATCTTGTTGGTGTGTTCCAAAATTGGATACCTATCTTTGTTGGCATTAATAATTTCTTCACACTGACTTACGCTCAAACGAAGTCCATCCAACAACTCTATTTCGTCAGCTAACTTTTGTGCTTTCTCTTTGTCAATATCAACATAATTGTTTACGCCATACAATGCTACTTTTTTCTTTACAAGGATAGCGTCCTTTCTTCTCAATTTTGTTTGATATTTTTCCAAGTCTTTCATCACTTTTTTCAATGGACGATACTCTTTCATGTTGACTTTATATTCACGTTTAGCATTCTTTAATCTTTCTTCAAGAGTAGCAAGCCTATTTAGGCATTCTTCTTCAGTCATGTCGATGGATACTTCAGGCTGTTGATTCCTTGCTTCCTCAAGTTTTTTATTCATTTCTTCAAGTTGTGCTTTCAAGTCTGCAATTTCTTGATTTGCTTGATCCAATTTTTCCAAATTTTCGTCGTTTGCCTCAGCTTCTTCTACCTCTTCAGGTTCGGTTGAATCTTCTTCCTCTTCTACTTCGTCTTGATCTTCTTCAGCATCGGTCGTAGTTAAAACATTGTTAATACTGTATTTATCCAATTCATTAGAAACTGGAGTAGGAGTAGCATCTTGTTCTCTAATTTTTTCTTTTTCTTCTTCAACTACATCGTTTGAAATCTCGTCGAACAAACTTGCAAAGTCATCATCTTCCGCTTCATTCGCTGCGGTCTCTTCAATCTCTTCTGGTTTAGTCTCAACTTGCTCTTTTTGCTCATTTTTTAGACGATTCTCAATCTCTTCAATCTCATCATCTTTATCTTGCTCAATTAAACTGAATACATCATCTTCTGTTGATTTATCTTTCTCAGCCATTTCTTTTTCTTTTTCAGCTTTAGCAAGGTTGATTGATTCAAAATCATACTCCTTGTTGCTATCAACAGTTTTTGCGTCTTCCAATTGTTTATATTGATTATAATCTAAGACTTCTTTTTTAGATGTATTATTAATTTTTCTATCGCTATCAAATAGACCTATAATCATATGCCCTAAAAAAGCAATAATACCACCAGCTACCAGTACAATTGCGATTATAGCTATGATACTAACAAAAGCCATCCAACCCATATCATTTCTCCTTTATCTCTAAAAGTTTTAAACATTATACAGCATGAAACATAAATTTTCAATACCTTTTTAAAAAATTTTTTTATTTTTTTATAAAAACGACTAAAAAAACGCAAAAAACGCAACATTTTTTCAATATTTATAGTTTCTCAATCCTTTTGGGTAATGGTTCTTGAACTTACCTGCACTTATCTTGAATCCGCCCAGACTGATTCCGTTGACTAGCACACAGCCATATCCGTCCGGTAAAGTACATTCCACCTCTTCCCCTTTTAGATATAAAAGGACTTTTTTATCTCTATAATCTAGGTCAATTTTTTGAAGGCAATCTTTTCCAAAACTCATGAATAAATTATGAGCTGGTTCAAATCTATCCCCTTTAAGAACCCCAGCTTCAACTCCAATTGACACATATCTTACGTCAGTCTTTATCATGGATAAATCTTTTACAATATATGATTTTTTGTTGTATTCATATGTATTTTTATCAAAATCTATAAATTTTTTCAAAATTTCATATGATTTTTTGTCTTGTTTCAGTTTTAGAGTTTTGTTCGCTTCACAAAAATTTTCTTCATGCTTTTTTAATAGTGCTACGAACTGCCCTTCGCCCCTCACAACATGTGGATATAACCTCACTGCCTCTGGCATATCTATGCCTCTAGCAAAATTTTGCGGGCAATCTATTGGCACAAGTTCATAATTGTGTTTTGATAAAAATTTTCTTACCACATTTTCATTCTCTTCCAGATTGTACGTACATGTTGAATAGATCAAATACCCACCATTTTTCAAAGCCATATTTGCGTCCTCTAAAATCTCCAATTGTCTTGTGGCACATTTTTCTATGGAATTATTTTTGACATTTTCTATAACCTCATGTCCTTTTCTTAGCATACCCTCTCCGCTGCATGGAGCGTCTACCAAACATACATCAAAACAATTAGCATACGCTTTTGCTACTTTTTCTGTAGTGTCGTTGGTTACAATCACATTTTTTAGCCCCATTCTTTCGACGTTAGAAAAAAGTATTTTGCTCCTAGAAAAATCTATCTCATTGCTGACAACTAAGCCACCGGGAATTCTGTTGGCTATTTGGATAGTCTTCCCTCCAGGAGCCGCACACAGATCTAGCACATACTCATCTCCCCTAAATTTATGTGAGTTGACTGTGAACATAGCACTTGGCTCTTGAAGGTAAAATGCCCCCGCATGATGAAGTGGGTGCCTACCTTTTTTGTCCGTGTCAATATAAAACCCTGCCTTTTCATACCCAATAGGAGAAATAGGAAAATCTACAAGGTTTTTAAAATCTTCTACTGAAATTTTACTTTCATTTACATACAAGCCTTTCACTGCATCGCTTTGCAAACTTGAAAAAAACTTAGCAAAATCATCTTTTAGAATTTGCTTCATCCTCAATATAAAATCATCATTGTATTCAGTCATTTTAGAATTATAGCAAATGTTTAAAAAAAATACCACATTTTCTTGATTTTTTTTGCTATTTTAACTAAACTATATTATATAGAAAGGGGTAATATGCGTTCATTAGATATTATTAGACAAAAACGCAGATTTGAAATGTTTAGCGAAAAGACGAAAGAAAAAGTCCTGGAACTAAATTCTTTTTTCGGCAAATACAATATGCATTTTGAAGAAAAAATCAAAAAAGTGTTTACTTATTACGATACTCCAAACTGCGATTTGCAAAAATCAAATATTGTTTTGTACAAGACACAGATCGGTAAATTTACCGAACTAAATATGGCTACCGAAAAAATAAACACAACTTTTAGATACACGATAAGGACCAACTACAAACATTTCACGAAACTTATCAAGCCACACGACAAGATCTTGAAACATAAAGATTTTTTGATAGACAATTTCAAAGCGATGTTCATGTCCTCCCTTAATTTTGACCCAGAGTTTTTGTTGCAAAAGTTGCAGGTTGCATATGTGATTGAAACAACCAGTGTGGAATACAGAAGTGCAAATGTAACGGGACTAAAAATAACATATTCTTTTGATAAAGACACCTATACTAATATGTTCAACAATCAAAAAGTGTCCGCCAATGTCTTAACAATTTATCAACATAGTTCGCCTAAAACCGATGAAGATTTCGACGATCTTATCAGCAAGTTGACTAGATACCTAAAAGAATTGACACCGACGACCGAGACAAAAATCATGATCGCCAGACGTATGACTGCGACTAAAGCGGAGCCAATTACAAAAGAAAAACTAGACGCAATGAAAAAGAAAATCAAGAAGAAAAAATAAAAATCTAAATATACAATTTTAATTTAAATAGGACATGTCAAAACAAAATGATTTGTCCTTTTTTTGTCTGTATTTTAGTATATTCAAATAAAAAATAGGATAAAATCAATATCCTATTCTTATAATTAGTTCGCAGATTCTTCAGTATCACTTTCGTCTGTCTCTTCTTCCTCAGGAATATCTGCTTCAAGATATACACCTACCATCTCTTCAGCTTCGCCATTGTTGTTATTCACACTTAATCTGTGGAGATAAGAATTGCTTCCTACCGTCTTGTAGAAATACAAATAATTGTCGTCCAAATCGAAATAATCTGTATTAACATCGCTGAGTGTAGCAAGAGTTACAATTTCGAGCGTATGGTTAGAGATAAAGTTAGCATAACTTACCATTTTGATGGCATTGTTGTCGTCATAATAAACAATTGAACCATTAGCAAAACCTATAAAATTGATTGTCTCAATGTCAGTATCTTCCAAGTAATTCAAAGCAGGAGTTGTATTCCCAAACAAATAGAAATCGATAGTGTTATCTGTAATGCCAATTACCATTTCTCCATTAGGAGTAACCTCATAACTGGTATAATTGCTAATAGCAGGAATAGTGTCCGTGAACGCTCCGCTATTACTTATTCTTGAACGCTTCAAATCCATGTTGTTACCATGAGTTTCTTCAATATACACATATCCATTCACTACAAATTTTGCCGTAATTTCATTTGTAAACTTACCTAAATATTGGCTAGAGTTATTGTTTACAATGTCATATTTATTCAAAACATATCTTTCGTCATCATCAGTTGTTACATAGAATATTTTATCACTATCTTCAGCCATTACAACGCTAGACACATCACGAGATATTTCAGTAACACTAGCGTCGTTCGCATCTATCCTCTTCAAAATATTTGTTCCGCCCGAACTATTCAATGTGTCTCCACTCTCGTAAACTAAAATGAAAGTATTGTTGCCGTCATAATAATATTCGTATTGCAAATTTTCGTTTTCTACACCAGAAGTGTACAATCTTTCAACACTGCCTGAATTGTCTAACCTGATCCTATAGAAGTCAACACGACCTTTTGCCCATTCGCCGTCAGTGCCTGCTTCGTTTTCTTGACATGGACTAGTAAAATACAAATAATCTCCAAAAATGTATAGCCCTGTCGCTTCAAAACCACACAACTTGTCGCTCATCACTCTATAATAATCGTCGCCCAATAGCCCTTCGTCGTTGAGAATCAAATTTCCGTTTTCGTCCAGTTTGGCGATCATTATTGCCCCTACATGATAACTAGCATTCTTCTCTGTCATGTTGTCTGCTGATTGATAACCATTGACGAAATATAGATAATCTCCTTTTTGAACAGATAATCCACCATTGCCATATGTCTGCATGCTAGCGGTAGGATAAGTAAAGTTGTCTTGATTGTCTCCGCATGCTGCTAAGCCAATAGTAAATACACATAAAATCAAACAGATTAATATTCTTGTAAATTTTTTCATTTCTACCCCGCAAGTACTACCAAATAATCAGTGTAATAATAACATATTTACGATTCTAAGTCAATTGCTTTAATTATATAGTTTAATTAATTTTATCTATATTCTATCTCATAATATTCTTTATTAGTCATATCTTATTTTTTTCGCAAAAATATTGTTTTTTCTCTATAATATCAACAAATTTCTTGTCATATAATAAATTTTAGGTTGATATAATATTAATATGAAAAGCAAAACTATAATCATATCTTCACAAAACGAAAACTCTAACGGACGAGGAATTTTAACAATCTATCAAGAGGACGATTTGTTGAAATGTAAACTGCGTCTTTACAATTTCCCAAAACTGAATAGAAACTGCAAACTCGGTATTTATCATAATGAAGAGGTCTTTTCTGCCAACCTCATAGACAGAGGAGGATTCTATGAGAGTTCTTTTGTGGGCGATTTCGATATGAACAAAGATTTTTATACCGCTCTAATAGATGTAGACAAAAACAATACTGTATTGTTGGCTGGAGGTACATATGCGGGATATTATTTTGATGATACCTCTGTGTTTAGCGAGCCCGTAACAGATGAGCACCCCTCAGCCGAGATAGATACATCTACCACAAACGAGTATCAAGATGAAACTAACGATAAATGTGCTAGATGTAAATACAAAGAATATTTCTACAATGAACCAAGCAAAGAATGTATCTCAAATATTTCTACCCAAGAAGAAAACCAAACCCCACCCACAACGCCAGACGAAGATGTTCCAGAAGATTCGCATGAAAAAGAGCCATCTCCAAGTATTATAAAATCTATATTGCCACAATTTGATTACATCTTTGAAAATTATCCAGCGGACGAAGAATTGGATAAATTGATTGAACATGGTAAGTTTGTGAAAATAAATGAAAATGCCGAACAATATTCCCTCGGTGCTATATATCTTGATGGCAATATCAAATACATCTGTTATGCTGTCAAATGCAATTACAACTCCCCCGCCCCTGAAGAACTGGGCAAATACTATCAATGGGTACCTATCGACAACGAAGATCCACTGAGCGAAGGTTATTATATCGTATATCAAGATGCGGAAGATTTGAAAATAATAGAAGTGTAGGGGAGCGAATGGCGTTCTTTTATCGTTTTTTGTCAAGCAAAAAACTTCTCTTTTACGCCTCCGCTCCCTCTCTATGAAGGGGCAACTACTTTCCCCTTCATTACTTCCCCTTTGTATGTCACAATTAAAGCAAGTTTATCTTTTACTATTAAGTCGAAATATTCTGTTTTATAAATTTGACTATTAAAATTATTTTAACTTTATGAAATAATGTTATCCATTTTATTATGAAAAGTTTTTTGGAGCGAATGGCGTTCTTTTATCGTTTTTTGTCAAGCAAAAAACTTCTCTTTTACGCCTCCGCTCCC
>DVMB01000037.1 GCA_018715225.1 Candidatus Onthoplasma faecigallinarum | reverse complement strand
ATGATGATAAATTGGTGGTCATGGCAGAGGGCAGAAACTATACAGATGATCAAATTCGTGCCCTGACAGAATTTCAAGAACAATATTTCAAATCAAAGATCCTTAGACCATTAGAAATTAATATAAACATTTAATAATGTAAATTATAGGGTATTAATATTTTTTTTAAAACTAATAACTTCATAATATCGGTCTTATTTTACATCTCAGTTTTTTTAAATACATAATATTTTTGTATAATAATTTTTGTAATTATTTGTAATTTTTTTGTATTTAAGTTAAAATATTAATATGTTTAGTGCACCAGGGACATACCCAGCAGTGGGACTATTCAGTAGAACACATATAATTGCTATGATTATATGTTTTGTTTTGATAGGGGTAGCGGTCGTATTTACTAGAAAGATGACTAAAACTACATTTTTAAAATTTTTGAAGATATTGACCATAATTGTCAGTTGCCTAGAGCTGTTCAAGATTATCTGGAGCCTAGCGAACGGGCAAACACGGGTCAATAACTGGGTTCCACTATATTTTTGCTCAATCTTTATCTACTCGCTATGGTTCACATGGTCTAAAAACAACTTTATCAAAGAGATGGGATACGCCTTCATTGCCCTCGCTGGAGTGGTGGCGGGTGCGGTGTTCATAGTATCGCCGTCTACATCGTTCAACACATATCCTATTTTCCATTTCCAATGTTTGTATTCTATGCTGTACCATTCGTTGATGGTATATTGCGGAATCATGATTCATGTAACTAAGACAGTCAAGGTTGATCTCAAACTTGTCTTGAAATATTGCCTATTTTGTGTTGTGTTTATGACATTGGCGTTGATCATCAATCTATGTTGCGACAGCAATTTGATGTTCATCTCAACACCTAGCGGAATACCTCTTCCTTTCCTGTTCGATATTTACGATGTATCCAAAGCGCTATATACAATCATAATCATCATAGCACACCTAAGCATTGGCTTTATCGTATACGGGCTAACAAGTCTTATCAATTTTTGCCGAAGAAAGATGGACAAAAGCAATGCTACTAGTTTGCAAGACTCATTCCAAGACGAAGATGACGACGAGGAAGTGAACAAAAAGCACGTCTAACACATAACTACTATATAGTATTTTATATAAATATAGTAATATAGTATTTTACATATTTTATAAAACATATAATTTCTATGTTGTTTCTATGTTGAACAAATAATATAGATGAGGCGGGGAATAATAAAACAAATTTAGCAGTCTATAAAAACGATTGCTAAATTTTTTCAAAAAGTTTGCAAATTTAGTTGACATTTTGAATATATAGTGGTATCATAACAGTGAAAGTCAAAGAAAGTCAAACTTTATAAATCGCTTAAAATTTGGCTTGTTTGTGTTAGACAATTAGTGAAAAATGGCTTTTCGTTGATTGAAAAAGGAGGGGAAACATGAACAAAAGTATTAGTGATATGATAGAAGAGTTCATAAAATCTAGCCTTGACGATGATGATTTTATTGAACTATCACGAAATGATTTGGCAAAGTTCTTTTCTTGCGTTCCCAGCCAAATAAACTATGTACTCAATACGAGATTCACAATCAATCGTGGCTTTGTGGTGGAGAGTCAACGTGGTGGGGCTGGCTATATAAAAGTTATGAAAATGCAAGACAACGACGACAATTTCTTAAAAAATGCTCTAAAGACTTGCCATGAACCGCTAAATTTTATTCAGGCATCTCAATTACTTGACAACATGAAAGAAAAGAAAATCATATCACAACGTGAAGAGGATTTGATTAAAAGCACAATTAGTGTAAAAGCATTAAATAATCCTATAAATATTGATAATACTTTGCGTTCAAATATTTTGAGTCAGGTTATAATAGAGTTGATGAAAAAATAAATTTTTGTTTAGGAGGTAAATTATGAAATGTGATAGATGTGGGAAACCTAGCGTGTACCATTCAACTTTGATTGTAAATGGAGTTAGCCAAACGACTAATTTATGTAGAGATTGTGCTATAAAGGAGGGCGTGTTTAATACAGCACCTACGAGCATATTTGATGATATGTTCTCTGTGTTCGAAGACTTTTTGCCTTTTGAACAAGTGGCAGATATAGTTTGCCCAGTTTGCAAAACCAGCCTAAGAGAGTTTAGAAATACTCAAAAGTTGGGTTGTCCTAATTGCTATGATGCGTTTAGAGACGAGATAAGCAACATAGTAAAAAGGATTGCACCATTCGCTAGCCACAAGCAAGATAGCATAAATGTTGATAAGCCTATTCAAGTGGACACAAATTTAGGAAAATCAAAGCAGGACAAAATCGCTTCTTTGAGGGAAGATATGGCTCTTGCCGTCAAGGAAGAGAGATACGAAGATGCTGCTAAGATCAAAAAACAAATTAAAAAATTGGAGAGTGAAAATGAATAATGTTATTTTTACAAAAGCATATATCTATAGAAACTTAAAAGATTATAAATTTGTGCCTAAACTTGAAGAAGAAAAAAAGCAAGAGATAGAGGACAAGTTGGTGTCTTGTTTGAAAGATAAAATGAGCTTGATCAACTTGTCTACAGCGGATAAAAAGGTCGTAGACTATTTGAAAAGCAATTCCTTGTTGAACTCGAATTACAAGTCAATTCTTGTCAGTCAAAAGGACAATGTGAGCGTAAGTTTGTTCAATGGCGAGCATGTGTGTATATGTGCTACGAGTGTTGGCTATGATAAATCAATTTTCAAAAAAGTTAAAGCAGTTGCTGACGTTTTGTCTAGCAGATTGAGTTTGTCTTATAGCGATGAATATGGTTACCTTATGAGTGATTTGTCTAAAATTGGTACAGGTGTGAAACTTGAAAGTCGCATCGTTCTACAAGCACTAAAGACAATGGGCAAAATTGAGCAACTCAAACGCAATATCAAAAATCTGGGTTATTCTTTGACTAATACCGAGGATAAAGATGAATTTATTTTATCAACAGTATGCAACCTAGGCTTTACTGAGAGTGAAATATTCAAAGAATTTGATAAAATGGTCGCAAAGTTGCAAGATCTTGAAATAGAAAGTGCAAAGATGCTAGATGTTGAAAATCATGATGAAATTCTAGATAAAGTTCAACGAAGTATAGCGACATTAAAATCAGCCAATCTTATGAACTATGCAGAATTGAATGACCATATCAAGAATTTGAGAATAGGGAACAATTTAGGATTGTGCGACATTAAAGATGAAAATATTACAAAATTACAAAATTTGCTTACAAATAAGAAGACGGACTTCATTTCAAAGACGGAATTGTTGAATCTAGCAAAAGATGTAAAATCTGTTTTAAAAGGAGAAAAAGATGTATAATTTAACCGATTTAGCGAACAAATGTATTCAAGTTGCATCGCAGTTCGCTTCCCAGTATGGCAATGAAGTTGGCACTGAACATATCTTGTACGCATTGACGAAAGTGGACAGCAAATCTAAAAGATTGTTGAATTCCTATAGGGTAGATAGCGATGTTATCAAAGACATTTTAGATGGCGTAGCGTCTGGTGTTCCGTCCAATGTGGTGGAATTGACCCCTAGGGTAAAAGAGATGTTGATGATAGCGAGCAGCATTGCAAAACGTACTCATAGTGCATATATCTCTACCGAACATCTGCTTGTAGCATTGCTTAGCCAAGATGAAAGTTTTGCTATCAACATTTTGGCAGGTGCTTTGAAATTGAATGTGTATGAGATGAGAAACAGAGCGATTGGCATGATTGCAAACAATAATTCTATAGCATCATCAAATCAAGGTAACGGCTTTGATACAAATGGCTTTGTTCAAGTGGGCAATATGTCAAACAATCAGCAAAAGCAAGAGGCATATTCTAGCGAGTTGCCACAAGAATTGCTTGATATGGGTAGCGATTTAACATTGCGTGCAAAAAATGGGAAAATTGACCCAATCATAGGTCGAGATGCCGAGATTGAAAGGATGATAGAGATTCTTTGCCGAAAGACGAAAAACAACCCAGTGCTCATCGGTGAAGCGGGTGTAGGTAAGACGGCGATTGTAGAAGGATTGGCAAGGCGAATTGTCTCTGGAGATGTTCCGCAATTCTTGAAAAATAAAATCATATATAGCCTTGATATCGGCGGGTTGATGGCAGGTACAAAATACCGTGGTTCAATGGAAGAAAAATTGAAAAATGCCATTGAATTGATCATCTCGAATAAAAATATCATAGTCTTTATCGATGAAATCCACACCTTAGCACAAGTTGGTAGCGACAAGGGAGAGACAAATCCAGCAGATATGTTGAAACCATATTTGGCCCGTGGAGAGATGCAGACAATAGGTGCCACAACCACTGACGAATATAGGAAATATATTGAAAAAGATAAAGCCCTTGAGAGACGTTTTCAACCTATAAATGTAGATCCACCTACAGTGGAGCAAACTATTGAGATTTTGCGTGGACTAAGAGATAGTTATGAAGCGTTCCACAAAGTGAAGATAAGCGATGAAGCAATAAAAGCAGCCGCAACTTTGTCGGATAGATACATTCAAGATAGGAGCCTGCCGGACAAAGCGATTGACTTGATCGATGAAGCGTCTAGTAGAGCGAAGGTCAAGACCAACTATGATACAGCAGAAATCAAATCATTGAAAGAAAAATTGGCAAAAGTAGAAGCCGAGAAAGAGGATGCAGTCAATCAGGAAGACTTTGAAAAAGCAAGTAAACTTAGAGACAAAGTTACCAAACTAAAAGATGAAATAAATAGACAAAAATCACTGCCAAAGCCAGCAAACCAAGCAGATGCTGTAATTACTGAGCATGATGTAGCAGAAGTGGTAAGCAAATGGACGAATATTCCATTGACAAAACTGACTGAAGGCGAAGCAGAAAAACTGATCAACTTGGAAAAGACCTTGGGGCAACGAGTAAAAGGTCAGGACGAAGCGATAGAAAAAGTTGCCAAAGCGATTAGACGTAGCCGTATAGGTATTAGGGACCCAAGACGACCTATTGGAAGTTTCCTATTCTTAGGGCCTACAGGTGTTGGTAAGACCGAATTGTGCAAAGCCCTGGCAGAGGCATTGTTCGGCGATGAAAATAAAATGATTAGGCTTGACATGAGTGAGTTTATGGAAGCACATAGCGTGTCAAAATTGATTGGTAGCCCTCCAGGATATGTAGGCTTTGATGATGGCGGACAGTTGACCGAGCAGGTTAGAAGAAAACCATATAGCGTAGTCTTGTTTGATGAAATAGAAAAAGCTCACCCAGAAGTCTTCAATATGCTGCTGCAAATTCTAGATGACGGAAGACTTACTGATAGCCATGGTAAAGTTGTAAGTTTCAAAAACACTATCATAATTTTGACATCAAATATTGGTAGCGACAAATTGAGCAAAACAAACGTAGATTTAGGATTCACTGACAAGAAAAATGATGACAAATCTGCAATAATGATGAGCGAACTGAAAAAATACTTCAAACCAGAATTGATCAACAGGATAGACAATATTGTCATATTCAATAAATTGTCATCACAAGTTTTGAAAGATATTGCGAAGAAAATGCTCGCTGATTTGAACAAGAACTTGAAACAGAGTGGAGTAGAATTGAAGTTCACGACAGCAACATTGAATTACCTTGTAAAGAACGGAACTAATGACGACTTTGGTGCAAGACCATTGAGAAGATTGATTACAGGCAAGATAGAAGACGAACTTGCAGACAAGATGTTGAAAGGCGAGATCAAAGCGGGCGACAATGTCTTAGTGGATTGCAAAGGCGACAATCTTCAGTTCCTGACAAAACAACCAGAAGATAAAGAAAAAGAGGATTAATGTTTATCCTCTTTTTTCTTTTTTGACTGATTGCAATATTTTAACTACAATGTGCTTTTTCTACGGCGTCTTCAAGTTTACCGTAACTTAAATTTAGTTTATTGAACGAATCGTAGTAAGGGATCTTTGTGTCAGTTTTTTCACAGGCTATGATTGTTGAATCGCAGGAAGACAGAATGTTTGTGGCTATTTCATAGTATTCTTCATCTAGATTCGAGAAAAAATCTTCCAACAAGATATATTTTGGTCGACGAATGATTGCCCGAACTAGAGCGATTATCTTTTTTTGCCAGAGGGTCATATCTTTTATTTTTTGCGGAAAATTATTTAATTTATATAGATTTATTGCATCATTTATCATGTTTTTTGCATCAATTTTATTAATTTTTCTAATTTTTAAAGGGTAATACAAATTTTTATATATATTTTTGTTTTCAAAAAGATATGGTTTGTCAGTAACATAAGACAAGGATAGGTCTTTGTCCTTTATGTCTTTTAGATTTTTATCCTCTATATAAATCTCTCCTTGATAATTTCTATCAATTTTACTGATTAATCTAAAAAGTGAATGTGTCCCGTCAAAAATGTCTCCTAGAATCAATGTGTTTTCTTTTAATTCTAAGTTTATATCATAAAGGGTATAAAATTCGTTTATGTATTTTAGGTAGACATGATCAAATTTTATCATGCAGATATTATAGCATAAAATTATATAAAAATTATATAATCGAGCATTATTTTTTGAAACTTAAATATCCAGCACCCTCAATATCTCTGTCTCCAGTGATTTTTGTACAGTGAGACAACAAAAATTCTTTTATTTGATTGTTTGTAATGTTGGGCCAACGAGATTTGATAATGGCACATATCCCAGCAACAATTGGAGTTGCTACACTCGTTCCGCTCATTTTTGTGTAGGGCGGTATGTTGTTGGCGCATGAGATTATATTGACTGCAGGAGCGAGCAAATCTGGTTTGTGCCCATAGATTGTCGGCCCACGGCTACTGAAGTCTGCCACACTCATTGTTGATTCATCCAACGCACCTACAGTGATGATGTGTGGGTTGTTGCCTGGAGATTTGATTGTGTTTTTTTCTGGACCACTATTTCCGGCAGCGGCTACAATTGTTATTCCTCTACGCCACAACGCTTCTGCACCATTGTTCAAAGGGTCTTTGTCGTTTATAATGTCTGCACCAAAACTCATACAGACTACGCTGATATTATAAACTTTATGATTTTCATATACCCATTGCATGGCGTCTAAAATTGTATTGCTGTTGCTATTGCCTTTTTCCCCTAGGGCTTTTATTGAGATGATGTTTGCCATCGGGGCGAATCCCGTGTTGTTTTGATCGACTATTCCACTTCCACATGCAATTCCTGCAACAAAAGAACCATGCCCATTGTCATCATATGGAACTGCTTGCTTGTTGATGAGGTCAATGAATTTGATTATTCTCGATTTAGGAAACAAAAAGTCAAAATGCGGATAAATTCCCGTATCAATGAAACATATAGTTTGACCCTGACCGAAATATTTGTTTTGAGTCAAATTTTCTAAACTCATAAAATTTTTTTGAGTTTGTTCAATTTTTACTACGCTGTCAGGAAATATGTAGGATACGTCGTCTAAAGATGACAAAATATTAATATCATCATAATCGGCGTCAAGATAAAAGCAATTCGCAAATCTATATGGAGTGTAATTGTAGTTGTATGAATCTAAAAATTTTTTTGTGCCGTTAAAATTTTTAGCACTCAACATGATCTTATCTTTGTAGTTTTGTGCTAAAATGTTCACACTATTCAAAATTTCTGGACTTACTTTATTTTTGTTCATGGATGGCTTTGATTATTTCGTTCAACATTTGTTGTTGATTGTTATTCAAAAAGGGGGAGATTGTAGACTTTAAACTGTTTAGTTGTTCGTCGTCTAATTTTCCTTCCTTTTTTAATTTGCTAGCCTCGCTGAATAGATTTGACATAAGTTCATTGTTGCTCATATTTTTGTATTTATCTAATATGTGTTGATATTCATTTGCTTTTTCCTGATTTTCATCAATGATCCTTTTGTTTTCATTGGTAAAGCTTTTGAAATCTCTTGGCATAAATACTCCTAACTTAATTTATGTTTTTTTTAATGTTAAGGTTACAGTTACAAAAATAAAAAAATTGCATAAATAGATAGTATGGAATATGAAGACAGCAGATACGCATTGTTCACAGAACCAAATGCGTACATACAAAGATTTGATAACTGTGAAAAGAAAGAAACCAAAAAAATAGTTTTCCAAGAACCATATGAAAACGTTCCAAATTTTTACATTGATAATGGGTTTAAAAAGGGTGATTGCGATTGTGTAAACAAACCAAAAGAAGACAAAAAACCGTCATGTCCGTCAAATCCATTTCCTTTTGATTTAAAAAATTTACTCCCGCTATTGACGAGTTTAGGAAAGGGTGGAGGAGGCCTTAGCAATTTGATATCAATCTTAGGATTCAACACCAAAAATGGCGATGAAAATAACAGTGGATTTAATTTATCAAATTTAATGTCGCTATTTAACAATAGCAATAGTGGTGGGTTCAATCTAAATGGTTTGATGAATATGTTTAGAGGGAATAAAAATACGCAAAAGAAAAAAATGCAATCTACTGATTTCAATATAAAAAATTATAAAAGGGTTGATTAAAAAATTTTAAAAATTAATTTTTTTATTAAATTTTCAATTAATTTCATATATTTGAAGCATATTTTTTAATTTATTTTTTGAAAAATAATAATTTAAACAATATTTGCCAAAATTTTTTGTCTAATAATTGTCTAAAAAAGAATATAAAAAAATAAAAAAATAAATTATTCTTTTTCTACATTTTTCTTTTTTTATTTCAAAAAAAAGGTGTTAATTTAACACATGTTTAACACCCTTTTTCTCACTATGTTTATAAAGTACTATTTTTCTTCCTATTGTTGTCACCACTTCGGCAGCAAGTTTTACAGCCATTTCAGTCAGTTCAAATTCGGTGGGCGGGGTAGTGTTTTCTAACATACTAATTTTTATCAACTCATGGTTATATAGTTCTTCTTCGATTTGCTTTAACACACTTTCACTGAAACCGTCTTTGCCTACCATGACGCATGGCTTTAATGTGGAAGATAAACTTCGTAATTTTATTCTTTGTTTTTTATCTATCATATTTCACTCCTAAAAATAAATTTCGTATTGTAAATTTCCAAAGACAATTGTGTCTCCGTCTACGACGCCCGCTTCCTTTAGTTTGTCCATAATTCCGTCCTTTTCAAGACGCATTTGGAAATAGGCTAAGGACCTAGAATCGTTGAACACAATTCCTCTTTGTAAGTTGTCCAAATATCCGCCAGACAATTCAAACACATGTGGTTCCAATTTTGTGATTACAACAGATGTGGTATCAATTTTTGCCAGTTGAGTTTGTTCTATTGGTATAGGTTTTGATTTTGGCAAAGTCTTTAATTTTTCATATATAGTTTTGATCAATTCATCGACATTTTTCCTTGTGATTGAACTTATTGCTATGATCGTAACTTTATCTTTTATTTTAGACTTGAAATATTTGATTTTTTCATCAATATCATCAACTAAATCTAGTTTTGTAAAGACAACTATTTGAGGACGTTTAGCCAAAGTCTCGTTATATTTTTTCAATTCTTTATTTATGGTTTTGTAATCTTCAACAATATCGTTTCCGTAATATCCAGAAGCATCTATTACATGTACGACCAATCTTGTCCTCTCGATGTGGGCTAAAAATTCATGTCCCAATCCAGCACCCTCACTTGCTCCGTCAATAAGCCCTGGTATATCAGCGACGACGAAACTATCATCGTAGATTTTGACAACTCCTAAATTTGGGGTAAGGGTAGTAAATTCATAGTCAGCAATCTTTGGCTTTGCGTTGGATATGACGCTAAGCAGGGTAGATTTCCCAACATTTGGTTTTCCTACCAGTGCGACGTCAGCAATAGTCTTTAGTTGAAGTGTGACTTTGTAAGGTTTCGTCACTTCGCCTAGTTGGCTAAAGCGGGGTGATTGACGGGTGGGGGACTTGAAAAAGTTGTTTCCTTTTCCACCACGTCCGCCCGCAAGTGCTAAATAAGTTTGTCCATCTTCGTACATATCCGCTAGAACTTGATTTGTTGAGGCATCCAAGATGACAGTTCCACAAGGCACTTTGATATATACATCTTTTCCATTTTTTCCGTTTTGTAAATTTCCTGATCCGCCTGATCCGTTTTCTGCCTCGAATCTCTTTGTGTATTGGAAATCAATCAAGGTATTTTTTGACTTGTCTGCAACAAAATAGATGTCGCCACCTTTTCCGCCGTCTCCGCCGTCTGGTCCACCTTTTTCTACGAATTTTTCTCTATGAAAACTTACTTTACCGCTTCCGCCATTTCCTGATTTTATTGTTATGGTTACTTTATCTAAATTCATATTTTATCCTTTTTTCTTATTATTTACATTTTTATAATATTTACAAACATCTTTCAATTTGCAGATTTCGCAATTTGGCTTGATTGCCTTACATATGTTACGTCCAAACAGAATCATTTGATGATGAAATTTGCTTCGCTTGTCGTATGGAACTATTTTCAATAGATCCATTTCGCATTGATATGGAGTAGAGTTGTCTTTAGTTAGTCCCAATCGTTTTGATACTCTATGTACGTGAGTGTCTACTGCGATAGTTTGTCCTCCAAACGCATTGGCAATGACTACGTTGGCTGTCTTCCTTCCAACACCATCTAGAGTCGTCAAGGTCTCTAAATCGCTTGGCACATTGCCGTCAAAACGCTCTATCAAATCTCTGCTAGTCTTTAGTATGGCTTTAGCTTTGTTGTTGTAAAAACCGCATGGGAAAATGATTTGTTTCAATTTTTCTTCGCCTAGTTGAAGCATTTTCTCTGGGGTGTTTGCCTCTTTAAATAAATCCTTTGTTACGACATTTACACGCTTGTCTGTGCAT
Organism: Candidatus Onthoplasma faecigallinarum; assembly: GCA_018715225.1. Classification (GTDB taxonomy): domain Bacteria; phylum Bacillota; class Clostridia; order Christensenellales; family UBA1242; genus Onthoplasma; species Onthoplasma faecigallinarum. Next base: position 6,324 of record DVMB01000037.1, on the reverse strand, counting down.
TGAGCGGACAAAATTACTGCTATCAACAATTCATATGGCGTGGAAAAATTCAATGCACAATCAGCATCTGGGAATAGTTCATCAAAATATGATAGAATTTTATCAAAATTTGTCATAAAATCATGATAGCAAATATTTGTTTTAAAGTCAATTGCCTAGTCAAATTATATGCGTTGGCAATAATTTAATATAGTTTGTCTATTTGTTCAAAGGAGTTAGTCTTGTTGACTAAATATATGCCTAAAAATCCACTTAAATTTGATGAATGAACAAAATTTACGATTTTGCTGAAGTATTTGTAATCAGTTTTTATGCTTAGCCCACAACTTATAGCGACGCTTCTAGGAGTGTTTATAATTTGAGTGGGAATGCCGTTTCGATTGACCAATTTTGCAAATGAAATCAAATTGTTTCTTGATTTGTAACTTACAATGATGTATTTCATAATTTCCTCTTATAACACTATATTTGAATTTTTCATAATGTGTTATATGATATATTTAGATAATGCAGCAACCAGTTTTTATAAACCCAAAGAAGTAAAAGATGCGGTAAAAAAATCTCTAGAGTTTTTGACAGCGAACCCGGGTAGGAGTGCGCATAAACCTTCACAGCAGATAGCGGATGTTGTATATGAAACAAGAGAGGTTATAAAAAATTTTTTTGATGCTTTAGATTACGAAGTGGTGTTTACAAAAAATTCCACAGAAGCCTTGAATTTGGCTATTTTAGGATCCCTCAATAAAGGAGACCATGTAGTATGCACGTGTTATGAACACAATTCTGTTTTGCGTCCCTTAGAACATCTCAAAAGTTCAGGGATAGAATATACAGTCGTTGAATGTGATTTGATAGATTTCCATAAAGAATTTATAAAATACATCAAGCCGAACACGAAGTTGGTCATTACCAATGCCGTATCTAGTGTAACAGGGGAAATGTGTGATATTGTAAGCGTAGGAAAATTTTGCAAAGATAACCACATCTTATACTTAGTCGACGGGGCACAATCAAGTGGACATGAAAAAATCAGCCTAGACAAATCAAATATAGACATGTACGCTTTTTCTGGGCATAAGGGACTCTTGTCAATAACCGGTGTCGGTGGACTGATTGTAAGAAAATCTCATAAATTAAATCCAATTCTTTTTGGCGGAACGGGGACGGAAAGCGAGAATTTAAACCAACCTCTAGATTTGCCAGACGGGTATGAGGCGGGGACAATTCCAACTATCCCTATAGCATCGCTAAAAGCAGGAATAGAATATTTGAATGAAAATTTTGAAAAAATCTATGAAAAAGAGCAAATTTTATCAAATTATTTATATAATTCGCTTAAAAATTTAGATTTTTTAATAATTTATTCAAAACCAACCTCAAAAAATGTGTTTTCATTTAATGTGAAAGGCAAAGATTCTTCAATGGTAGCAAATATACTAGACGAGTACAATATATGTGTCCGTTCTGGGCTTCATTGTGCTCCCTTGGTCCATAAATATCTAAAGACTATAGAATCTGGGGCAGTGCGAGTATCTCTAGATTTTCATAATACAAAACAGGATATTGATTATTTGATTAAAGTATTAAAAATCATTTATCATTCTTAAACTTAGGCAAAATTTTGCATATGATACTGAACAGCAATAACATACTTCCAAAGATTAAATAGTATATATGATAAGGTAAGATTATACTGCTAAAGATTAAAATCAATCCGCAGAAAAAATATGAACGTGCTTTGTTTGGAGTGAACATCCCTTTCAAAATATCTATGAATTTTAATTTGGTGATTCCTTTAGCTAAGTTGCCATCATCTGGGAAGATATTGTATTTCAAAAAGTAATCTTTGTATAACGCCTGTTTGTCAATGAGGTGTATGGTTTTGTTTGTAAAAATTTTTGTATTGACGTTGGGGTTGATCTCATTGCAGAAGATATAAAAATCATCTACATCTTCTTCATAATTTTGGTCAAGAAGTTCAATCAAATTACTCTGTGTCATTTTGTCTATATGAGTAGAAAAGATGACTAAATTTTTCTTATCTTTAGAGAAAAAATATAATTTTTCATTTTGTACTTGAGTTTTTGTGGTCTTTGATAGAATTTTTTCTAATAATTCTATTTTTTTTGTTTTTGCTGACAGGCGGAATGCTAAAAAATATTTATTCATGTCATCAACATTTTTTTTGTTTAGAGATAATTTGTTTTGTTTTTTTTCAGTAAAATAAAAAAGGATGAACAATACAGCAAAGGTAAAGATTAGGCTCAAAAAAAATGTAGTCCATAGGTTCCTAATATAAAAATTTATCCATGCGTAAATGATTAAAAAAATCGCAACACTTATAAAGATTTTATCAATTAAATTTACAATTCTATATTTTGACATATATTGATTATTTCAACGATTTGTATTTTTAATCATAAATTAAAACTTTGTTTATATATTCGCTTTTATTTGACAAAATAGTTTAATAAATATACAATGAAATCAGGTGGATAAATATGTTTGAAGAATTAATAATCAAGAAAGCAAAATCTTTGGAACTTACGCAAGCAGAATTTTATGAAGTAATTGACTATATGCTAAAAAATGGCGCTAATAATAATGTTATAAAATTTTTTTTAGGGTTAGACTCTTTTGGTATGACAAAAAGAGAAGTGCTTTACTTGACAATGGCACTGCGTGATAGTGGCAAGGTGCTAAAGTATAATCAAATGATTTTTGAAAAACATTCTACTGGTGGCATAGGGGATGGCACTAGTATAGTTTTGATTCCTTTGCTTGCTAGTCTTGGTTACAAAATTATAAAAACGACGGGTAAATCTCTGGTCTACACAAATGGCAGTACGGATAGATTCGCTTCAATTCCGCATTTTAGGGTAAAACTCTCCGACCAAGAGATACAGCACGTGCTAGAAAAGACGAATGCCTGTGTACTATCACATAAAGGCGATATGTGTCCAGCAGATAGGCTGCTATATGATGTGATTGAAAATTATGGATTGGAAAGTAATCTTAACTTTTTGGCGGCGTCAATTGCTTGTAAAAAATTGGCAAGTGGTGCGAAATTAGTTTTGGTCGACGTCAAATACGGAGAGGCGTCTGTAGTGAAAAAATATTCGCAGGCAAAAAAATTGGCACATCTGTTGAGGTATATTTTTAATAAAAACAACGTGAAAAGTGTGATAGTAATTACGAACACGTTGCAGACTATAGGAGAAGGTATTGGTAATGCAATAGAAGTAGCGGACGCCTTGAATGTCTTGCAGGGGAAACATACTCTTTTAAGGGACATTTCTATTAGATATGCTGTCGAGATGATAACAAAAGCGGACCCAAGGATCAATAGGAAAGATGCAAACGAGTTGGTGGCTTCTTATCTTGACAACGGGAATGCGTACAATAAATTTATGGAAATCGTCCACTATCAAGGTGGAGATGAAAAAGTGCTAAAGGAAGCGAAACTTTTCACTCCATACAAATCGGTAAATTTTGTTAGCGACATAGATGGATATGTGGGGTTTATTAATTCACTGGTTCTAGGGGAATTGGTTCGAAGACTGTGTGCAGAATCGCATGATAACAACATTGGCTTCGTCTTGCGTGTGAAGATTGGCGATTTTGTGAATAAGGGCGACATAATAATGAGTTTTTATTATAAAAATGATGAAGATCTGGAAAAATATAAAAACGTTATAATGGGCTGTGTGAGAATGACGAAAGTAAAAATGAAACGTGTAAATCCAATAAAAAAAGTGTATAGATAATGAAATATATTGTAAATTCGCTAGAAGAGACAAAAATATTGGCACAAAAATTTGCATCCTCTTTAAAAAAGGGAGATGTGGTTCTTTTGAATGGCGACTTAGGTGCGGGGAAAACCACTTTTACCCAATATGTGTTCAAGGCTCTAGGGGTAAATGAAGTGGTAAACAGTCCAACGTTCGCTATCTTAAAGACTTACAAAGGGAAATTTGTTTTACATCATTTTGACACGTATAGGATAAGCTTAGAGGAAGCAATTGAGGCGGGGTTTGACGAGATACTTTCAAATAGAGATGCGGTCATCTTTATAGAGTGGAGCGATAACATAAGGGCATTGCTACCTAGCCGAAATATAATCGTAAATATAAAAAGACTTGACGACACAAAAAGGGAATTTGAGATAATTGATGAAACGATTGATAATTAATACTGCTAACGACGAATTGGATATTGTTCTTCAACTTGAAGAAAAAGTTTTTTGCAAGACCAGTAATTCGAAAATGCATCACAATGAAACTATGTTACCATTGATAGATGAGTTGCTGGGAGAAAGCAAAATTGACATAAAAGATATTGACGAATTTGGGGTCGTCATAGGTCCTGGATCTTTTACGGGTATTAGAGTAGGAGTAGCTACAGTAAAGGCGTTTCGAGATGGCTTAGGGGGCGTTGCTAAGGGCATAAATAATTTAGACTACCTATTTTCTCTTGCGGTTAAGCAAAACCCCGAGGTGAAAGTTGTTGCAATTCTGGGAAGCAAAGATAGTTACTTTGTAGCAAGAAATGTGAACGGAATTTTGTATAAATATGAACGTAATTTGACCCTAAATGAACTCAAAAATATTGCCAAAGATAGTCCCGTCGGTATGTTTAAGCCGGATGAAAACCTAAATTACTTTGTCGTCAAATTTGACCCAAAGATTTTGATTGATTGTTTTGAAAGATTTCAAGACACATCTTTGGTGCCTGTTTACTATCAATTGTCCCAAGCGGAGAACGAGAAGATAAAGAAAGGTAATGTTGAAATAAAAGAAGCCACAGCAAAAGACTTGGATGCAATATATGAAATTGAAAAAGGAAACATAAAGGTCAACACTTTAACAAAAGAATATATAGATTCAATTTTAAAAGATAAAAATTACAAAATTTTTGTAACTTTGTTTAACGAAAAGATCGTTGGATTCATAATTTTACAAATAACTGATGAAATAAATATCGACTCAATAGCTGTTGATAAGCAGTATAGAAATATTGGTTTGGCAACCAAATTGATAGCAAGAGCCGAACAATTCGCTTTAGATATGGGGATAAATACAATCAGTTTAGAGGTGCGAAAACGCAACATAACTGCATATTTGTTGTATGAAAAATTGGGCTTTAAAATTAGAAGAGAGAGAAAGGGATATTATCAAGACGGAGATGATTGTTTAGAAATGGTAAAACAACTAAACTAATAGTAATCGTCTGGCAAGTCATTTAACAATAATAAGTTATCGTTTGAATTCAATAGTGAGAAATATTGTTTTGCTTCATCCAGTGATTTTGCAAAACATATTTTTTTTGTGTAATTTTTATTTTTCAGTCCAGTCAAAAGAGCGTCTTTGTTATGCTTACCAATGATGACAACAAAATCAAAAACAGAACACATTTCCCCGAGAGTGGAGTTGACTTTGAATTCATCTTTTCCTGCTTCGATTATCCCTGGGGTTGCAATCATTTTTTTGTTCGGCAAAGTTTGGAGCACTTCTATTGATTTTTTTGCACTCAACAGCGAACAGTTATAACTGTCATCAAAAATGTTGATGTTAGTTTTTATTAACTCTAATCTGTGCGGGGTAAATTCTAGTTGCGTTATTGCGATTAGAATATCTTTTATGTCTACGTTCAAATGTTTAGCAAGAGCGGTTGATAAAATGATGTTCGTTACGTTGTGGTCGCCCAATAGTTTTGTCGTTATATTGTAAACTTCATTTTCAATGTGAAGATTGAAATTGGTTTGATAGTCTCTTATTGATATGTTGTCGGCAAATATATCAGCAGTTTGATATATTGAGATTCCAATTTTTTCGCCTATCTTATTGTTGTGCATTCTTAGAGCATAGATGTTGTCTAGGTTGTATACACAAAATTTTTCTTCTAGAAAATCACTCAGTTCTTTTTTCGCTGAATATATGTTTTCTAAAGTTTTAAATGTTTGAAGATGTTGCGGGGCAATGGTAGTGATTATTCCGTAATCACAACCGAAGATGTGACACAATTTTTTTATATCATTTTTGTGTCTTGCGCCATATTCCAAAATCAAATAGTCAACATGACCTAGATCGCTTTCATTGATAAATTTACTTATGCCTAGAGGAGTGTTGAAACTTTTAGGAGAAGGGAGGGCTAAATACTTTTTGTTCAACATCTTTGATAAAATATTTTTCACGCTGGTCTTGCCGTTACTCCCTGTGATTGCAATGATCTTTACATTTGAATTTTTGATTTTATCTTTTGCCATTTTTATGAATTTTCTATTTTTTAATACATCGTAAAAATTTATAAATTTTGAAAATATGA
>DVMB01000036.1 GCA_018715225.1 Candidatus Onthoplasma faecigallinarum | reverse complement strand
TCAGTAGCGGAGTTCTTTTTGGCTTTTTCCAATTTTGCCCTATAGTCATCGATCGCCATCTTTACGCAATCAATACAGAACATGATATCAATAGGTTGATCATCTCCTAGTTGATTTTTTACTCCATATGGGTCTAGGAACACCATATCCACCATTTTCCCCTTTATCATTTCTGTAATTGTAGAACAAATCGCTATTATATAAGGATTGGCTTGAGCTCTAAATTTGCAATCGATGATGATACCGCTATTAATTCTTAAAGAAAACTCAACATTTGCAGTCAAATCTTCGTTATATACGTCTGCAATTCCGTCTGGCTTGGATATTCTGCCAGCATTCTTAGGGTTTTCAAAAATATTTAAAACAATATTACTAAACATTTCTATCCCCCTTTCTCTTTCGAGTCTTTATTCCATATGTCGAAGAATATGCACGCAACTCATCAACTGAGCGTTTGATAATAGCTATAGCCTTGTCAATTTCGTCATAAGAATTGTTTTTGCTTAGACTAAATCTAATTGTACTACGAGCATTGTCGTTTGTTAGTCCTATGGCGGTCAAAACGTGTGATACTGTCAAACTATTTGTCGAACAAGCACTTCCTGTAGAAACTGCTACGCCATTCAAGTCCAGTTTCGTCAGTAGGCTCTCGCCATCTACTCCAATGAAGGTAACAGATATAATTTGTGGTAATTTTTGTTTGATGTGTGCATTAATCACAATATTTTCTACATTTTCGGTCAATTGAGAGATGAAATATTCGCTCAACAGACGAACTTTATGGTTGTTCGTACGCATATCACGATTGGCTATTTCTACCGCTTTTGCAAAGCCAACGATGCCTGCAGTGTAAGTGGTTCCGCCACGTTTACTTCGCTCTTGATTTCCGCCAAAAATGATAGGGTCAATCTTAATATTATTAGAAACATACAAGCATCCAACGCCTTTAGGTCCGTATATTTTGTGTGCTGACATGGTCATGGCGTCAATCCCAATATCTTTCACATCTAGATACATGTTGCCATATAATTGCACTGCATCAGTATGAAAGATTATCCCCTTTTCATGAGCGGTCTGGGCGATCGCTTTCAAGTTTTGAATTGTACCTATCTCGTTGTTGGCAGCCATGATAGAAATCATAATCGTATTAGATTTGATTGCTCTCAACAAATCTACAAATCTAATAAAACCATTTTGGTCAACATCAAGATATGTTACACTGAATCCATTTTTCTCTAAATACTTGCATGCTTCCATGATGGAAGGGTGTTCAATCTTGCTCGTTATGATATGATTGCCGTGGCTCCTATTTGCGTTAGCAATGCCAATCATAGCCCAGGTGTTCGCTTCACAACCGCTGGCTGTAAAATAAATTTCGTTTGATTTTGCATTGATGCTATTTGCAATAATATCCCTGCTCTCATCTACAAGTCTAGCAGCATCTCTCCCGAACGAATGTACGGAAGAAGTATTGCCAAAGACATCTGCCATAACAGGCATCATTGAATTTAAGACTTCAGCACTTAGAGATGTTGTTGCTGCATTATCTAAATAAATTCTATCCATAAATTTAATCTCCATTTAAAATCTACCATAATATAGCAATTTTGTCAATAGTGATAGTTATAAATAAATAAAAAAAAGTGCTATAAGCACTTAATCTTCATTCACATCAGTTTTTTCGCAACGAAGGACAAACTCTAATACATCATCATATGAATTTAGCCCAACCATGCTGTCGACTTTCTTCCCTTCCTTGAAACAAATGATGGTAGGAACGCTAAAGACACGATATCTCTTCGCAATATCTTCGCTCTCATCAATGTCGAGATTGTAGAAATCAATGTGGTCTAATTTCTCAGCAACTCTCTCCAAAATAGGCTTCAACATTCTACATGGCATACACCAAGAAGCAGAAAAGTCTACGACCGTCAAAGTTTTTCTATTGATTATATCGTCAAAATTTTCTTCATTTACTAAATCCATATTCTCTCCTAATCTACAATTTTATTAATAATTTTAGCACAAACAACTGTTGCCATATTTACTGGATAGTATACCACACTTCCAATAGTTTTGCAATCAATTTTCATGGCCTTTTGTTTAGTATAGCATACATCAAGATGATTTATTCCCTCTTGCACACAGAATTTCCTTAAAATTTTGGCTATTGGGTCATAGGATGTATTGTGTATATCGGTTATTTCAAATTGAGGATAATCTATATACCTATTCCCCGCTCCCATGGATGACAAAATGTAAATATCGTGTTCATAGGCGTATTTTATCAATAATTTTTTTGCTTTTATGTCATCAATGCAGTCAACGATCATGTCATATTTTGAAAAATCAATGTCATTGATAGTATGTTCATCTAATTTAAACGGAAATGTTTTTATATTCAAATTTGGATTGATGTTTTGAAGTAAAATTTTCATTTCATCTGCTTTCATCTTGCCTATATTTGATTGGAATGCGACCAGCTGTCTATTTATATTTGTTACATCAATTTTGTCAAAATCAACTATATCAAGGTTACATATACCTGACCTAACCAAAAACTGAGCTACAGCACTTCCCACTCCGCCGACACCAAAAACTATGATACGAGTTTTCGCTAATTTTTCTATGTTTTCTTCTCCTATCATAAGTTTGAATCTATCTAAAAATTGTGGTACATCAGTCATCTGTCTATTTTTTTAACAAATTTATATATTTTTTAAATTCATTTTTTCTGGAATATTTAATCTAAAATTTAAGATTTAGTAATATTTTGTTGCCTAGAATCAATTTTATAAAACATATTTTTTGAAATCATGTGTGTGAATCAAATCTTTCATTGTAGACAAAACGAATTGTTTGTCAACTTTTACTTTCACAACAGGGTTTTCGTCGCTAGCGTTGAATGAAATATCTTCCAACAACATCTCCATAATAGTCTGCAAACGTCTTGCCCCTATATTTTCGTTGGTCTCATTTTCATCCGCTGCCAATTCGGCTATAGCGTCAATAGCATCTTCAGTAAATTCTAGATCGATGTTATCCACCTTTAAAAGTTGTTCGTACTGTGTGGTGATAGCATTTTGCGGTATAGTCAAAATTTTCTTGAAGTCGCCTTTATCCAAACTATCTAGTTCTACTTGAATTGGGAAACGGCCTTGAAGTTCTGGGATAAGGTCGCTCACACTAGAGATGTGGAACGCACCTGCCGCAATAAATAGGATATAATCTGTATGAACTACACCATATTTAGTATTGACTACGCTCCCTTCAACGATCGGCAAAATATCTCGTTGAACACCTTCTCTTGAGACATCTTGACCATTGTTTTTCTTAGCGGCGATTTTATCTATCTCATCTATAAAGATGATTCCTTCCTGCTCTGCTCTATATATTGCCTCTTTGTTCAACATGTCTGGGTCTATCATCTTCTCGCATTCTTCTTCTAGCAAAATTTCTTTTGCTCTCTCTACGGTCATTTTCTTGATTTTTCTTGGTCCTTTAAACATACCGCCCATGATTTGACCGATATTGATTTCTCCGCCACCGCCGTCAAGTAGGTTGATTTGTTTAGGTTGTTCTTTGACATCTATGTCAATGACATCTTTATCGTACAAGCATTTTTTGTATTCTTCATAGAAATTTTGTCTAAATTTTTCTGTATCAACATCTTCTGGTTTGTTTGCTTTCTTTAATGGATAAAGTATGTCAGTTATCTTTTTGTCTACAACGACGCTCGCTTTGTCTTTTATTTTTTCTGTATACTCTTGTCGAACTATCCTTACAGACGCCTCCACCAAATCACGTATCATACTCTCTACATCACGACCAACGTAACCGACTTCTGTGTACTTTGTTGCTTCGACTTTCACGAAAGGAGCATTGACTAATTTCGCTAATCTCCTAGCAATTTCAGTCTTACCAACGCCAGTTGGTCCTTTTAATATAATGTTTTTAGGAGTAATTTCATCGCTCAATTCTTTCGGCAATTTACTACGTCTATATCTATTCCTCAGTGCGATTGCTACTGCACGTTTTGCCTTGGATTGACCGACAATGTACATATCCAAATTCTTTACTATCTCTTTACAAGTC
>DVMB01000035.1 GCA_018715225.1 Candidatus Onthoplasma faecigallinarum | reverse complement strand
AAAAGACGAAAAAAAACAAAACAAAAAATCTAAAAAATAAATACACTTTAACAGTGTATTTTTTTATTGTGTTAACAACAAAACATATTTTTGTAAGAAAATTGTTTTCTTTTAAAAATTTTTTACAAATTGTAACAAGATAATTTATTATCAATTATAAATCGTAAAAAATAATTGTTATCTTCTACTGATCTAAAAATAGATTATAGTAGGAGGGCGTTATGCAAAAATTAAAATCTTTGAATTGGTCAGGGTTTTTATCTATTATAAAATGTTGTATGATTGCAATAATAGTTACACTTGTAGGAATTGTCATCTTTGCGATAATTCTAAAATTCGTGGATCTATCTTCAAACGTTATAGGGTATATCAACGATGTGATAAAAGCTGTGTCTATTTTCGTCATGATGTTTTGTTTGAAGAAAACCAATGGAGACAAACTTATAATCAAGGCAATATTTGCTGGAATTTTGTATGCAATATTAAGTTACATCATATTTTCTATAATGAATGGCGGTTTTGCGTTCAATATGACTATAGTATATGACTTGTTATTCAGCGTGATTGTGGCTATTATTGCTGCCGTTATTGTCAATTTATTGAATAAGAAAAATGTTTAATAAAATAGTGATTTTTGGTCAATAATTTTGTTGTTATATCAAATGGTCAAACTATAAATTCAATATGTTTAAGGTTTATTTATTTGATTTGTTTGACAATATTATAAAGTTTAGATATAATAAATCTTGAATTAGGAGAAATTATGACTAAAAATAGATCAAAATGCTTGTTTGTACTTTTCGCTATCATTTTAGTTATATGTTTGGTTGCAAGTTTTGTCAATTTCACTTATCCTTTCACTATTGGCGGGAACTATTATTCTTATTCCAATTTTGTAAGTAATGTAAAATTAGGCGAAGATTTGAGCAATTCTGTGAGAATTATCTATAGGGCAGAATTGCCAGAAGGTGAAGCACAATCTAACTATGATGTTTTGAAAGAATCTACTATGAACGATTTGAAGTCGATCGTTCAAGACGAGGGTTATAGAGATGTTTATGTTGCAGAATACGGAGATGATTCAATTATTATCCAGGTGGGCAACATTGTAGATGTAGATGATGAATCAACAGTTATAGATTTGATAGGTAGTCCTGCTACAATTAGTTTTTCTATGTCGACTGATACAAGTGAGGCGTTTGCTGGAGCGAAGGATATAGACAGCGTTTCGGTATATGATTATTATGATAGCACCACTGGCGAGACTTCTTATTATGTCCGCATTTTGTTTAAAGAAGAGATGATAGATGACATTGCAGATGCAACGAGCGATGGCGGAACATTATATATTTATTTTGGCGATACTCAGTTTACTCAAATGAGTCTTGATAGCAATGATGATGGTACTACAGGAATCACAAATGGCGAAATCTATATCCAAAGTGATGCCTTTGTAGATCACGCTACAGCAAATTCGTATGCTAACAAGATAAAAACAGGTATGTTGGGCTTAGAATTGACCCAAACTGATTGTGCTCTCATTACTCCTAGTTATGGAGTGGGTGCGGGCGTATTGCTATGCGTAGCTATTGCGGTATTTGTCTTGATTGCGTTTATCTTTATGATTGTTAGATACAAACATATTGGTTGGGTGGCGTGTTTCAACCTGCTGTTCTTCATCACATTGAGTTTGTTCTTCTTGCAATCAATTCCAATAGTTCATATGAACTTTGCGGGTATGATTGGGTTTGTTATAGCCTTTGTAGTTGCCACAGAGGGAATGGTTACTATTTTTGAAAAGGCGAAAGCTCATTATCAAGCGGATACAAAATTATATATCTCGTTCAAAGTTGCACAGAAAGAGAGCCTGACACGTATTTTTGTAACAAATGTTTTGATGCTACTTTTAGGCTTGGCTTGCCTACTTATGCCTAATATGGCAATTCAATCTTTCGGTTGGGTCGTATTTGTAATGTCGTTTATCAGCGTGTTTACAAACCTAGTTTTGATGCGATTGTTTATCAAGATGTATCTTCCTTTCAATAGTACAGACGGAAAGAAATGCAACTTCCACAAAGGAGGTAAAAATGCTTAATAGAGATTTTACTAAGTCAAATAAAGATTATTTCAATAAAAACAAAATTGCTTTGATTATAATTGCTGCCTTCTTGATCGTGGGGATCGTTATAGGTTCGTTCTTTGGAATGAGGGGCAATTTTGAAATTGCTGGTTGTAACGAATTCACAGTAACGGTTGGGACAGATAGTTCAAATTACAATGACTATATTGAAGAGATACAAAATGTTGTCAATTCGTATGGTGGCAATTTTGATACAGCATCTGTCTATGGAGAAGGGGACGATACTAAATTGGTCATCAGGTATATGACTGACTTAAGTCAAGAAGATCAACTTGAAATTAACGAGGTCATTGTAGAGCGTCTATCCATAGATGCAGGCAACATAAGTTCGCATGTAAGCATCGCACCTACGGTAAGAAACGTCGATTATATCTATACAGCAGTGGCCATTTTGCTGTTGATTGCAGTTGCTAGCATATTTGCGTACTTTAGATACAATGGGGCAAGTGCTATGACAATAATCATTTCTACAATTCTGGGCACACTTGCTTTCATGTCAATAGGGGCAATATTGAGATTGACAATAGGTATGAGTTACTTTGCTATGTTGGTAATCTTGAATATGTTGATCGTATATAGTTGCTTTGATGTGTTTGAAAATATCCGTGAAACCAGTTGGTTGCAAGCAGACGATTATTCAAATGCGATTAAATCTGGTATGAAGAGTGCTAGATTCAAACAATGCGCTATCAGTATTGCGGTATTACTAATTGGTCTTTTGTTCGTCATATTTGCACCTTCAGCGTTGAAATACGTATCTTTGAATATTATGTTTATAGCAGTAGTAACCCTTGCGGTAAGTTGTTATGTGCTTCCGTTTGTTTGGAGCGTGTTCATCACTCATTGTAAAAAACGTGAATTCAAAGTCAAAGTCAAAAAAGAAAGCGAAAATAATACTTCAAACAATGAAAAAAAAGATTAATATAAAAGCCTTTCTTTTGAAAGGCTTTTCAATTTTTATTAGGTAAGAAAAATGAAATATGTATGTACTTTAGATGAAAATGTAAATATTGTGTTTGTCGAAGAGATGTCAAAAAGTTTTAATTTGGATAAACATCTCGTTCATCTTTTATATACTAGAGGCATTGACACCCCAGAAAAATTGAAAAATTATTTGTATCCTAATGTATCAAATCTCTATGATCCATTTTTATTTGAAGATATGGAAAAAGTAGTTGAAAAAATCGAGCAACATATTTCAAATAATAGCAAAATATTGATATTTGGCGATTATGATGTTGATGGGATAACGGCTAGTGCAATTTTGATCAAATATTTTTCGTCGGTTGGTGCAAGAGTTACTAATTTTATGCCAAATAGATATGAAGATGGCTATGGACTCACGACAACTACTTTAGATAAAATATTTGAAAAGGACAAACCTGATTTAATTATAACAGTAGACTGTGGCATTACTGCAGTAGATGAGGTCGAATATATAAAGGATGCGGGAGTCGATATAATAATTACCGATCATCACGAGCGAGTGGAAAAGTTGCCCGATTGTTTGATCATCAATCCTAAAATTAGTTCAACATACCCATTCAAAGCACTATGCGGTGCGGGAGTTGCGTTGAAATTAGTTCAGGCTTTGGCAGGGTTAAATGTTGCGACAAAATATTTACCAATTTGTGCCATTGCTACCATTGCGGATATAGTAGATTTGTTAGACGAAAATAGGGTAATTGTAACCTTGGGTATGAAAGATTTTACTTCACTGCCTGCTGGGTTAAAAAAATTGATACAGGAGTGTGGGCTAAATTTAAATTGCAAGGCGAGTGATATCGCTTTTAAAATAGCACCTAAAATCAATGCCAGTGGACGAATGGGATCAGCAGAGACGAGTCTTGAATTATATCTAGAAGAAAACCCTGCGAATATCAAGAAATTATGCAATCAAATTATAAATTATAACAATCAAAGACAACAGTTGTGCGATAGAGTATATAAAGATGTCAAGTTCGAATTGCAGAGTAAAGATATCTTCAAGATAAATGCGCTAGTCATGTCAAGTGCGGAGTGGGATAGCGGTATCTTAGGGATAGTGTCCGCACGTATTGCAGAAGAATACAATAGGCCGACTTTCCTATTTAGTCAAGTTGGAGATGAATTGGTTGGCTCATGCAGAAGCGTGAATGGAGTGAATGTTCATACTTTGCTCAGTAGCATGTCAAACCTTTTGACAAAATTTGGTGGACATCCCATGGCTGCGGGCTTGACTTTAAAAGTGGAAAATTATGATGAGTTTGTCCGCCTTACAAATAAATATGTGGAAGAAAATTTAGTTAAAACCGATTTCTTGCCAACAAAAACTTATGATTTTGCATTAGATGAAGCGGAAATCACAATGAAATTAGTCGAAGATATAGATAGATTAGAACCATGTGGGCATATGAATTCTAGACCAATATTCAACTTTAAATTAAAAAATGCCACAATCAGTTCGCTTCCAAGACACCCGCAACATTTAGTTTTATCATACCCTAATTTCAACTTATTGGCGTTCAACGCAAGTGATAAATATTTTGTCCTGTCCGGGAACACTTCATGTAATTTGTTGGCTGATTTGAGCGTAGATGCATTCAAAAACAATAAGAAAATATCTGGTATAGTGAAATCTATTGACTATGAAGATATATATAGACCGCAAGATAACGAGATTATCCAGGCAGAATATGTAAAACAATTAATTTATCCAGTGGACGGACCATACAATTTTATAAACTACAACAGAGACCAGTTGATAAGGCTCATTTTAGATATGAATAACAATGTATATGGTAATTTGATTGTCGCCTTTGATTACAATACCTATATCAACTTCAAATCGGTGTATGACAGCAACAATATATTCAAAAATCGTATTTTTAATATAAACGATGAAACAGGGTTGAATACTATCATACTTGCACCTACGAATTTTAAATCCTTCAACACGTTTAGTAGAATTATATTTTTGGATCCAGTATTGAATATGGGCTATCTAGCTGAATTACAAAAGTACACAAAATCAACAACATATCTACCACATTTGACGAATACACCGACATCTATATTAAACAATATCAATCTCTCTAGAGACGAATTTGGGAGATATTTTAGATTGATTCAGTTCGGTTATGAAAACAAAATAACAGGTTATTATACTTACAATATGTTCAAAAATATTTTATCAAAAATAAAAGAAAAAAATAAATATTCCTATCTAGAGTTCTTTGTCTGCCTTCAAGTGTTCAAAGAATTGGGAATAGTCATAACTGATGAACAAGACACTCAAATCATAAGTATTACAAACGTTAAAAATCCATTGAATGCCAGTTCTTTTTATAATAGATTAAGTACTATGAAAATTAAAAAATAGATATGTTCTTTAAAAACAATTTGCAATATCTTGTGTATGTCATGAAATAAAATTCAATATATAGTATTGGTTGTATATAAGTCATAAAAATTGGTTTAAAAATTAATTGCTAATGAAACTATAATTTGATATAATGTAATAGGAGTAAGAGTGCTATATTATTTATTGTTTAACAATTACTACACGCCCACAGAAGCGGTAATCGTATTTTTGATTACAGTTTTTGTATTTTTGATTTCATTATCAGTACACGAATTTTCACACGCATTAGTGGCATATAAGATGGGAGACATTACTCCTAAAGCTATGGGCAGACTTACTCTTAATCCTTTTAAACATCTCAGTCTATCCGGGTTCTTGTGGTTCATAATTTTAGGAATAGGTTGGGCAAAGCCGGTTCCTGTCAATCCATTGAATTTTAAAAAATACAGGACAGGGATAAGATGCGTCTCTATTGCTGGCATCACTGCGAATGTCGTCTTGGGTTTGCTGGCAGCAATAATATACGCTATCCTTGCAGCGACAGTGGGCTTTTCTTCAATCGCCATGGACTATGTGTTTTTAGTGCTTCAATATTTTATGATTGTAAATAGTTTTTTGGCGTTATTCAATTTATTACCAATTTATCCGCTAGATGGTTTTAATTTTGTCTCTTCATTTCTTAGAGCGGACAACAAATTTATTCAATACAATGTAAAAAATGGATACAAAATTTTGCTAGTGATTTTATTAATATGTCTTTTGATTGAAATATTGTTTAGTTTCGATATTTTGAGTTGGTTGCTATCATTATTATATAATTATGTATTTATGCCAATTGCATTATTAGGGGTTTGAAATGGATAATAACACGGAAGATTTTGTTGAATCATCTCCACATTTAACATTCAAATTGGACGGATTTGAAGGTCCGTTGGATCTTTTATTGCATTTGATAAAAGAGAGCAACATGTCAATCATGGAGGTAAAGATTTCTTCCATCACCGACCAATATATGAAATATATGGAAAACATCAACGAATTGGACATGGAGGAAGCTACAGCATTTTTGGACATGACTAGCAGATTGTTAGAGATTAAATCACGAAGCCTATTGCCAGTTGAGGCAACGGAAGAAGACGAGGAAGAGATTGATCCTGAATTGCAACTAAAGATGCAACTTCAAGAATATCAATTATTTAAAGAAGCGGGTGGGAATCTGTCTAAAATAGAAAATGTAGATAGATTTTATAAACAACCTGACAAATCAGTCGGGGATACTCGAATTGTATTCAATCAGTTCAATTTGGATAAATTGTTGGATGCATTTGCCTTTATCCTGATGAGGACAAAAGATAGAGAGGGTCCGCAGGAAAAGAAGATCAGCAGAGACAGATGGACAGTTGCGGATAAAATTGCTTTTTTGACCAATATTTTAAAGGACAATAAGGAAATAAATTTCTTCAGTTTGTTTGATGAAACGTATTCAAAACTTGAAGTGATTACCGTGTTTATGGCTATTTTGGAATTGTTGAAGTTCCAAAAGATTGAAGTCGTTCAAACCGAAAGATATGCGGATATATTGATAAGACGCAAGGAGGAAAATGATGAACATTAAGGAAATAGCGAAAATCATTGAAGGGGTTTTGTTCGTCTCAGGGGAAGGCGTGGAGATTGATGAATTCAAGACCAAGTTTGATATGAATGATAGGGAATTCAACAAATGTCTAGATATATTAAAGCAGAAATATAATGAAGATAGCGGAATAAACATTATTCAGTATAAAACTAAAGTTCAATTTTGTTCCAACCCTAAAATAGTTGATGATATTGCCGAAATTCTTAATCCAATTAGGGAAAGGAGCCTTACAAAAGCGGCTCTTGAGACAGTTGCAATCATTGCATATAAACAACCTATTACAAGATTGGAGATTGAGAATATACGTGGTGCAAACAGTGATTATGCAATTCAACTGTTGCAATCAAACAATTTAATTGAGGTAGTAGGCAGAAAAGATACTGTAGGTAAGCCTTTGCTTTTTGGAACGACTGAAAACTTTTTAAAGAGATTTGAACTACAATCTATAGAGGCATTGCCAAATTACAACGAATTGTTGGATAGAATTAGAGTGATACATAGCGAAGGAGATTCTCTGTATAGAGAATTCACTATTCCAGAAGAAGAGGATGGCAAAACAAGCAAGACAGAAGAGAAAGCAGACAACAATACGGCTGACGCAAATACGCAAAACGACGAAACTTCAAAGCAGGAGTCAAACGAATAATTTTTATGTATACAATTAAAAAATAATAAGATACTATCTATATGTGGTATCTTATTTTTTCATTTCTTACAATTTTAAATATAATGACATTTATTTACCCGTTTTTAATAAATATTGATGTGCGGTTTAACATCTTGCGCCTAAAAGGGACAATTTATATCACTATATTTAACAAAATTAAATTTGAATTCAATATTCGTATAAAAAATGGTTATGTCTATATTAATCACAAAAATAAATTACGAAAAGAAAAAATCAGTAATAAAAATATAAGCATTATCTTCATTTTTAAATTACTAAATCAAATGTATTTTCGTGAACAATTTCTTGATTTTATTGTGCGGTCAAATTTTGGGTGTATAAATGATGCTTGTGTAACGGCCGTTGTGTGTGGTTATATTGATGTGTTAGGAAAGTCATTGCTTAGCAAATTGAAAAACAATAAAAAATCTTCACATATTTTCATTGATGTTGAGCCAAAATACAATGAAGATATATTCAATATTAGGCTTTATAACACAATTAGGATGTCAGTTTTTGATATTTTGTACGCCGTGATATATTCTTTGATTTATGTATGGAGATATTATGAAAAAAATGGAAAAAATAAGTCTAAACAAGGACAAAAAAATTGAATCATTGATTGATGTGTCATTAGAAAAAATTCGTGCCATGATAGATGTCAACTGCGTGGTCGGCAATGCTATATCTATGCCGGATGATAGCGTCATTATACCTATTTCAAAAGTGAGTGTGGGCTTTGTTGCAGGAGGTGGCGAGTACAACGATTTGAATGCTAAACGTAACTCAGCAGATTTTCCAATGGCTGGCGGTACTGGAGGTGGGTTTAGTGTCTCACCTATAGGATTTTTTGTGGTCCATAATGATAAATTTAAGATAATTCATGCAGACAAATCGACTGCATATTTAGGGTTGATAAAAAATGCAGCAGAAGTTTTGAAAAAAGTTGTGGAGAAACTGAAATGAAAAGAAAAATATTCAAAATTTTTAATTTGTGCTTAATATTATTGATTTTTATGGGAATTTTCGTTACTTTTCCGCTGTTTGACGCAAATTCTTTAGAAATTGATGCTTACGCACTCTCTAGTTCGGCAAAAGGAATGTGTGTAATAGATAAAGATTCAAAGAGGATATTGTACAGCAAAAATGAAAACGAAAAATTGCCTATGGCGTCCACAACAAAAGTTGTAACTTTGATCACAGTTTTGCAAAACTGCGATGACCTAGACGAATATATCCAAGTCGATGACGCAGCTGTTGGAGTTGAAGGAACATCAATTTATCTTCGTAAAGATGAAACAATAAAGGTAAGAGATCTGCTATATGGGTTAATGCTTAGAAGCGGAAATGATGCTGCGACTGCCTTGGCTTGTCATGTGGGAGGTAGCATTGAAGGGTTTGCAGAAATGATGAACGAGTTAGCAAAAAATGTAGGTGCTAACAATTCGCATTTTATGAATCCGCATGGGTTAGACAATCCGCAACATTATACTACAGCATACGATTTGGCATTGATAACCGCTTATGCTTTGAATAATCCAATTTTCCAAGAAGTAGTATCAACTAAAAATTATGTGATAGAAGCGACCAACAAGAGCGATAAGAGATATCTAACGAATAAGAATAAACTCTTGTCAACTCTTGATGGTTGTTGCGGTGTCAAGACTGGGTATACTAGTAAAGCGGGCAGGTGTTTAGTGAGTGCTTGTTCTAGGGAAGAAAGGACTACTGTCTGTGTGGTGCTAAACTGCGGACCTATGTTTGAAGAAAGCACCACATTATTAAACTCAAGTTTTGAAGATTTTGAAAACGTTAAAATAATAGATAAAAACAAAGAGATATATAACGAATATATCATCAATGAAAATGAGGGTAAACTTTATCTATATACAGAAGAAGATTATTATTATCCATTGACAAAAAATGAGATGAAAGACTTGAGATTAGAGTATTCAGTGACACTAGATAATGCGAAATCGGGAGATAATGTTGGAGAAATAAAAATTTTTTTAAAAAATGACTTGATTAAAACGTTAAAATTATATACAATGAATAAAATTGATAAATTGATTGATAGTAAAACTTTACAAATTAATGAAGTACTTTGGGAAGATAAATTAGATGAGGATTAATAAATATTTGGCACTATCTGGTATCGCCAGCAGAAGAAAAGCAGAAGAATTGATTAAAAATGGGAAAATAAAAGTAAGCGGCAAGGTTACTTTAGATTTGTCAACCGATATTAAACCGACCGATATTGTAAAATATGACAACCATATTGTACGAGTAACTCAAAATTATGTGTATTATAAACTCAACAAACCTAAAGGATATGTCTCCACATTGAGCGATGACAAGGGTAGAAAGACAATAATTGATTTGTTGCGTGGAGTTCATCAACGGGTATTTCCAGTTGGGCGTTTGGACTATGACACTGAGGGATTAATTTTGTTGACGAATGATGGAGAGATTACAAATATCTTGACCAAACCAAATAGCGAAATTGAAAAAACTTATATGGCACATATAGAAGGAAAAATAACAAACGAGGAGATAAAGCAACTTTGTGCAGGGGTGGACATAGGCGGATATGTTACAAAAGAATGTGGCATCCAATTAATTGATGCTAACGAAAAAAGTTCAAAGTTGTTGATCACAATAACGGAAGGAAAAAATCGTCAAATAAGGAAGATGTTTGATACAATCAATAAACCTGTAACTTTTCTTCGTAGGACACAGATAGGAGAGATTCGTTTGGGAGGACTTTCTAGAGGCGAGTATAGAGAGTTAAACAACAAAGAGATAAAATATTTAAATTCGTTAAAAAAGAAATAATATTTTTATAAAAATACCATTTATAAATAATAAAAAATATTTTTTTGATTAAAAATATGGTTAAAATATAATAGGAATCTAAAAAACAAAAAACGAACATTAATATATGTTCGTTTTTTATATCTATAATCATTTAATTAAAAATTATTTTTATTTTTTATTGAAAAACAATGAAAATCTTTTAAATATTATAATTTTTATTTAATTTTACGATTTTTTAGCAAAAAATTTTAATTTTTTTAAAATTTATTTAATTTTTTATTCGCATATTAATTATCAATTTTTTATATTTAATAAAAATAATTAATAAAATAATAATTTTTATCTTTGCTTACTATAAAGCATGTGAATTATCTAAATTTGAGTTTTGCCATATGATATATTGTGATTCGCTACTATCTCCACTGTAACTCGAGCCACCAAAAGCAAACTTTCCATAATCCAAGGCTTGATATAACTTTGCAGAGGGTTTATCATTTTCAGTGATTTGCGGATACAAATCATTTAGATTCATACCGACAGTGATTATTTTTATTGGATTGTCTGGATGTTTTGCGTTATATTTTTCTGCAAAGGTTTCGATCGCTTTTTTGTATTTATGATAGATTAATTTTTTATCCTCATAAGCGATATTTGAATTTATTTCAACATTGTTACATACTCCGTATCCTTGTTCACGGTTGACATACAGCGTAGATTTTGCAACAATCTTACCCGCCTTATCACGAATGACAATGTTTTGAACATCAGGGTGAATAATACTTGCACGCATGATTCCGTTTCCCGCTCCTTCAAGATGGGCACAACAACTGCACAATTTACCCAACACAAAATTTACCGGATCACTTTTCCTTAAAAATTCGTAAGTAAATTTTCTATTAGCTAAATCTACCAGGGTAGAGGTGGTGTCAATTGCGACTTCTTTACTCTCTTTTAGCAAACTATCTACTTTCTCAAATACTGACTCTTCTTGAATGATTTCATCCCCTAGGATGTTGTCAGGGACTTCTTTTTCTTGTCGCTCTTGATTAATTTTTATCGCATTATCAAAATCTTTCTGCTGAGAGAAATATGGTGAGATAGTTATTGCAATATGTTCAGTTTCCTTTGTTATGCCTGAAAATTTGTTTGTTTGAAAATATTCTTTGAAAAATTTTACCGTTGGTGCGAGTTGCCTTTGATTTCCACGTTGGCTTGTGTGAGCAGCTTGTACTGTCTCAAACTCATTGTAGCATCTGGCGATAAACCCTGTCTCAGCATTTTCTTCCTCTATTAGTTCGTCAAAGTTACTTTTGTTCAAGAAAAAGTCCGCAAAACCTTGTTTGAACCCAGAAGGTTTCATACTGTCAAACATGGCATGAAAAAGTCTAAGAGGTAGAGAACCCTCTGCTATTCTGTCTTTTAAAAATTCTCTAGCTTTCTGGGAGTAGTCGATTTGTTGAACTTTTTTATTTCCTGATTTTGAGATTGTTCTAACTGTTACTGGCGAATTATTCAATACACCAATATTTTCACATAATTTGAAAAAATCATAATCGGCAATAGTAAACGCTGCTTTGCTATCAATCTTTATAGACTTTAATAGATTGTTTATACTTTTTATATTGTAGTTAAAAATAGCATCGTAGTCTATTTTATCTTGACCTAATTCG
>DVMB01000034.1 GCA_018715225.1 Candidatus Onthoplasma faecigallinarum | reverse complement strand
ATTTTTGCTAGGCTTTACGCAATAGGGGACAATTTTGAATACAAGTTTGATGAGAAATTGAGGACAAGTGTGCAAATCAGTCTTTCACAAAACATTGTAGGAGAAGAAGCGCTCAAAAAATTTAAGGAATTCTGTGATATTGGCGACTTTGTGGGGGTTAGCGGCGAATTGGTACGCACTCAAACTGGAGAATTGACTGTTCAGGTAGAAAAATTTGAATTGCTCTCAAAGGCATTGCGTGGCTTACCTGAAAAATTCCATGGACTTGTTGATGTTGACAGCAGATATAGACAAAGATATTTGGATATAATAGCCAACGAACGCAGTAGAGATATAATTTTGACCAGATTCAAGGTTACACAGTTTATACGTGAATTTTATATCAAACATGGTTTTTTGGAGGTCGAAACTCCAATTTTACAAAACGCTGTAGGAGGGGCTCTGGCTAAACCATTCAAGACTCATCACAACGCACTGGATCTGGATATGAACCTACGTATTTCTCCAGAGACTTTCCTAAAAAGGACCATTGCATGTGGTTTTGACAAAGTGTTCGAGATCGCAAAAGATTTTAGGAATGAGGGTCTTTGCGTAGATAAGTTGCAAGAATTTACCATGCTGGAAAGTTATGCGGCTTACTGGGATTTTGAGGATAGTATCAAGTTCTATACCGAAATGTTTAGAGAAGTATGTCATTATGTCTTTGGGAAATACGAGTTTACCGCAAATGGCAGGACGATAAAACTCCCTGAGACTTTCCCAAGGCTTGATTATGTGGCTACTTTGAACGAGATTTTGGGCTTCAATGTCTTGGACATGACTGATGTAGATGAATTTAAAAAATTGGTGCTAGAAAAAAATTTGCTAGAAGAATTCGAGCTGAAAGACCAATTCACTGTAGGTGGAATCATTGACCTATTGTACAAGAGAAAAATGCGTCCAAACATTATTGAACCAACTATTCTTTATAACTATCCAAACGTCGTTCCTCTAGTGCGTTACAGCGACAAGGACGATAGAATAATTGAAATGTTCCAGTTGGTCATTGACGGGCAAGAGATGGTAAAGGGATACAGTGAGTTAGTCAACCCTATCCAGCAGAAAAAAGGCTTTGAAGAGCAGGCTAAGGCTAAACAGCGTGGCGACGCCGAAGCGATGGATTATGACAAAGAATACATCTTGGCTATGGAGCATGGCTTCCCACCAATATCCGGTATAGGATTTGGTATTGATGTATTTTTGTATCATATCCTTGATTGCGAAAATATTAGGGACACAATTTTGTTCCCTATCACAAAGCCATTAGACAAAGAGGAGCAAGATGAAGATTAGTATTTTAGGCACGGGGCGTTGGGCTTCGTGCATTGCCTATTGTATGGAACAAAACGACCACGACATTTTGATGTGGGAACGTCCACATACGGATAGAGCGGAGAGTAATCTATATAGGACACATACAAATCAATATGTGCATCTATCAAACAAAGTGAGTTTCACTCATGACCTAAATAAAGTCGTGAACTTTGGCGACATTGTCATCATATCCATACTCAGTCAAAAATTGGATGATTTGATGCAGTCTGTGAAGAGAGTCAAAGGTTATGAAATCAAAAAATATTGCATATGTATGAAAGGAATCGAAGCGACGACTGGACGGCGTCTTAGTGAAATTTTGATGGACAATGGGATAAAGAAACACAACATCGCCGTTTGGGTCGGTCCAGGGCATGTCCAATCTATCACAGCAGGCAAACCTACAAATATGGTCATATCCGCCTATGAAAGAGCATATTCAAGAGAACTCGTAAAGATATTCGAGAAGAAAAACTTTATGGACATATACAATTCAAAAGATATCATAGGTACTGAATATGCAGCAGCCGCAAAAAATGTATATGGAATAGCAGCAGGAGTGCTTGAGGGCAGTGGATTCGAGCAAAAGAAAGGTCCTCTCATGGTGGCAGCGGTAAAAGAGATGGCTAAGTTCATAGATGCAGTTGGAGGAGATAGAGAGACGGCAGAGGGCTTGGCTCTCCTTGGAGATTTCCAGGCGACTCTGTTTGATAAAAACAGCAAAAATTTGACCTACGGAAAACTGATTGTCGAGATGGCTAGTTTAGATAAAAGTAAAATTCAGCCCTATGTTGATGTCGAGAGCGTAGAGGGCATCATGACATCAAAAGCGTTGTTGAAAAGGCTATCTGCTTATAACAAGATTGCCAACGACGACAGCCAGGTCAAGATGCCGATAATTGAAGCGGTAAATAAAATCGTCAATGGCGGAGTGAACTTAGAGCAATCTGGCGAATATGTATGTAGAAAGATTACAGAAGCATTAGAATTGTAGAAATGGTGAGTAACCATTTCTTTTTAATGTCTGTACATTATAGCACTCTGTCATTATTAAATAAATAATATTTCAATTTGTCATAATATTCATAGGGGTATTATGAATAAATTTCCTGAAAGGTTAAAGCTACTTAGAAAAGAAATGGGCTTGACGCAAACTGAGTTGGCTGAAAAATTGGGTTTAAAACAGGCGACGGTAGCCAAATGGGAGAAAGGCGAGCGAACTCCCTACATAGATTATTTTATTGAACTTGCCAAATTCTTTAATTGTACTATTGACTTTTTGGTTGGCTTAGTTGATTTTTAAAAAAGAAGTTAGATTAAACTAACTTCTTATCTTTTTATTACAATCTTTTCTCCACCTTCCATTATGAGTGGTAGGTTTTTGTTGTATTTTGAGATGTCGTCTGGAGAAATTTTAATTCGCTTGCATAGATCCCATACCGATTCGTTTGGTTTGGCAATAAAAATTTGATAGTCAACAGTGGAGTAGTCTAATGGTTTACCTATTACCATATTGTCGATGATTTCTTTTGAGTCCTTTTGATAGATGTTGATCATTATAGATACGCTATAGTCAAGTTCAATCACTGTGCCACGCTTTACCTTGATCTTGTTGTCAAGGATGTTTATACAAGAATGGATACAGTCCAGTTGATCTATTTTTATTTTTGTATTGATGACAAATGGAAGATCTATAGGTTTATGTTTTATCTCTTTGTTTTCGTCTATGTATATGATGTGTGAGGAGATGATTCCTTCTAGGTAAAGATTGTTGTCCTTTAAATAATGGTTTGTGATTTCGGCATTGATATTTATATTGGATATAATGTCATCGATTGCCGTTTCGTTGTCGTCTAAGGTTATTTCGCCCGAGATATTGTCTGTAACAAACTCGGTCTGCATATTTTTCGTATAGTCACGTTTGCTCGTGCTGATCTCGATCTCGTTATCAACGCTATACATATCATCAATGAGGTCGATAGAGACACTCTTTATGCACACGCCATTCACTTTGATGTTGTGAGATATTGTGATGATGTTGTTGCCGTCCTCAATCTCGGTAGAAATGTTTTCTTTTGATTTGTCCATAGAAAAATTAAAATCGGTTAGGCAATCTTTGGTTATATTAGGTATGTTGATTTCGCTCTTCAAATTAAATGTATCACAAATCTCTTTGATCACACTTTCATCGTCGCTTGCTGACTCGTATAGTAGTTTTGAATAGAGTTTTCCTTCTACCACGGCATATTCATCATAAGAGGTTAGACTGCTAGGGGTGAAGTAAGCGTCATAACATAAGATTTTTGTTACATTGTCCTTGGTCTCTATGTTTGTGGCGTATTCAAACGAGGTATCCACATTGCAAGCGATCGTGTTGGTGGAGATTTCATTCTTTTTGACAATCATGTTTTCAAAAGAAGAGTTGCTGGTGTTCAACGCTAGGTTCAAGTATAGAGTAGGAGAGATATTTACATCACAATTGATTTTCAGCGTCTTATCACTGGACAAAACATTGCCAACAACTGATGCGTTGGATATGTTGATAAAACAATCACTCGTGATGCTTTCGTCAACGAATGTCTCACTAAAACTTTGGCTGTCATTTACAATGTTCGAGATGTTATCCGTATCTATATATAGTACTTTCACTCCTAACTTTCCAGTGATTATCGCTTTGCCATTTCCACATTCAACTTTTTCATCAAAAATATAACTATCGACATTCAATATAGTTTTGACATTTACATTCGAGTTGATAGGTACGCTGATTAGGGAACTGAAGTTCAGTTTGTTTAGGTTTTTTGCATAGGTGATTTTTATGGTGTCGAGATTTTCTTCCATCTTCGCCTCCTGTCTTTATAATGTATAATTGAAAGTTTAAAAATATGATATTAAAATTAAATTCAAGCAAATTAAAACAATCTTCCAAGTTATTCTATATATTTCTATCATATTAAATGAAATGATTTATAATTCGTTATTTTAAAGAAAAAATAGCAGTTTTATAATATAAATCGTTCAATTCCAATTCATTTAGACTTAGTTTGTAAATGGTTTTCGACAATTTAAGGGTTTTAATTCAATAAAAACAAAAATATACGCAAATTAATAGATATTTCTTTAATAAAAAAATACAACAATTTGCTACAATAATCATATGCCGTCGGGCAAATAAATAACAGGGGGAGATATGAAAAAAATAACAATAGTACTGGCAGATGAAGATAAAAATTTTTTAGAAGAAATGGTCAAAAATTTTACGGAGGAAAAATACGAAATTTTAGCGACAACTACTGAAGGGGACAAGTTGATAGATCTAGTCAAACAGTATTCGCCAGATGTGGTTATCATGGATATCGTTTTGCAAAAATGTGATGGTTTTAAAGTGTTGGAAAGTTTACCTAAAAACATCAACACAAAGGTAATTGTGCAATCTTCATTGTCAATAGATGGCTTTATAAACAAAGCAATATCATTGGGAGCCAAGTATTATTGTATTAAACCTTTTGACATTCAAACATTAAAAGATAGAATTGCTGATATAATGAGCCCTGAAACAAATCAGTCCAAAGTATTTTTTAATGCTAAGACGCCTAACCATATTGAAGAAAAAATCACAAACATTTTTATCACAGTGGGAATACCTGCACATATCAAGGGGTATCAATTTTTGAGAGAAGCAATAAAACTAGCGATTGCTAACCCCGAGATAATCAATTCCATAACAAAGAAACTGTATCCTACAATAGCGGAGAAGTATGATACGAGTGCATCCAAAGTGGAGCGAGCAATAAGGCATGCGATAGAGGTAGCATGGAATAGAGGTAAAATAGAAAACATCAACAATCTTTTTGGAATCAAAGTCTACTCTAGCAACGAGAAACCTACCAATGGAGAATTTATAGCACTGGTGGCAGACAAGATGTTGATAGAAGGGGCTTAATACTAAGGATAAAAAAAGAGATTAAAATTAGTCCTCTTTTTTTTCGCACTGGTTTTTAATATTTAATTTTTACACTAAATTGTTATGAACTCGACAGCAAATTTCTTCTTTCAATCTTGTTATAAAAAATTATGAATATTTTTTAATAAATTAGTAGACAAATAATTTTGCAATAATTATAATATACTAAGCAAATTTAAAGGAGAAGTTTATGGGAAAATCTACTAAACCAGTATGGATATTATGTCCACGTTGCGAATTAAATTATATCAAGAAATCTGATCAATATTGCCCTGTCTGCAAAAAAGAGATGAAATTGATCAAATCCACAGAGGACGACATTGGGGACTTGGAATTGTGCCCTATATGTAAGATCAATTTTGTGCAGAGCGACCAAGAGATTTGCGATAGTTGCAAGCAGGAATTGGGACTAGAAGCGAGCGAAGAGGAAGAAAATAAAGAGATAGACGATTGGCACAAATACATCGCTGATGATGACGATGAAGA
>DVMB01000033.1 GCA_018715225.1 Candidatus Onthoplasma faecigallinarum | reverse complement strand
TATGTTTGTCTCAAGAGGAATTATGTTAGCAAAAATTTTGTCTTTTGGTTTGAATGGGATAAATGGTTACCCAGTAGTTATTGAATTGGACATCAACGCAGGACTGCCAGGATATGACGTCGTAGGACTCGCTGATACGGCTATAAAGGAAAGTAAATCTAGGGTAAAAGCGGCAATAAAAAATAGCACTTTCAATTATCCTATCAATAAAATAGTCATCAATCTAGCCCCAGCGGATACAAAAAAAGAAGGTAGTATGTATGATCTCCCTATCGCTTTGGGGATTTTGGTCGCTGAAGAGGTGTTGCCTAATGCGGCAGTGAAAGACTATGTCGTTTTAGGGGAATTGAGTCTAAATGGCGAGATTCGCAAATTAAATGGCATTATGCCAATGCTTATTTCGGCAAAGCAAATGGGATATAACAAATTCATTATTCCAAAAGATAATGCTATGGAAGCATCGTTTATAGATGAGATTGAAGTCTATCCTGTCGAGAATTTAAAGCAAGTTGTATCCTTTCTAAAGGGCGAAATTGAAATAAAGAAAAATGATTGCAAAACATTTGAGTCAGCACTAAGGGAGCATGATTTCAAACATGATTTTGCGTATGTGAAAGGTCAGGCGAGTGCCAAGCGTGCCATGGAAATAGCAGCTGCCGGCGGACATAATATTTTATTAATTGGTCCACCTGGGGCAGGTAAGACAATGCTTGCAAAATGTTTTCCATCAATTTTGCCTGATTTGACTTTTGAAGAGAGTTTGGAAGTAACTAAGATACATAGCGTAGCGGGGATATTAGATCCTAAAAAAGGGATTGTCGTTGAACGCCCATTCAGGAGTCCGCACCATACAGCGACGCTGATCGCTCTCACAGGCGGTGGAGCGAAGGCAAAACCAGGGGAGATCAGTCTAGCACATAATGGAGTGTTATTTTTAGATGAGATGCCCGAATATGCGAGGAGCACTATAGAGACTTTGCGTCAGCCAATGGAGGACGGATATATTACAGTGGCGAGAAACGCTATGACCGTTCAATATCCTGCCAATTTTATCCTTGTTGCCAGCATGAACCCATGCCCATGCGGATATTACGGAAGCAGTACGAATCAATGTAAATGTACGCCATCTGCTATTCATAAATACTTGTCGAAAGTCAGTGGTCCACTGCTAGATAGAATTGATTTACATATTGAGGTAGACAGCATCAATTACGAAGACTTGGCACATTATGAACTAGAAGAGCCCAGCCGTGAGATCAAAAAACGTGTCAACAAGGCAAGAGAAATACAACTCAATCGCTTTAAGGATAGCAACATCTATTCGAATGCGAAAATGAATGAAAAGGAATTCAAACAATATTGTAAACTGGACAAAGATAGTAGCGACCTATTAGAATTGGCGTTTAAAAAATTGAATCTTTCTGCCCGTGCATACAACAGAATTTTGAAGGTGGCACGAACCATTGCAGATCTGGACGGAAAGGAAAATATTGAAAAACAGCATGTCATGGAAGCCATACAATATAGAACATTAGACAAAAAGTATATGGTGTAATTTTTATGAATATAGATGATAGAAATATAATTTGGTTAGATTTATTTGGATTTTTGACCTATCACAAAAAGAAAAAAATTTTAAGTTGTTTTGATAAAGGTGTAGATATCAAAAAGGTTTTTAAATCCAAGCCGGAATTAAGGACAATTTTGACAGATATGGAATATAGTAAGATGTCCAATCTGTTAGATGACAACTTCCTAGATGCTCAAATAGAAAAATTTACCCAAGACGGCATAATCATGATAACAATCAATGATAGTAGGTATCCTTTTTTGTTGCGTGAGATCGATGAACCGCCTTTGTGCCTGTATTGCAAAGGGAATGTCCAACTATTAAATAGTTTGTGCTTTGCTGTCGTTGGAACAAGAAAGCCAACTGATTATGGAGTTGTTGTTACTAAGCAATATGTAAAGGAATTATCTAAATATGACATTACTATAGTCTCTGGACTGGCTCAAGGTATAGATACCATCGCTCATAGAACGGCATTGGAGCAAAACGGAAAGACAATAGCGGTTTTAG
Organism: Candidatus Onthoplasma faecigallinarum; assembly: GCA_018715225.1. GTDB lineage: Bacteria > Bacillota > Clostridia > Christensenellales > UBA1242 > Onthoplasma > Onthoplasma faecigallinarum. Next base: position 4,527 of record DVMB01000033.1, on the reverse strand, counting down.
CGGGAGGCTTGTACCATATCTATCCAGCGTCAAACTATCATTTGGCTAGAGAGATGACACAAAATAATCTAATACTAAGCGAAAACAGCCCAAATGTTACGCCGATGGCTTATTCTTTTCCTTTTAGAAATAGAATTATAGCGGGGCTGTCTCGTGGGGTGCTTATCCCGGAGGCGACTTTAAATAGTGGATCATTGCATACGAAAAATTATGCTCTAGACTACAATAGGGATGTCTTTGTCGTGCCTGGGAAAATTACATCTCCAGCTTCGTCAGGGACTAACGCTCTTATAAAAGAGGTGCCGATAGCGATGACAACCACCCCTGATGACATACTTGTTTCTCTAAATATTGATAAAAAGAATGAAAAAACTTCTGCTATACAACTTGACATGACCGAACAAATTATATTAAATTATATCAGGACCGAAAAAAAGACTTTTCAAGAGATAGTGGACCATACGAAACTTTCGGCTAGTGAGTTGAACACCATTTTGTTCAATCTTGAATTGTCTGGATTAGTCCTTCATACATCTAATAATAGTTATATTATGGCGTGATTGTTCCATTTTACAATCATAGGTAATATGATATTAATAAATACATTAATTAAAGGGAGAAAACATGAAATTAGTATTTATAGAAGGACCTGGTAAACGTGATACAATTAAAAAATATTTAGGTAGTGAGTATGTTGTTTTCCCAACAAAAGGTCATGTAAGAGATTTGCCTGCAAAAAGTTTTGCTATAGACATAGAGCATGGATACGAACCTACTTATGAAATAATTCCAGAAAAAAAATCAATAGTCAACGAACTGAAAAAACAAGCAGAAAAAGCGGACGCCATATATCTTGCTACCGACCCGGATAGAGAGGGGGAAGCAATTGCATGGCATCTAGCGACTATCCTGAACCTAGACAAAGACGCATTGGTAAGGACTGCTTTTAATGAAATTAGCAAAAAAGCAGTACAAGAAAGTATACAACACCCAAAACCAATTAACTATGATCTAGTCAACGCACAACAAGGTAGGCGTGTTTTGGATAGAATAATGGGATATAAACTGAGCCCATTACTTTCAAAAAAGATTCACGGAAAACTCAGTGCTGGACGTGTGCAATCAGTTACTTTAAAACTCATTGTAGACAGAGAAAAGGCAATTCAATCGTTTGTTCCAGTAGAGTATTGGAATATCACAGCCGAACTAAAAAAGGACAAAGACAAATTCAAGGCAGAATTAATTCAATATAAAGATAAAAAATTAGAAATTCCAAATCAAGATGCAGTAGATAAAATATTGTCTCAAATCGAGACAGCAGAATACAAAGTATCAAATGTAAAACGTCAAGTTACATACTCTAAACCGCCAGCACCATATATTACAAGTAGTTTACAGCAAGACGCTGTCAGCAAGTTGAAGATGACATTGAATTCATATACAAAATGTGCTCAATCGTTATATGAAGGTGTTATGATAGCGGGCGAGGGCAAGACCGCTTTGGTAACATACATTCGTACGGACTCGACTCGTGTCAGTTTAGATGCACAATTCATGGCAAAGGACTATATATTGAAGAATTTTGGCGAAGCATATGCTCCAAAGAAATTCAACGAATACGCATCAAAGGAGAGTGCACAAGATGCTCACGAAGCCATTAGACCAATCAATTTGAAATACACGCCAGAATATCTAAAAGGCAAGATTGAAGAACAATATTTGAAATTGTATACATTGATATTCAAGCGTTTTGTGGCTAGTCAAATGAGTTTTGCTCAATATGATAGTTTGACAGTAGATATTCTCGCCAATGACTATAAATTTAGAGCAAGCGGAAAAGCACTTATCTTTGACGGATATACTAGAGTCTATAAGGTGCAGGAAGATGATAAGAACGGAATAAACATTCCTGCATTAAACGAAGGCGAAATTGTAAATAAAGAGAAATTGATCACAGAGCAAAAATTCACTAAACCACCTGTTAGGTTTACGGAAGCCAGTTTGATCAAAGAGATGGAAGTGCAAGGCATAGGCAGACCAGCGACATATGCTTCCACTGTCATGACGTTGTTTAATAGAGACTACATAAAGACAGAAAAGAAATATCTAGTCCCAACCGAATTGGGCGTGCAAGTAACCGAATACCTAGAAGAACATTTCAAAAACGTGATGGATATAAAATTCACTGCCGATATGGAAAAGCAACTTGATGATGTCGAACTAGGAAAAGCAAAGTGGCAAGATATAGTAGATAATTTCTACAAAGACTTCAGCAAGCAACTAGACATCGCAAGTAAAGAAATAGGTACCACTACAAAATCTGCACCTGAACCAAGCGATATAAAATGCGATAAATGTGGGGCAATGATGGTGTATAGAGATGGAAAGTTCGGCAGATTCCTAGCATGCTCAAACTTCCCACAATGCAAGAATACAAAGAACATCAATCAAGTACAAAATCAAGTTACAGAGACGGGCATCTGTCCAAAATGTGGCGGGGTTGTCAGTGCAAAATACAGCAAACGAGGAAAACTTTTCTTCGGGTGTGATAATTTCCCAAAATGTGATTATATTTCTTGGGATCTTCCACTAGAGAGAAAATGTCCAAAGTGTGGTGCAAATTTATTCAAGAAATTTAGTGCCAAGGGTAAAACAAGCATAGTATGCAACAACAAAGGCTGTACGTATGTTGAAGATTAATATTATTGGAGCTGGATTGGCAGGGTGTGAGTCTGCTTTGTATTTAGCGAACAAGGGGTACCTTGTTCATCTTTTTGATATTAAAGGAAAGTCGAGAACACCCGCTCATCATACAGACGACCTAGCAGAAATCGTGTGCAGCAATTCATTCAAAAGTGATGATGAAAACACTGCATCTGGTGTATTCAAAAGAGAACTTACACTATTAGGCAGTGAATTATTAAAGACCGCTTATGAAAACAAAGTGCCTGCTGGACAGGCTCTAGCAGTAGATAGAGAAAAATTTTCTGCAGAGATTACTGCAAAAATAATGAACAATAAAAATATAATCTACCACAGCGAAGAAGTGTCAAGCATAGATAAAGATGCAATTACAATCATCGCAACAGGACCATTGACGACTGACAAGATGTGCCTTGCCTTAAAAGATTTGATTGGCACCGATTTTTTGTATTTTTATGATGCGGCGGCGCCAATCATTTCGGCTGAATCTATCGACATGAACAAGGCATATTTCAAAGCAAGATATGACAAAGGGGACGCAGATTATCTCAACTGTCCTATGAACAAAGATGAGTATACAAAATTTTATAGCGAACTGATTACGGCAAAGACTGTCCAGTTACATTCATTTGAAAAGAACAACATTTTTGAGAGTTGTATGCCGATTGAAATTTTGGCTAAACGTGGTGTAGATGCCATAAGATTTGGACCATTGAAGCCAGTAGGGTTAAAAAATCCACGAAATTTTGACAAACCTTATGCCGTCGTTCAGTTGAGAAAAGAAAATAAATGTGCTACAATGTATAATATGGTTGGCTTTCAAACCAATCTCACATTCCCTGAGCAAAAGCGAGTCTTTAGGCTGATACCTGGACTAGAAAATGCAGAATTCTTGCGTTACGGGGTGATGCATACTAATCATTTTGTCAATTTTCCAAAATGTTTAGATGTATATTCACGTGTCAAGAATAATACTAATGTATTTATAGCGGGGCAACTTAGCGGAGTGGAAGGATATGTTGAAAGTATTGCCAGTGGATTATATTGTGCTATCAATGTAGCTCGCATGATTGAAGGAAAACCACTTATAAAATTTTCATCAAATACTATCATCGGTGGGTTGTACAATTATTTAATTAATGCGGACACTGACAATTTTCAACCAATTAATGCCAATTTTGGTATTTTAAATCCTATTGATGAGCGAGACAAGCAAAAACGATACGAAATGTATAGATTGCGTTCATTAAAGGAAATTGAAGAATTGACTAAAATGAAAGATTAAAGGAGAAAATATGGAACAATTTAGAGGGACAACTATTGTTGCGGTCAAGAAAAATGGAAAGACTGTTATTGCAGGTGATGGACAGGTAACCATGGGTCAATCCGTGATACTAAAAGGAACCGCACACAAAGTTAGAAGATTATATGATGATAAAGTAGTGGTGGGCTTCGCTGGTGGCACAGCAGACGCATTCGCTATGTGTGAAGAATTTGAAAAGATGCTGAACAAATACAGCGGAAGTTTGATGCGTAGTGCGGTAGAATATGCAAAAAACATTCGCAATGGTCCTCACGGCAATGCTGAAGCGATGATGATCGTTGCAGATAAGGACACTCTATTGATATTGACAAGTGTAGGCGATGTGGTAGAGCCAGATGACGGAGTGTGCGCTATAGGTAGTGGTGGCAATTATGCACTGTCTGCTGCCAAGGCTTTGATCAGGAACACAGATCTAGACGCTAGAGAGATAGCCATAAAAGCAATGGAAATAGCTTCTAGCATATGCGTATTTACCAATAACAATTATGTAGTTGAAGAGG
>DVMB01000032.1 GCA_018715225.1 Candidatus Onthoplasma faecigallinarum | reverse complement strand
TATAACCTGAAAATTTTGTGTCAATTCTATCCAATGCGTCAATTTTCTTTTCATCATCAAAAAACTTGATGTAATAGCTGAGTAAATTAGGATTTTTTATTCTTATTTGATTTTCAGCGGTTGCCTCTAGTTTGTCTTTTGACAAATCAACACATAGACCATCACTTGTCTTGGTAATCACTATATTTTCTAGAAGTTCTTTTGGAAAAGCGTTGATGTTAAAATATCCCCTAGATGAGTAACATCTAACTTTGGTTAGAGACGAACAATTGCTGAAAGCGTTGGTATCAATACGTGTAACCGAACTAGGAATTACTATGTTGGTTAATGAAGAGCAATAATTAAACGCACCATAGCCGATGCTGGTAACTGAGTTTGGTATATTGATGCTAGTAAGAGAACTGCAGTTTTCAAAAGCACCTTTTCCAATACTTGTTACTGTAGGTGGAATGTTTATGTCCGTTAGAGCAGAACAAAAACTAAAAGCATAATCTCCAATGTTAGTTATTGATTTTGGAATGACAATATTAGTTAAAGATTTGCATCCTGAAAAAACACCTTCCTTAATACTAGTAAAAGAGTCAGGAATAACAATGCTTGTTAATGATGAGCAATTAATAAAGGCTCCGTCATCTATATGTGTTACCGAATTTGGAATGGTAATACTTTTCAAAGAAGTACACTGACCGAATGCTCCTGGACCAATACTTTTCACAGAATTAGGAATAACAACATTAATTAATGACGAACAATCAGCAAAAGCTTCCTCTTCGATGCTGGTAACTGAATTAGGTATAACAATATTCATTAAAGAGCTACACCCATAAAAGAATCCCTTACCGATCTTGGTAAGAGAGTTGGGGAGAATAACCTCACTCAATAATGGGTTGCTGGCAAAAGCGTATTCGCCAATTCCAATAACAGAATCAGGAATGACGAGTTTTGTTAGAGAGGTACATCTACAAAACGCTTGATATCCAATAAATCTAACAGAATTAGGAATGACTATATTATTTAGAGAGGGGCACTCACGAAATGCACTATTTCCAATAAAGGTAAGTGAGTTAGGAAGATTGATTTTCCTTAAAGAAAGGCAGGAGCGAAAGGCATCGTCCTTAATAGTCGTAACAGAGTTTGGAATAGTAATTTCGCTCAAAAATTCACAACCTTTGAATGCTGCCTTTTCAATACTGGTAATAGAATCGGGGATTACAACTCGTGTTATTCTTTTATTTTTATAACCTATTACAGCATTGTCATATATTATCAAATTATCATCATATTCTGCCATGATAATCTCCTTTAATATAAAAATTCTAACACAGATAGTCGATTTTGTCAATTAGGCGTATAAGTAGTTAAAAATTGAAATTTTTGCATAAAAAACAATCCAAATATAGAAAAAAGGGCATAAAAATGCCCAGTTTTTAAAATTTTTTTAAATTTATGTTATTTTTTCTTTTTGTTTTTGGTAGGGTAGTCTTTGGCCAACTCTTTGACTCTTTTGTTGTTTTCTAATGCCAAATCATGTAGTTTGAGACAGTCTACCTCGATTTTTTTTAGCCTCATTTCTATTTTTGATTTTTCTTTCATGTCAGCAGACTTGTATTGTACTTTTAATTTTTCAATTGTCTGCTCGGCTTTGTTGATCATCTTGTTTATTTTGATCTGCTCGTCTAAGATCTCGTTATACCTAGTTAGAAAATCGTCTACTTTTTCCATTTTATCCCCCTTATAAAGTTTGACCCTCTGTCAAATTTGAGTTCTCCCATACGATGTATTGAGATTCGCTACTATCTCCGCTATATCCCGAACCTGTGTAAGAATATTTCCCATAATCTAGTGCTTTATATAATTCTACTGAAGGTATATCGTTAGCCTCAATTATTTGGCCTAAATCATTTAGATTCATACCGACGGTTATTATTCTTAATGGTTGATCCGCATATTTAGCGTTGTATTTTTTTGCGAAGACTTCAATCGCCTTTTTAAATTTTAGGTAAATCAATTTTTTGTCTTCCTCAGCGACATTTGAACTAATTTCAACATTGTTACATACTCCGTATCTTTGTTCTCGATTGATGTATAGGGTAGATTTAGCGATGATAATATTCGCTTTATTTCTAATGACAATATTTTGTACATCAGGGTGGACAATGCTGGCTCGCATGATACCATTTCCTTCTCCCTCAAGATGAGCACAGCAACTGCATAATTTACCTAATATGAAATTCTGTGGATCGCTTTTCCTTAAAAATTCGTAAGTAAATTTTCTATTTGCTAAATCAACAAGGGTAGCGGTAGTATCAATAGCGACGTTTTTTGTCTCTTTTAGCAAACTATCCACTTTTTCAAACACGCCCTCTTCACGAATTTCTTCCTCTTCCAATATATTGTCAGGAGTGCCTTTTTCTCGTCGTTCTCTATAGATTTCAACAGCGTTGTCAAAATCCTGTTGCCTTGAAAAATACGGAGAAATGGTCTCAGCAATATCCTTAGTCTCCTCAGTAACACCTGTGAACTTATTTTCCATAAAATATTGTTTAAAAAATTCGACCGTAGGGGCGAGTTGCCTTTGACTTCCTCGCTGGCTTGTGTGGGCTGCTTGGACGATTTCAAAATCATTGTAACATCTAGCAGTAAAGCCGGGGTGGTTACCTTCCTCAATCATCAGTTCTTCAAAGTTGTTTTTGTTTAAGAAAAAGTCCGCAAAACCTCGTTTGAAGCCCAGTGGTTTCATCTCTCTAAAATGAATATAGAATATCTCTTGAGGGAGATACCCCTCATTAATTCTATCCTTTAAAAATTCTCTTGCTTTTTGAGCGTAGTCAACTAGTTGAATTCGGTCTTTTCCAGATTTTGAGGTTGATCTTATAGCTATGGGTTCACTGTTAAACACCCCTAAGTTTTCACAAAATTTGAAAAAATCATAATCACGATAATCATCATATAAATATATGTTGTTAAAATATAGTGTTTTGAGTAGGTTGTTGAAACTCTTCATGTTGTAGTTGAAAATAGCATCGTAGTCTATTTTGGTCTCTGGATTTTGATTATCTTTCAAGATCTCAGTGTTTTTATAATCTAAATATTTAGTTAGCTTTGGATCAATTTTATCTAGGGCTTTGAGTTTGTTTTTGTCATCAAAAAATTTAATATAATAACTGAGCAAATAAGGGTTTTTCACATGGATTTGATTTTTACCAATAGGTTCTGGATCTACCGACATATCTACGACAAGACCTTTATTTGTTTTAGTGATTATAATATTGTCCATAAATTTACTAGGAAATGTTTTAACACTTAAATAACTGTTCGACGGATACAATCTAATTTTAGATAGAGAAGGACAATGATCAAAAATTGCAGATCCAAATTGAGTAACCGAACTAGGAATGACTACACTAGTAAGAGAGGGACAAAAATCAAAAATTGAATCTCCCAATTGAGTAACAGAATCAGGAATTACCACATTAGTAAGAGAAGAGCAATTTTTAAAAGCGTAGTCTTCTATTCTTTTTACGCTATTAGGGATTACAATTTCCTTTAAAGACTTACAACCCCAAAAAGCACCGCTTTTGATAGATAAAATAGAGGAGGGAAGAACTATATCAGTCAAAGATGTACAACCGAAGAAAGCAGCAGAACTGATAGAATTTATTGATTCAGGAAGGACGGCAGTTGTCAAGTTTGTACAATCGGTAAAAACAGCATCTCCAATAGCAATAACTGAGGATGGTATTACAATATTTGTTAGAGATCTACAACCAGTAAAAGCATCATTTCCAATAGTAACCACAGAGTTAGGAATAACTACATCAGCAAGAGATTTGCAACCACGGAATGCATTTGTATGGATATGAGTTATAAATGAAGGGATGCTGACACTTTTTAGAGCGTAGCAATTACTAAAAACTCCTTCAGGAAGAAAAGTGAGAGAATTGGGGATGGTTAGGTTTTCTAAACTTTCGCAACTAGTGAAAGCATAGTCGCCAAGCCGTGTAACAGAATCTGGAATAACGAGATTGGTTATATTGGCACAATCTTTGAACGCACCTTCATCAATTCTAGTAACTGAGTTAGGGATAATAAGATTTGTTAGTGATGAACAATTATCAAATGCGAAATTTTCGATAGTTTCAACCGATTCAGGAATGACAAAATTGGATAGTGATGTACAATTTTGAAAAGTCCCCGCCTTGATTGTTTTAATAGAGTTAGGGATGACCACATTTTCAAGTTTTGGACAGTTGCTAAAAGCGTCTTCTTCTATACTTGTAACTGAGTCAGGTATAACTATATCTGTTAGATAAAGGCACCATCTAAAAGCGGCATGCCCAATTTTAGTAACGGATGAGGGGATAGAGATGCTAGTAATTTTGCATCCACTTAGAGCAGAGTCTTTAATTTCGGTAACAAAAGGTGGGATAACGATATTCGTTACATTTTTATCTTTCACAGATACCAAAGTTTTCCCTTCTATTATCAAATTTTGAGAATAGTTCAATTCATCACTCATAATTGTCCTTTATAAAATATAAAAAAATTCTATCATAGATAAATAGATTTGTCAATCTAGACTTGAAGACATCAAGATAAAATTATTACAATCATATCTTGTTTATAGTAAGGTAGTCAAGCGTCTAGCATAAACATTATTGAAGTAGATTCTAATTCAAAAGAGATAGCGCATATTTCTGCTACCTCTTTGTAATGTTTTCTATATGCTCATTTTTTGTTTGATTAAAATCTCATCATATTTCAATCAAATATTATTAAAATCATTGTCTTTCTAATTTTTCTACAAAGTTTGTCCATCTGTTTTGTTTGTTTCCCATACGATGTATTGAGATTCGCTACTATCTCCGCTATAGGTAGAATTTCCAAAACAATATTTACCATAGTCTAAAGCCTTATATATTATTGGGGACGGAGTATCGTTTTCGGTAATTTGAGAATATAGATCGTTCATATTCATGCCTACAGTTATTATCTTCAATGGCTTATCTGGATATTTGGCGTTGTATTTTTCAGCAAAGATTTCAATCGCCTTTTTATATTTTTGGTAAATTAGTCTTACATCGTCTGCAACAATGTCATTATTAATTTCGACATTGTTGCATACGGCGTAACCTTCTTTTCGGTTGACATATATTGTAGATTTTGCAACGATTTTACCGGTTTTATCACGTATAACTATGTTTTGTACATTGGGGTGAATAATGCTGGCACGCATGATCCCATTACCAACGCCCTCAAGATGAGCACAACAACTACACAATTTCCCTAATATGAAATTCGTTGGGTCGCTTTTTCTTAAAAATTCGTAAGTAAATTTTCTTTCTGCGAGATCGACTAGGGTAGAGGTGGTGTAGACGGAGTTCTCCTTGGTTTCTTTTAGCAAACTATCCACTTTCTCAAACACACTTTCTTCTTGTATAGTCTCATCTCCCAATATGTTGTCAGGGGTACCTTTTTTCTTACGCTCTCTATCTATTTTTACTGCTGCATCAAAATCATCTTGGCTCGAAAAATACGGAGAAATTGCGTTGGCAATTTTTGCATTTTCGTCCGTTAACCCCTGGAATTTATTTAGCAAAAAATAATTTTTGAAGAACTCAACAGTAGGGGCGAGTTGCCTTTGGCTTCCACGTTGGCTAGTGTGGGCGGCTTGTACCTTTTCAAACTCGTTGTAGCACCTTGCGATGAACCCTTTGTGATAAAATTCGTAAGCCATCAATTCGTCAAAATTCTTTTTGTTTAAAAAGAAATCAGCAAAACCCTGCTTAAATCCAAGCGGAAGCATACGATCAAAAGATGAATGAAATTGACCCAGAGGTAGAGAACCTTCCAATATTCTGTCCTTTAGAAATTCTCTTGCTTTTTGAGAGTAATCAATTTGTTGGACTTTTTCTTTATTATATTTTGTAGTGGTCTTTTTCGTTGTTGGGACAATATTCAATACGCCAATATTTTCGCAAAGTTTAAAGAAATTATATTCGTCCTGTATGGTATGGAATTTAGATATTTTTGAATTTTTGAGAGCTGATAATAAATTGTTTATACTTTTTATATTGTAATTATCAATGTCATTATAATTAATTTTTTGTTTGTTTTCTAATTTTTTCAAATCTTTTTTGTATAAATATCTTGAAAATGCAAAGTCAATTTTATTTAAATTGTTAAATTTCTTTTTGTCATCAAAAAATTTGATATAATAATTGATTAAATAAGGATTATTTATTTTTCTAGAATTTTCGCCTAGGTTTTCGAATTTATTTGTAGATAAATCGAGGATATAACCATTGCTAGTCTTTGTAATTATAGCGTTGTTAAAGAAGCGTCTTGGATATTTTAACAATAAGTGATTTTCGCTATTTATATGTATCCTCATGTTTTTCAAAGCATTACAATCATCAAAAGCAAAATCTCCCAGTCTAGTAACAGAAGCAGAGATTTCTACCGACTCCAGCGATGAACAGCCATCAAACGCAGCGTATCCAATGCTAGTAACCGAGTCTGGAATTTTTATATTTTTCAAAGAAGAGCAGTCCGCAAAAGCGTAATCGCCAATATATGTAACTGAATTAGGTATGATGACATCGCTCAAAGCCCCGCAATCTAAAAATGCATGTTCACAGATTTTAGTAACAGAATTAGGAATTTTGACATTTTTTAAATGTATACACCCATTGAATGTATTACTTTCAATTATAGATACGGAATCTGGTATATTGATATTTGTCAAAAACAAGGGTGTACATTTACGAAAAGCACTTTTGCCTATACGTCTAACCGAGTTTGGAATGACAATAGTTGTTAACGAAATTGACTTACCATTTTCAAAAGCAGAGTCGGCTATGGCAGTAACAAAATCAGGGATAACAATTTTGCCTACATGCATATTTTTAACTCCCATCAGCGTACTGCCCTCAATGATCAAATTATCATCATATTCTGCCATGATAATCTCCTTTGACACAAAATTTTAACATAGATAGACGATTTTGTCAATTACGAATAAAAATGGATAAAAATTGTGATTTTTGTATTAAAAATTAGTTTAAATATAGAAAAAAGGGCATAAAAATGCCCAGTTTTTAAATTTTTTTAAAATTTATGTTATTTTTTCTTTTTGTTTTTGGTAGGGTAGTCTTTGGC
>DVMB01000031.1 GCA_018715225.1 Candidatus Onthoplasma faecigallinarum | reverse complement strand
TACCGAAAAATAAGTTGGTGGTTTTTTCTGGTGTCAGTGGGTGTGGAAAATCTACTCTTGCTTTTGATACTATTTTTGCAGAAGGGCAACGTAGATATATGGAGAGTCTATCTAGTTATGCTAGACAGTTTTTGGGACAGATGAACAAACCTGATGTGGAAAGCATTGATGGATTGAGCCCCGCAATCTCAATCGACCAAAAGAGCACAAACAACAACCCACGTTCTACAGTAGGTACAATCACAGAAATATATGATTATTTAAGGCTATTATATGCTAGAATTGGTAAACCTTATTGTCCTAAATGTGGAAAGCCAATATCAGTGCAAACGATTGACCAAATTGTTGACAGGTTGATGGAATTACCAGAAGGAACAAAAATGCAAGTCATGGCGCCTATAATTCGAGCACAAAAGGGTACTCATGAAAAAACCTTGCAAGGACTGAGGAAAGATGGATACGTTCGTGTAAAAGTTGATGGCGAAGTGTATTCATTGGACGACAACATCGTCTTGGAAAAGAACAAACGTCATGATATTTATGTCGTGATAGATAGGATCGTCAAAAAAGATAACATCATTTCAAGACTGACCGAATCGGTGGAAAAATGTCTTCAATTGGCGGACGGAATCGTGATAGTGAATGCCAATGGCGAAGACAAATTATATAGCGTGAAATATAGTTGCGTTGACTGTGGTATCTCAATTCCTGACATTGAGCCAACATTGTTTAGTTTCAACAATCATGCGGGAGCCTGTCCAAAATGCGGTGGGTTAGGATATGTGATCAAAATAGGCGAAAATTCTATTGTCAAAAACGACAGATTGTCCATCAACGAAGGTGCATTGGCTGTCATGGGATTCAACATTGACGCTACTGGGATGACGAAAAAAGCACTGATGAAATTGGGCAAAAAATACAATTTTGATTTGAACACTCCGTATTATAAAATACCTAAGGAAGCGAGAAATGTGCTTATCAATGGAGAGTCTGGGGACAAAGAACTGGTTGCATCGAATCTTCATCAATATTGTGTTCAAAAGGATGCACTGTTTATGGGAATCATTCCTGATTTGTTGAGAAGATTTCAGGAATCGCAAAGTGAATATATAAAAGAAGAGATCTACAAACTGATGACAGAAGATACCTGCCCAGAATGTTTAGGGAAAAGATTAAACCCAAGTGCATTGTCCATCAAGATTGAGAAAAAAAGCATAGCAGATGTCTGCGATATGTCGATCAGCAAATTGTATTCATTCATCACTTCGCTGAAACTTACCGAGACAGAGAACATGATAGCTTCAAGCATAATAAAGGAAATCACTTCAAGACTTTCATTTTTGATAAATGTGGGGCTGACATATTTGACTCTATCTAGACGTGCGGGGACTCTTTCTGGGGGAGAATCTCAACGTATTAGGCTGGCAACACAAATTGGTAGTGGCTTGAGTGGAGTGTTGTATATACTAGACGAACCAAGCATAGGCTTGCATCAACGGGACAATGATAGATTGATAGATACATTGAAAAACTTGCGAGATTTGGGCAATACATTGATTGTTGTGGAGCATGATGAGGACACCATTAGACAGGCTGATTACATTGTGGACATTGGGCCGTTTGCTGGAACACATGGCGGTACTGTGGTAGCACAGGGAAGCGTACAAGATTTGATCAACAGCAAAGACTCCATTACGGGTAAATTTTTGTCCGGCGAGATGAAGATAGAGGTTCCAAAACAAAGACGTGAGACCAAAAACGGATATATTCGTCTCTTGGGCTGTAGAGAACACAATATTGAAGATTTGGACGTCGCTATTCCACGTGGCGTATTGACTTGTGTGACGGGAGTGAGCGGTAGCGGAAAATCTACAATGGTAAATGACATATTCTATAGAGCATTATTCAATAAAATCAACAGAAGAGACAAAGAAAACAATATTACCGAAATTTTGGGTATTGAAGATATTGACAAAGTCATTCAAATAGACCAAACCCCTATTGGAAGAACTCCAAGAAGCAACCCAGCGACATATTCGGGTGTGTTTACGAAAATTCGTGAATTGTTTGCTTCAACCACATCAGCGAAAGAAAAGGGCTTTGATATGGGCAAGTTTAGTTTCAACGTGGAAGGCGGAAGATGTGAGGCATGTTGCGGAGATGGTGTAAAACGCTTGCGCATGTATTTCATGGCAGATGTCTACGTCCCTTGCGAAGTATGTGGCGGGAAGAGATATTCTCGTGAAGTTTTGGACGTGAAATACAAAGGTAAAAACATTTATGACGTCTTGGAGATGACGATTGACGAAGCATACGAATTCTTTGATGCTGTACCGCAAATCAAAAGTAAATTGCAAACTCTAGTTGATGTAGGGTTAGGCTATATTAAATTAGGTCAAAGTGCAACTACATTGAGTGGAGGAGAAGCACAGAGATTGAAATTAGCAACCGAATTATCAAAACGAGATACAGGAAACACGGTCTATATTCTTGACGAACCTACGACAGGTTTGCACGCATATGATGTCAAACGACTTGTAGATATATTGCAACGTTTGGTAGGTAAGGGCAACACTGTCGTCGTGATAGAACACAATCTAGACGTCGTCAAAACTGCCGACTACATCATAGATATGGGACCAGAAGGCGGAGAAGGTGGCGGAAAAATTGTGGCAGCAGGAACTCCAGAAGAAATTTGCAAAGTGAAAAATAGTTATACAGGAATGTATTTAAAGAAGATGGTGTAATATGTTAAAAGAGATAAAAAAATGTTACCATTTATTAGATTTGCCGTATGACGCTGATATAGAAAAAATAAAATCAAGACAAAAAGTCTTGATTAAAATGTATCGGGCAAAAGGTATCAGGACGGGCAAATCTTATAAGGGAAAAATCAATGAAATTACTGCCGCTGGATATGCTCTTCAAAACTATGTCAAGGAAAATGGAGTGCAGAAAGCGAGTTTCTTTAATTTTGCCACAAACGAAAACGATGTAGCAACCTCTGTGTTTGTGCTAGTCTTAGTGATTATAATCTGTACAGTTACATTTTTGATGCTGTTATAATAGATTGAGCATATCAATTCCGTTGGTTTGATTTAGCCCCTTTATGTTGTAAGTCAATATTCTTGAATAAGTGATGGCGTCTTCTTGATTTTCATTTATCATAGCAGAATATAGATATTGTAAATAATCGGATATGATTTGTAAATCTTTTCTAGAAATGGATATACATAATATATCCATTTTTTTTGTCCAGTAATCGTCTAGATTTTTTATTTGTTCTTGCAAATTTTCGTCTGTTATATCAGTAGTCAAAACTGTTTCGTATATCTTCATGCTGTCGTTTTCTAACTTTTCAAAGACTCGGTCGGTATGTACACCATCCCAGACGCAAAGTCCAACGACGGCTATCAATAATATCAATATAGGTATCCATGTTTTCATAGTTTCACTTCCTTTTTTATGTCGTCTATCAATTGAAATTTTTCTCCTTTCTTTTGATAATAGGTTTTCCCTTCACTGTCAATGGATAGGATAATTAGATCTTTTAGAGACTTTATTTTGAGGAAATTTAGTATTTTATTTAATTTTTTGTTGTCCAAATCGACTTGCTTCATCTCTTCTTTGATGATTTTTCCGTCTGAAATTATCACATGAGGTAGTTTTGCAGGCGGATTTTGTATATTGAAATCTTGGGCAGTGGTGGGAGAACAGGCACTTGTCGGTATCACACTCATTTTTCCGTTAGTTTCAATGATAGCATATAAAATTTGGTCAAAACTATAATAGTTGCATTGGCGAATTGATTCTAATAGGTCGTCTATGTTCATATTCAATTCTTTTAGGGCTTTGTATTCTATTCCGTTAGGACTAATGACGACCACAGGTCGACCGCTCATAAACCTTCTAATTTTTATATTTTTTCTTGTCAAAAGCGTAATGACATAATGTACCAATACCAAAACAGCCAAAGGTAAGATACCATTGAACAGCGGAATATTGGTATCACTCATTGGCACAGTTGCTAGATCTGCTATTATCAATGTTATTACAACTTCATATGGTTGCATTTCGCCAATTTGACGTTTTCCCATCAATCTTAAAAATACCAATACAGTGATATAAATTATTAAAACTCTTAAAAATATTACAAACATACTATAATTATGTTCAAGATAGAAGTTTTTATACGATTTTGTCATTTAAAAAAATTGCTTGTAATTAAGCAATTTTTTATATATTTTTTTTGTTTTTCTTCTGGATGATAGATAAAAGTTGAGAAAAATCATATAGTTTAAATATTTTACATAATACAACTGTCGCTACAATACTGATACCGCCACCTATGCACGCTGAAATAAAGTTGTTGAACACTACTAAACTTATATTAGATATGAAATGTCCCAATAGGCTAGACGGGATGACAATGAGCGAATATTTGAATGTGGTTTGAATTAAATTGAATTTCAAATCGGGTAGGACTTTCTTGATTTTTCGAATATTTAGTAGACTAATTGTGCCCATTGAAAGTAGTTGTGAGATTATTACGGAATTTATCCCCAGCATTGGGGTAAATATGATCAAACTAGCGAACAATACTGCGGAACCTGTAATGTAGTTTACAAATGATTTTACCTCTAAATTTAGTGCATTTAGAATACTACCTGTCAAGTTGCACAATGTGATTGGCAATACACAGACCGCAGACAGTTGAAGCAAGACTCCAGATAAGGCATTGTCATATAGAACTAAACCAATCAGGTCTCCCACGGACAGATAAAGAGGAATAAATAGCATGCTGATAAAAACGGATACATCAATTGATTTTGTTACATTGTCCTGAATAGTGTTGTATTGTTTTTTGCTCATCATTGAACTGATTGATGGTATCAAAACCATACTGATACTGCCAATAATAGACATAGGCACGAACAGCATAGGGAAGGTCATGCCCATGATGACGCCAAAACTCGAGACCGCTTCACTGGTGGAATAGCCAGACAATATCAGCATGCTAGGGATAATAAGTGTAGTCAGGGGTTGTACTAGAGAACTAGCAAGGCGAACTCCAGTGATAGGGGTGGCACTCTTCAATACATTCTTGTATTCGCCAGGCTTGAAATTCAATTTTGAGTGTCTAAAGTAAATAAAGATTGTAATCAACGCTGAGCACAGGCATGTGATATTGAACGCTATGGCAGAGTATTTGGTGGCGACAAAATAATCGGTTATGCTAAACAGCATGATGAACGTTAAAGCAAAACGAATAATTTGCTCCAACAACTCGGTTAGTCCGCAGTTGAAATAATCGTTTTGTCCCCACATTGCCCCACGGAAGACAGCATAGATGGCACTGAATACGATAGACGGAATCATTATTATCAGCAATTCGACCGCACGGCTGTCTGTCAGGACGATTCCCCAAACATATTTTAGAGCAAAAATGAGCAATGAACTAATGACCGCTATTGTCATGGCGATTACAAGGGCAGAGGATACCACTTGATTTCTTTTTTTCAACTCATTGTTGACCTCATATTTTGATACTAGTTTTGCCGTTGTCAAAGGTATACCGCTAGATACAAGCGTCATAAATATACCCAAAACAGAACTCGCCATTTGAAATAAGCCGACTCCCTCAGCTCCCAATTTCCTTGAGAGAAAAATTCTAAAAAAGAAGCCAAGGGCTCTTGTTATCACTGAAAATATTGTAATTGTAGCGACCGCTTTAAAAATTGATTTCATACTTGTCCTAAAATAATATATATCAAAATCTCAAAAGATATGATATGATGCCAATCAACTTTTTTTGCGGTTATGAATAAATATAAATATGAAAATAAAAATGGCTGATGAATTTTATTATAGAATTGGACAAAACGAAGATGAAAAAAACATATGTGCAAAGTACAATACAAATAAATCAAATATTCTTCGCAATAACTCTAAACTAAAATATTATAATGGAGAGTGGGTCAAAATCAAAGTCAATGACTACATAAGTCATTTTGTAAAGCCCATGGAAACTCTAGATAAAATTGCGACAATCTACAATATAGACAAAGAAAAGTTAAAAGCCGATAATTCCCTTACAGCCGACAAATTATATATTGGTCAATTGATAAAGATATACAAAAAAGTGCCATAAGAGGCACTTTCTTTATATTTATTTAATTATCATATTAAGCGTTAGAATCTTGATCTTGAGTTGGTGTACTTTCATTTGAAGGTTCACTAGCCAGTTTCTTTGCCAAATTATTCAAATAAGGCTCGGATTTTACATACTCAATTTCATTTTGTAATTTTTCGATTGAAACACCGATATTGGCAGAAAGTTTTTGATTTTTCTTCATATCTTTTTGTAGTTTTGCTATATCATTAGGGTTGCTACGCTTAATTTTCATATCACGCAGGGTTGCCAAATCTTTCTTGTAATCATTTTCATATTGAGCACGTTGATTTGTGAGTGATTCAATCTCTTTTTTCAATTCACGTATTCTTGCTTCACGCATAGATGTCGCTTTTCTCATATAAACTTGACGTGATACAGTTTGATTTCTATCATATTCGTTTTTGGATTTTTTGTGTGGTTTTTTCCATTTAATTTTTCTAGCCAACACGCCAACAATAGCGATCACTATTGCTAGACCAAACAACAAGGTAGGAATATAGTAAATCCAGTTGTTATTGGTATCAGGTGAGGTAGTAGAGTCTGTCGAATCATCGGTAGAATCATCTTCAGTTGTCGAACTAACAGTATTTAAAACTTTAGTATAGTCATTTGCGTTAATGCCATCGAAGCTAGTCAAACTATCATCAAATTCGATGTTACCGAAGAATACATCTCCCATCGTACCGGCTTGAGCACTGCCAAGAGATAATTGAAGGTATGTTGTAACATCGCTGTCTGGGCTGATATAGAAGGTGTAAGTGGTCCATGTGTTGTTTGAAACTATTTGTGTAAATGTGTCATCAAAGCCAGATAGTGATATGCTCGCTCCCATCAACTCGCTGTCGACACCTTCAGTCAATAGTTGTAGATTTTGGGTATAAACGGAAACGCTAATTCTATAATAAGAACCAGATGTTAGATCAAATCCTATATTTGAAGTATAAGTGTAGTACACTTCTTCCATAGAACGAATTCCAAGCACCTGTCTGTTTTCTCCCGCAAGAGAAGTGAAACTAACATAATTTTCAGGATCAGCAATCACTTGATTTAGAGCAGATGTATTTTCTAGATCAACTACACCAGCGAATATTGCATCATTGTCCGTACCCGTAAAGTAGTCTGGGGTAGAGAATGGGTTGGAACTAGAACTATTTGATGAAGATATAATATTTGATAAATCAGTTTTTACAATAGTAGCCGAATTTGTGATTGAGTTGAACACGTCTTCAGTAGGCTGAATATAATAGTCGAACATCGTGTTGTCAACATATGCGTAGGCATAGTTGTCGCTATCTAATGTGATTTTTAATGATACATCCAATTCTTGATATCCAGTATAGATATACATTTCTACGGTGCGCCATTGTTGCAAATTGGTCTCTACTGTGATGGATGAGAGGACAACTTCTTGGTCATCTTTTGTAGTAACCAAAGATAGCGTTACTGGCGAATTTTGTGTCTGCACTTGTGCTGTGAATTTGTGGTAAGTTTTAGCACTCAATGTCTTCGCTGTGGAAGTATAACTCAATGTGTCGTTACCAGCATTGTAAAGCATCAATACATTGTTGCCAGATTCAGTTCCGTCTGGGTCGGTAGGATTCAATAGATTTGTATATTGGCTAGCATCTAGCATATCAAATTGACTAGTATTTACTATTCCGTATTTTTGATCACCTTCACCTGTAGACACTGTCCATGCTTCTGCACCAGCAGGGTATGGGTTATTATAATCTTCTATATTCAAGAAATTGAAATTTCCGTTATCAAGCATTATTTCACTGCTGGAGAATACATAATCTGTAGTTAGATCAATTTTTGCGATTGTACTGCCTGATGAAGCACTTGAGAATGTGTCGTAGTTGACTTTTGTCAAAGTGATATTTGTAACATATAGAGTTCCAGTAGTAGTTGTCTCTTCGTCTCCTAAACCTACAATCAATTTATATGTTGTAGATTTTGTTGGGTAGGAGTTGATGTAGAAGGTGTATTCATCATAGTTGTTGGATAGATTATCACTTGAACCTGTGTTGGAAGTTATGGTCAGCACTTCGCTGTCGACCGCTTCTTCGTCGTCATCTAAATTGGTTTGCACCAATTGTAGATTTGCATTTCCTGACAAATCTAGAGTCTTTACATTTATCGTCAATTTATATATTGTATTTTGATCAAGTGTCAAGAAATCGTCTGCTGTGGCATATTTTGCATAAGTTGCTTGATTGTTTACAATTTTAAATGCAGTATTTTTACTGCCGTCGCTTGCTTCAATGTCGTCTGTATTGTTGACAACAGTTGCCATAGTGTAGTCAGGAGTATTTTTACCTTGTTCGAATTCGTATCCTGTAAACAAGGTTGATACATCATATTCGTTCACAACATTGTCTACTTCGTTGATATAAGTGTAGGTAGATGTGCTTGTAGAATTCATCCTAGAAGCCAGAGTCTTGTCGTTCAATTCATATGCGGAAATGTTGTCAAATAATACGACGCCCGCTCTTTTTATATATAGACCTAACTTTAGGTTTAGATCTTCAATATTGTTAGTTGAGATAAAGAAAGTATAAGTTGTCCACACGTTTTGTGAACTGATGTTGTCGATGGAAGCGAAAACTTTGTTGTCTTCATCAAAAAGGTACAAACTAGCTATCCCATTGTTGTTAGAAGTATAAACGTCTACAGAAATAGAGTAATTGCTGCCAGCGGACAAAGAGATGTTGTTGTTTGTAGTATAGCCAAAGTTTACATTGCTACCTTGGCTTTCAATCATCAATACATAATCATCGCTAGACAATGGATTTCTGCTGTAACTAGAATAATCATCTGCATCTAGATTGATAACTCCGGCTTCAACACCTGCGGTATCAATATCCTGGCTTGCAGTGAAACTATTAGGTTCAAAAGGATATTCGCTATCTGTATTTGAATTGAAATTAGAATTATCTATTGAAATGGCAGATGAGCCCTGCAAATTGGCAGCATATACATCAATGCTATTTTTGCACACATTAAGCAAGCCCACATTTGCCAATAGTATTAAGATTAATGATAAAAAATATGATAAAATAATTTTTAGTGATTTCTTCTTTGTTTTCATTTTTACCTCTTTGATAATTATTGCTATAAACCTAAATATTATAATATAAAAATAAAAAAAAGGCAAATATTTTTATATCAAAAGCGAACAATAAACATATGAAAAAGGTTAAAAAAATCTACATAGTTTTGTTTGGGGCATTGATAGGGGTTATAAATGGTTTTTTTGGCGGTGGCGGAGGAATGGTTGTCGTGCCATTGCTGACAAAGATGTTTGGTTTGGAGCAGAAAAAAGCACAAGCGACAGCTCTTTTCATCATTTTGCCTATCAGCCTAGTCAGCAGTATTGTGTATCTATGCTATCATTCGATTAATTTTGCTGAAGGGTGGCCAGTGATTGTAGGAATTATCGCTGGGGGAGTTATTGGAGCCACTATGCTAAACAAAATGAACAATAAAGTCGTGAAAGGTATATTCATTTTCTTTATGTTTTTAGGTGGCGTAGGGATGTTGATATGGTAGGTGAAAAATGATAGTTTGGGAAATCGTAGCAGGTGTGTTAGGTGGTATAATTGGTGGTATGGGTATGGGTGGCGGAACGCTGACTATTCCAATACTTACAATTTTTTTGTCGTACGAGCAGTTGGCGGCTCAGGGAGTCAACCTTATCGCATTTTTGCCAATGTCTTTGATTGCACTCGGGATTCATATCAAAAATCATCTAGTGGCATTCAAGCAGACTTGGTTGTTGGCTGTGATTGGGTGCGTATTTAGTCTGGGCGGGGCAATGCTTGCAAACCATATTTCAAATGACATTTTGAAAAAATGCTTCGCAATATTTTTAATTGCTCTTGCGGTTTGGCAGTTGATAGAGATGATAAGAGAAATCAAAAAACATCATACTGAAGCCAAAAAAGACGAGTGATTTATGACAATTTTTATTAATTCGTATTTAATTTTATAAGAAATTTGCTGATCGCTACATATAGATTTAAAATTCTCGGTAGAGTTTAAAATTTTGTTTAGATATTTTATTGACTTTGAAAATTTATCATTTTGCTTGAAATAAGACAGATAATCATCATATTTATTTTTGTAATCGGTTTTCAAATTTTCTAGATTAATCAGCAGTCGGCTTTCATTTATGCTAGATGTGTCGTAAGCTATAATGTTTGAATAAAGCTGCTCAATTAGGGTTAGATTGGTGTTGATCATCTCAGTGATCGTGTTGTTTTCTTGCGTTGTCAATGAATTTGATTTTGAAAACTTGTCTGTAGTTAAGGTGTATACTTCTGCTGAATCATATTCGCTCTTTAGATTTTCGCAAACCTTTTTGGCATCTTTTTCGTTTGGATAGTAGGCTGCCAATACATGATAATATCCATCATAATATACATATCCGGCACCACCCATGGATTGAATAGTTGTCGCTAAATTGTTTGCCTCATTATATGTTACAAATGACTTGATTTCCACAAAATAAAACTCTGTAGTCTTGTGGTCTTTGGGATAGACAAAGAAAGCAACTCCAAGCAAAATTAAAATCAAAAGGGACATGACGCAAATGGAATATTTGTTTTTTTTGTTTATTTTCATTTTGTATTGGTTATAATCAAATTCATAATTTTGCATACTTATTTTATTCTTTAAAATAATTTTTTATGAAACTGGCAGTCTCAAGAAAAAATTATGCCTTATGGTTCTATAATCAAGAGAAGTGAAAGGAGGAAAAATGAAAATTAGACCATTATATGATAGAGTGATCATTTTACCAGAAGGGGAAGAAAATGTGACAAAAAGCGGTATTGTCTTGCCTTCTACGGCACAGGAAAGACCAGAAAGAGGTACAGTGATTGCTGTAGGAGATGGAGATGACTTTGACGGGAACAAAAAAGAGATGAAAGTAAAAGTCGGCGACAAGGTTATTTTCAACAAATATGCGGGTGTAGAATTGAAAATTGAAGACAAAACGCACATCATAATGCGAGAAATTGATATTATAGGGGTGGAAGAATGATTATAGATAAAGTCATAAAATATGGGGAAGAAGCGAGAGCTAAACTCCTGAAAGGTGTTGAGACATTGTCTAACGCAGTTAAAATCACACTGGGGCCAAAAGGGCGAAATGTTGTGCTTGATCATGTGAATGTTGATCCGCTCATAACAAATGATGGTGTTACAATTGCGAGAGAAATAGCACTAAAAGACGAGGTAGAGAATATTGGTGCTGAAATTTTGAGAGGAGCGTGTACAAAGACCAACAACATTGCAGGAGACGGAACGACCACGGCAACTGTAATAGCAGAAAAGATTTTTAAAGAAGGATTAAAATGTTTTAATACTGGAGCAAATCCAATATTGCTACGTAACGGCATCAAAAAAGCGATTGATTTTACAGTCGATTACATAAGTAAGAGAGCAAAACCTGTTCAGGACAGCACGTCTATATCTCATGTAGCTAGCATATCGTCAGGAAGTAGCGTTACAGGCAAGTTGATGGCAAAAGCGTTTGACGAAGTGGGGCTAGATGGTGTGATCACAATTGAGGAAGGGTCAGGCATAGTAGATTCCTTAAACATTGTAGAGGGGACGAGGATCAATAGAGGATACATTAGCCCATATATGTGTCATGATCAAAATAAAATGGTTGCCGAGATTGAAGATCCTTACATCCTGGTAACAGACAAAAAGATTACAAGCATAGGTGAGATTCTGCCAGTCATAGAAAAAGTGGCGAAAGCAGGTGGCAGTTTATTCATAATAGCGGACGATATAGAGGGAGACGCATTGACGACAATAGTCATCAACAACATGAGAAAAATTTTTAATTGTTTAGGGATAAAAGCACCATACTTTGGGGATAGAAGGAAAAAGGTGCTAGACGATATTGCGATGATTGTTGGAGGCAAATACATATCAGGAGATATCTACAACAATTTCAAAGACGTAACGCTGGAAGATTTAGGGCATTGCTCGAAAGTAAAGGCGGACAAAGATGCGACCACAATTATAGGAGCACAAGGGGATAAAGAAAAGATAAAAGAGCGAGTTTTAGATCTAAGAGAAAAACTAAAACATGTCAAACGTGAGTTCGACAAAGAGACAATTTTGGCAAGGATTTCACAACTCAATGGAGGAATTGCAGTGATCAAAGTTGGTGCGGTTTCGGATGTTGAAATGAAAGAGAAAAAATTGCGAATGGAAGATGCTCTCAACGCAACTATGGCGGCAATAGATGAGGGAATAATTGCAGGTGGAGGAGTGTCTCTTTTGAAAGCGAAATCACCATTAGATGAATTCATTGAAAAGAATCTTTCTGGGGATGAAAAACTTGGTGCTATGATAATATCAAAGACACTTGAGGAACCTATTAGACAGATCGCAAAAAATGCAGGAGTTGATGATGGGGTCGTCGTTACAGAAGTTATTAAAAATAAAAATGAAAACTATGGTTATGATGCCTTGAATGACACGTATTGCGATATGTTTGAAGCGGGGATAATTGATCCTTTTAAGGTAACTCGAACAGCACTAGAATGTGCGGGGAGTGTGGCATCTACCTTGCTGACAACCGAATGCGTTGTGGTGCAAAATAGAGAGACCGTAATTGAAGATGAAAGATGCAATTCGCATGCTTAATATAATAGACAAAAAAATAAATTTATCATGTTAATAAAATTATTAAGTTGAATAAATAAAAAAATTTAATTGTAGCAAAAAATTAAAAATTTATAAAA
>DVMB01000030.1 GCA_018715225.1 Candidatus Onthoplasma faecigallinarum | reverse complement strand
AATTCTTATAGCATTGCAAAGATATAATGATTTGAAAGGTTTTTTTCTAATTTTAGCATAATCTTTTATGTGATTTTTAAAATGATTATACAACCAATCTTTATCGCTTTTTCCTATTATCCCATATTTTTTAAAATAATCATCAATAACAAATTTTGTATTTATGGCTAGAGATTTTATATCTTTTATAATATTCCATTCAACATCATCATAATTAAGACAATAAAATTCTATCAAATGTTTAAAATCCCGATATAAAACATTGGCAAAATTGAGTAATTCCTTATTTTCATAATCAAAGTTAAATTCATATAACTTGTTTTCAACTGCAATTTTTATATAACAAAGACCACTTTTTTCATTTTTTGAAAGTCCTGCATTGTAATAATCAATAACACTTTGTCTGTGGTGGTCTAAAATTTTTAGGAACTC
Source organism: Candidatus Onthoplasma faecigallinarum (assembly GCA_018715225.1). GTDB lineage: Bacteria > Bacillota > Clostridia > Christensenellales > UBA1242 > Onthoplasma > Onthoplasma faecigallinarum. The sequence continues at coordinate 4,938 of DVMB01000030.1, read as the reverse complement.
ATTTCCATTTATTTTATGATGTGTGGTCGACTCTCTTGCTATATATGCAGTGTTTGAGATAATCTCTAGCCATTTGTATATCTCATTTTCTTTACTTATGATTTTAATTTCTACATATGGATCTAAATTTTTCATAATTTTTCCCTTTTCTATTTACGAGGTAAATCGCGTTTGATTAAATCAAGTGCTTCTTCTGGATTTTCTCTTAAAGAAATAAGTAAATTAAATATTCCAATACCGCGCAATCTATCCCCAAATTTTTGATATAAAATATAAGCAGTATAACCTTGAACTTCGACCGGATTTTTAACTGCAAAATTGGAGGCATCAATATATCCATTTTTAAAATTATAAAACCAATATTTGAATTCATCAAATATATCTTTGTTGCGTTTAAATAATTCCATTTGTTTGTCGGCAAGCTCTTGGCTCATCTCCAAACTATTCTTCATATAATCGACTATTTCGTTGTCAGAAATCTTTTCAATACAACTTGCAAAATTTTCTTTTTTCATAATTGAATCCTTGCTTTTACTTATTGATTTTTTGTAAACATAAACGGTTGTATTTTCGTCAGTGTCAAGCTCACCGGTAAAATTAATGAATAATAGGTTGTCCCCATTGACCATTCTTTCAATAATTTTGTGTCTAACATGCAAAATATTGTTTTCAATATATATTTTAGCATCAGGATATACCCTTAATTTCATCATAGAATTTTCTTTTGTATAAGTTTTTTTGCCAATAGTAAAACTATCATCATCTCCCATGACTGCAACATCTCCCTCCATGAAACAAATTTTATCATACATAGGATAGAGTATGTTAAAACAATCTTTTTTCTTCCTTTCGTGGTAAGAAGAAATTTCACTTTCCTTTATATTGTCAATATGATGCCAAGTCCCATCTAAAAAATTGTTATATTCGCAGTTAATATCTTTCTGCATAAGTTTTCGCTCTTCGGCTTTTTCCATAATTTCTTCTAAATCTTTTCTTGTGTATGGTGTATTGTTAAGCCGTCTATAAACATGAAAATGCAGTCGTTGTTCTTGCGAATATGGTTCTTCTCTTTCAAACAAAATCAAGCTTTCGTCTAAATTCATAATTAAAAATGTATATGTCTTTTCTTTTATGTTAATTGTGTCAATGCTGTAATACAAAAGATTTTTTGTATCCGTTCCGCATTGTTCTTCACCAAAAAAGAATTCCTTTGGCATATCTGTCGGTTTAGTTGATACTGGACAACGCTCTATAGCCTTTACAAAACTGTTTGTAGACATTGCATAAACCCACTTCCCTTGAATTCTTGCTTGATGCTCCTTGCTCTTTTGAATGTCATAAATTGTTAAAATTTTTTTATTCATATCTTCCTCCTTTAATTTTTCAAGAAAAGATAAATTGAATTCAATATGTTCGATTTTATTTCGCAATTCTACTAATTTATTTTCAATAACACTTTTTGACATATGCATAATTTCGTCAATAGAGAAGCCGAGTGATTGAAAATATTGAATGTTAGCGAGCTCTTTAATACTATCTGCAGTATAGTATCTATATCCATTCTCTTCATTAACAAAATCAGGCTTCATAAGTCCTATGTTATCATACCAAATAAGTGTTTTAGTACTGATGCCCATAATCTTTGAAAATCGACCTATTGAATACATTTTCCCTCCTTTCTACCCTGACTATATCATTATAGTTAACTATAGACTCAAGTGTTTTTGACAAAATTTTTAAAATTTTTTTAATTTTTTTATGAATTTACAGAAAATTAAAAGATATAAAGAAAATTACCTTGTATTTATTTCTTTCTTTTCATAATAATTATAAACTATCAATGCTAATATTTCAAACTATTTTCACATGTCATATTACTAAAAATTTCAAATCTCGTACTATAATCCAAATGATTAATTAATCATAAAAAAATAGTGCACACCAGTGCACTATTTTTATTTGCTAGTTAAAATGTAAAATTTTAATCACATTAATTCTTTCTAGGAATTGTTACTATCAAAAGTAATGCTGCTACTCCAACGCCTATAGCGACATACATGCCCACTTGGTTGAAGAAGCCGTTGCCTACATTATACATTGAATTGATACTGATTGAGAAATCGTCATCATCATCAAACGTTTCGTTTGTGCTCAACACAACATCATTTCCACTCAATTTATAATGATATTCAGTAGTCAATTCGCCTTTACTATGTACGCATGTACCATTAAAATTGAACTTATATGTCTCTTCTACAGACACTCCTGCCAATTCATAAGTCTTAGAATATTCGCCGAATGGCAGTATAAAACAAGGGTACCCATAACAAAGCACCACAAACACCACACAGATAATCAAAAGAATTTTTCTCATACTTCTCTCCTTTCTAATTATTCTACATTATATATTATTCGACACCAAAAGTCAATATTATATGCAACAAATGATCACATTTCAATATATGCTCTATTCTATAGTTTAAAAACTAATTGCTTGACAAAAATATTATTAAATTTAAACTTATTATAAGGAGAAAATATGAAAAAACGAACACAAATTCCCGAAAAATACAAATGGGATCTAACTTCAGTCATAAAAGACGCCGCTGAAATAGAACAAATATTCAAAATAATGGAGAAGATGACTACAATTTTACCTAAATATAAAGATAAATTGAACAATCCTGACATACTTTACGAACGCCTCACTAAATGCGAAAAAGAGTTTATACAAATCAATAAATTGGCATATTTCCTATCCAATATGAAAAACACTGACGCTTCTAACGTGAAAATTTTAGAATATATACAGAAATTTATCAACTTAGAGACAAAATTGGATCAAGCGAATGCTTTTTTCGTGCCACAACTATATAAATTAGAAGACAACTATCTAAAATCTTTGTTATTAGACAAAAGGTTTAAAGATTATGACAACATGATAAGAGATATTATCAAATTGAAACCACACAAAATAGACGAAAAGACAAATGAAATTTTGTCAAAAATGGGTTCCTTTCTGGGCGACAATGAGAACATCCATAGCATATTGCGAGATGCTGAAATTAGATATGAGGATATAGTAGATTCAAAAGGCAAAATTCATAAATTAGACACAGCTAATTACTCATCTTTTTTACACTCAAAAGACCCACAACTAAGAAAAAACGCATTTAATTCTATGATGCAAGCATACGGCAATCTAAACAAGACACTGACCGAGTTGTATTTAAAAGACATAGAATTGGATAAATTTTCATGCTCTATTTCAAACTACAACTCTGTATTGGAACGTGAATTGATAGAAAATGATGTGCCTAGAGCGGTTTTTGATAACATTGTTAAATACACCAACGAAAACATACCTTTGTTGCAAGAGTTTGTAAAAACACAAGCCAGAATATCTAAGAACAAAAATTTTTCATATTACGATTTGTTTGAAGAAAGATCGAATAAGACAAAATACACAATTGAACAGGCACAAGAAATAATGTTAGATGCCCTATCTCCGTTGTGCGATGAGTATATTGGTTTAGTAAAGAAAAAATTGAACGACAAATCTATTGACTATCTACCCAACGAAAACAAATATACAGGGGCGTATAATTCACATTGTTATGGTGCCAAAACTGTCATATTAATGAACTTTAAGGACAATTACAATTCGCTCTCTACTCTTGTGCACGAGATGGGACATTGTATCAATGCGGAATATTTCTTGATGGCTCAACCACAACAAAAAGCAGACATAACCATTTTTGCCGCAGAAATTGCCAGCACAGTGAATGAAATATTACTATCTCAATATCTTTTGAAGAATGCAACCAAGCGTGAAAAAATCTATTATTTGCAACAATTCTTAGATAATGTTAGATCCACTATATATAGACAAACTTTATTTACTGAATTTGAACTTTTCGCTCATCAAAAAATAGAAAATGAGGAAAACATCACTTACAAAGATTTGAATGAATGTTATACTAAATTAAACAAAAAATATTATGGCAATTCATGCAAAATTCCTAAGTCAATGCAATATGAGTGGTCGCTTGTACCGCATTTCTATTCTGCATACTATGTGTACACTTACGCTACAGGAATGGTAACTGCCATCACTCTGGCTACAAGAATTTTGAATGAACCTGACTTTTACAAAAAATACATCTACTTCTTAAAAAATGGTACGAACAAGCCAAGTATTGACGTCCTGAAAGAAATTGGCATTGATTTGACACAGGAAGAACCATATAAAATAGCCTTTGGTTATATAAAAAGGCAATTAAATGATTATAAATCTCTTTGTAAATAATTTATAAAAGATTGCAAAAAATATTTCTAGATGCTATAATATAGGAGTATTTATGCTGGACAGAAAATCAATCGCAATCTTAAAATCTTTGAATAAACTTGCTGAAGGCAATGCTTATAAGGTTGTTACTAGCGAGGAGATCCTTTCTTCGCTTTCACAAAAATCTCAATATGATGCGGACACAATCAAGCAAATTATTGATTTTTTGGAAAAGCAAGAGTATATTATCATCAAATTTAGTGAAGAAAACACCTATTGTTACTCACTTCTACCAAAAGCAAGAATATTTTTGGAGCAAGATGGTGGCAAGACGAAATCAAAAAATACAAAATCAAGTTTCTTGAATTATTTGTTTATAGCTCTGGCGTCATTTGTGGGGACTTCTGTTGCGATGTTGATTTTCATACTATTTTCATTTTAGGTAAACAAACATGCTAACATTCAAAGAAAAATATGTAATGGAATATGTATATCAAAAGTGTCAAGGTAAAAAATCTTGCCTTATTTCTCCACGAGAGATCATCTCTTTCGCTGCAGATAGATATGTTATCTATCCCGAAGAATTAGAAAAAATTATGACAAACCTAAGTTATGACAATTACATCGAACTTTTCAAATCGGACAAAAAA
>DVMB01000029.1 GCA_018715225.1 Candidatus Onthoplasma faecigallinarum | reverse complement strand
GGATATTTTTTAGTGATTTGATAATATTTTTTCTTCTTGATCATACCATCAATAACCAAGTACAAGCCAATTCCTAATACGATAACACCCACCACAACTCCAATGACTCCATTATATATAGCCATATTCTCGCTAGTGGTAAATGATAATATTGCGATTTGAGCAAGGACGATGTTGTTAAAAGCAGTGGCAAAATTCGTCAGTTTATATTCTTTTATCAACATGGTCTTTCCTCTTGCCTTAACTACTCCAATGATTGACATCACAATACTATAAAAAGCGAACGCTGCGATAGCAATGGCAATGATCATGTTATATTGAAAGTTTGATGGGTAGAAAATCTGCACTATAGTGTAAGCGATATAGAATAGACTAGATATGCTTAGCACAACGCCACCTCGAATATATGAATATATATCTAGTATGTTTTCTTTGTTTTTCTTTAATCCCCTGGAGCAATTTTCTTTGACATAACCAATGAATAAACTGTAAATTGCGATAACTATAAGGAAATATGATCGATATATAAACCCTACCAATATTTTAAATAAGAAATAAAACAGGTTTTTGAAAAAAGACAACCTGCCATACCAAATTATTTTCTTTTCCTCTGGAATGTTTTTGAATTTCCTTATTAAATTTCTCATAAGTCTAAACATTTTAACATATAATCAGCAAAAGTTCAATAGATTTTTGAATTTAATCTATTTATATATATGCAAAATTGAGTTGTTTTATATTTTAACTTATGAATTAGATAAATTTTGTCCAATAAAATTGAAGATAAGATGATTATTTATTTAATATATTATTTAGTTCACAATAAATAATTAATATTGTTTACCAAAATAAACACGATATTTACTAGGTTTGTTGCAATATATGCATTTATGCGAATCATCATATGAGTGAATAACTCGTGTCTTGATTGTAGTTTTTTGTTTAATTTTTTCCTCGCATTTTGCGTCTCCGCAATGATATGCCAAAGCCACTTTCCCATTATTTACAGATTTTACAAGTTCATCAAAATCATCTGTCTCGATTATAGCTGCTTTTAGATTTTCTTCTGCTTGTTTTAGCATATTTGCTTGAACATCTTTTAGTAAATTTTGTAGCTCTTCAACAATGTTATCTAGATTTAGGGTCAATTTTTCATGTGTATCTCGCCTTACTGCTGTTAGGACATTGTTTTCTATATCTCTTGGTCCAATTTCTAGACGGACAGGGACGCCCTTCATCTCATATTCATTAAATTTCCAACCTGGAGTGTTGTCTGTATTGTCAAGTTTCACTCTAATCTCAGCGTTTTTCAAAAGGTTATATACCTCTTCGCACTTTTCATTGACGCCTGGCTTATGATTGGCAATAGGGACAATTACTGCTTGAATAGGGGCAACATTTGGTGGCATACGCAACCCTCGTTCGTCGCCATGTACCATCACAAGTGCACCTATTAACCTAGTGCTGACACCCCAACTTGTAGAATAGCCGTATTCCAATTCTCCATTTTTATTCAAGAATCTAATATTGCTAGATTTGGCAAAATTTTGTCCCAAATTATGAGACGTACCTGCCTGCAAGCATTTGCCATCTTTCATTATCGCTTCCATGGCATAAGTTGCCACTGCGCCGGCAAATTTTTCTTTCTCGGTTTTTCTTCCCTGTAAAGTTGGAATAGCCATAAGGTTTCTTAAGCAATCAACATACACTTTCAGCATTTCTTGCACGTCTTTTTCAGCATCTTCTGGGCAGGACTGCACTGTATGCCCCTCTTGCCACAAAAATTCACTAGTACGTAAAAAAGGACGAGTGGTCTTTTCCCAACGCATTACATTACACCACTGATTCATCACCATAGGTAAATCTCTATATGATTTGATCCACTTTGCGTACATTTCGCATATAATGGTTTCGCTAGTAGGTCGTATGATGAGTTTTTCGCTCAGTTCTTCCCCTCCAGCGTATGTTACAACAGCCACTTCGGGGGCAAAACCCTCCACGTGTTCAGCTTCCTTTTTTAGATAACTTTCAGGAATCAAAAGCGGAAAATAAGCATTTTGTACGCCACGTTTTTTGAATTCTTTATCTAAATATTGTTGAATATTTTCCCACACAGCATATCCATAAGGTTTGATTACCATTGTGCCTTTTACTGGGCCGTAATCGACCATGTCAGTTTTCAATATGACATCAGTATACCATTGTGCGAAATCTGTCTTTATATCTGCTAATTCATTTACAAATTGTTTATTCATTTTTGTCGTCCTTTTCATTAAAATTTTTCTTTATCATAACTATTTTGCCTTTCGCTTTCTCTAAATCTTTCAAACAAGTTTTTGCTAACTTACAGCCTTCTTCATAAAGTTTTAAACTCTCGTCAAGGTTCGTGCCGTTTTCTAGGATTTTTGCGATTTCTTCTAATCTCTTAATGTTTTGCTCTAACATTTTCTTTTTTCTCCTTTTCTATTGCCAAAATTTCCGCTCTTATTTTTGAGTCGTAAGTATGTATATCTATCATGTCATGAACTGCTAAATTGCTACTATCTATAGGCTCATTATCTTTGTCAATAACTGCATATCCCTGTCTAAGCAATCGTATAGGATTCAATTTATCCAGTGTGTTCAATAGAATATTCACACTATATGTAGTATTTTCTATTTTTTTATTGACGTTTGTCTCAATCGAACTAATTAAATCATTAACATACAGCAATTCGTCACTCACTACTGAGTTTATATTGTTTTCAATATGAAGACTAAGGTAATCAATACTATTTTGGATAGAATCGATGTAACTTGAAATCGACGTGTCCATCTTATTTTTTAGGTCTCGAATTGTTTGAATAATATCAAGATAGTCGTATGTTACAAGTTCTGCTGCCGCACTTGGGGTCGGGGCTCTCAAGTCTGCTACAAAATCTAAAATGGTAAAATCGGTCTCGTGCCCTACTGCACTTATCAATGGTTTGTTACATATATAAGCGATTCTTGCTAAATTTTCGTCATTAAACGGAGCTAGGTCTTCTATGCTTCCGCCACCACGAGCAACAATTATTACATCGACATCAGTTAGGTTGTCGAAATAAGTTATCCCCTCTATTATTTGTTGCACTGCAAAATTTCCCTGAACTTGAGCATCATAGACATAAATATCCAAGTTAGGATTTCTTCTGGATGCAATGTTTTTTATATCTTGCAGTACCGCCCCAGTTTTACTCGTTACGACGCCAATTGAATTGACAAATTTAGGTATAGGAATCTTATTAGATTCAGCGAACAGACCTTCTTGCTCTAACTTTTGTTTTAATTTCAAGAATTGTTGGTACAATTCGCCCTGTCCTATAGATTCTATAGTCAAGACGTTGAAAGTCAATTTTCCACCCTTTGGATAATACTTGATATTTCCTCGGCATTGCACCATGTCGCCTATTTTGAATTCGGTCTTGCAATTAAACTGCACACACGAAAGTAGATTGTCATTATCTTTCAATGTAAAATATGCAATATTTCTAGTGATAGAAAAACTAGACAATTCCCCAGTAACATTAATATCTTCTAATATAATTTCATTGTCTATTAAATCTTTTATTATCCTATTAATTTGACTTACTGTAAAAACTTTCATTATTTCACAATATCGGCAAGTAGCCCATTGATAAATTTTGGACTCTTGTCAGTGGAATATTTTTTAGCCAATTCTATGGCTTCATTGATAACCACTTCTTTTGGATTCTTTAAATATTTGAGTTCTATTACTGCAACTATGATGATAGCAAGGTCTATTTTAAATAGTCTATCTACTGTATAACCTTTTAAATTTTTTGATATTATTTCATTGATTTCATCGTAATGAGAAGCAAAATTCTTTAATATATTTGATGTAAACTCAAGACTATCTTTGTCCGCTTTGTCAAAGATTTTGTCCGTCTCATCTTCTGCTGGATTAAAAAATTTGGAATATATTGTTTTGAATGCTAATTCTCTCATCGTAGATCTTTTCATATTGTTCTCCTAAATGACAAAAACTCTCTCTATATTAGAGAGAATCTTTCTTTTCAGCGTCCATAATATGAACATTGATGGCTTTGATTTTGATAGGTAGAAGTGAAGTAATACTATTTTTTACATTTTGCTGTATCTTAAATACGACATCATTCACTTCACATTCAGTGTCGACAATAATATAAATATCAATCAATATGCCCAATTTCGTATATTTAATTCTAACCCCTTTGCCTACATTTCTATTGAATAGACGTTTGATTGATAGTTTTGTCGGTTGGTATACGTCGATTACGCCTTGAATTTCTTTTGTAGCAAGGCTAACTATTGAAACAACCATGTTTTTGTTCACATAAGTGTTTGTCTCGCCATTGATCTTTTTTATTTGTGCCATAATTTCATCCTCTTCGTATGTATTATACCATATCAAATATTTTTTAGCAATTATTCTGACGGTATAATAATAACTTTATCTATCTCTACCCCTAACTGTTCAGTTACCACAGAGGTAATTTGAGCAACTTCACTGGACGTCAATTCAGCACATTTGATAAAGACATTGACATTTGAACTGCTAGATGTAACGATAGCGTCTTCAAAACCTTTGCCACGAATTATGCCTTCGGTAACAAGTTCTTTTTCCATTTGAGTAATCAAAGCCAGTTTGTTTGCTTCTGCTTCTTGCTTTGCTTCGTCGCTAGAAGTTGTGCTGGCAATTATTGAGTCATAGAATTGTATTTCTTGAGTTCTAGTAGCCTCTCTTTCTGTCCTATACGATGTATAAAAATTGGCACTCGCACTGGCATTTGTCTCTGTAGACAGGCCGTCGGATATTGTGCTATTCAAAGCGACATTGACATACCCTGTAACTAATAAGAGAGCAATCATAACAGATAAAATAATAATTTTTTTCTTTTTTGATAATGTTTTCATATATCCTCCTAATCACTTGATAAAATTTCGATACTTCCGTTTGTAATGTCAAGAACTGCTTCCACTGCGTGTAATACTTTCAACTTAGTTGAAGTGTCATTTACCCCTTTTGCTGTAACAATGACTCCTTTAATTGCCGGAAAATCGTTCAAAACTATTTGGGAGTTTGATACAGTCGCTTGGTTCATATCTAATGTTATCATGACTTTAACATTTGACACACCTCCAATATTGGATAAAATATTCTCCAAATTTGTCTCTAGATTGTTTACATAGGTTGTTATTGACAATTCATTTGTTGTTGTCGTGTCATCGCTTGAATTACTGCCAGCAAAATTTGACATGTAGATAAGCAACAATATTACGACGAAGATTATGGCTATATAGACTTCTATATGTTTGATCTTTTTTAGCTTTTCTAGCCATTTGAAACCTGATTTTTTTTCATTCTCACTCATAGAATATAATCACCTCTTCTGTCAAATTTGTATGTTCTTCCACAACTTCAATAATGAACTCATACTTATTTATATGCTGCTTGTCCGCAACAATGACCAAATTTTGCAAATTTACAGTACAAGAATTTAGCGACAATTCGTTATTTTCTATAGAATAATTTATTTTTATGTCGACATTGCTAAATCCATCTTCATTGAGCGTATTTTCGATCTCTTGTTCTAGTGATGTGACTTTTTGTTTTGAAATGTAGTTTAATAGTTGTTCACTGACTTGATAATCATCGTAGTGTAGTGTCAAATCATGTTCTTTGCTCAAATAATTTATCAATGGACTTAATATCACCGCCACCACAAAAATGGCGTAAATGCTTTTGATATACTTATTGATATTACCGCTCGGGACAATTATATCTATAATTATCCCAGCAATAACTATTCCTAAAATACTTAAAATATATCCTGCCATATCACATCACCACATTAGATGTCGTCATGACAAGTCCTATTGATATTAAATACATGAATCCCACTGCAATGATGCAAGTGGAAAGCATTGTGATGGACTTAGATGTCGACATCAAAAAATTAGAAGTTTTATTATTTCCCATAGGCTGAAGAATTGCTGAAACCAATTTTAATAGCAAACTGAACACCACGATTTCCAGTAAAGGAGAAAGTATTGTTGTGATTATCATCAAAACTCCAACTAGTCCAACCGCATTTTTTATCAATATGGTGCTAGATAAAATTAGATCCATGCCGTCGGACAAATACCCGCCCATAATTGGAATATAACTTTTAATAGTGTATTTGGTCGTCCTGATGCTTAAACTATCGAATGTTCCAGCAGATATTCCTTGGATAGTGAATACAGCAAAGAACAAAGTAAACACAAGCCCTACACACCATTTGAATAAACTGGAGATAAACGAACTGAATTTGTCCAATTTGATATTGTCGGATAGATTTGTAATTATATTGAACACAAAACTTACCATAAACAGAGGCAAAATAAGGTAAGTGAAAAAATCTGCCACATATGTAGAGATAATCGCCACTATAGGTTGAAAAACGCTGACACTAGCATTGGCACCAATTCCTACCATGAGAGTTAACAATATAGGGAACAACGCATTCATCTGCCCTACCATGTTATTTATCGAGTTGCTACTGACGCTAGACAGATTTGTTATCATGCTGATCATCAGTATGACGACTGCTAAAAAACAAACCAGATGAATCAGGCTGGAGGTAGATTTTTCGTTGAATTTACTTTTGATACCGGACAGCAAATTACTTATCACACCTATTGCAATTATTAATGATAACATTGGTAGATATTTTAATACTAAATCTAAAAAGATTGAAAAAATGCTAGCAAAAAATGAAGAATAACTTATCGCATTTTCTCCAGAGATAATTGAATAAATTTTACTTTTTATATTGTCTATAGAGAAGATGTTCAAATTGTTGTTTTGAAATTCAACTATGACCTCGTTTAGTCCAGAAAAATCAATCTCGTCCAGTTCATCTATAATTGTGTTGTTTAGATCTTCGCTGATCTCAACAATATCCGTGTCTGCACAAAAAGTTTGCATTGGCGATAAGATTGACAAAAGTGATATAAGTATTACCATCGCAATGATTGTGATTTTGTTGTCTTTAATTTTTTTTAATTTCATCATAACAACGCCACCACCATATCAATCACTGTCGTAACAATTGGCAGTGCTACCAGCAGTATTATCAACTTCCCTGCAAAGAGGACTTTGTCAGCAACACTGCTCGCTCCAGCATCCAAACATATATTTGCTCCAAATTCTGTGATATAACCTATCGCAATGATTTTAAACAAAGGAGTCAAGAGAGTCGTATCCACTCCAGTTGTCTCAAATATTTGATAAAAAGAAGATATGACAGAGTTTAGTGCGTCCACTGCCATCACAATTATTAATACACTTCCCGCTATAGAAATTATCATGGCTATTTCTGGTTTTGTCTGTTTTACTAGCATATGCGCAAAGACGGTTACTATAGCGACTGCCAAAATCTTCAATAATTCTACCATATCTTACCTAAAATATAAATAAGGATTTTACCGTATCAAAAAGACTTTGAATCAAATCAAGCACCATCAACAAACTTATAATTAAGCCAGCCAATGTTGTGATGGAGGCGATCTCTTCTTTGCCACAATATTTTAAGATTTGATTGACAATTGATGTTATCAATCCAATTCCTGCTAGTTTGAAAATTATTTCCATATTTTCTCCTTCAAATCAACAAAATGCTTAGACCAATTGCGAACAATAGTGCCAATTTTATAATCATAGGACACAATTTATTTTTATCTTCAAGTGCTTTGCTGAGTCTAGTATCGACAGTCAATAAGAATGTATCTAATTGCTGTACTTCATTTTTCGCATCATATTTTCCTATGTTTTTTACAATATCATTTAAGATTACCTTGTCCTCATCTTCTAAGACTTTCACATTGTCTAAGTTGAGTTCTCCAGTCGATAAGTATTTTTTGTATTCCTCTATAAAGCACTTAAATTGTTTTTTAGGGGTAATGCTGTTTAGAAAATTATTTATTTTTTCCTGTCGAAAGGATATATTTATCTTGAATTGATTTAAAAACATTTTTAGATTGTTATAGAAATCATATCTATCCTTATATTGTTCACTCACCGAATAGGCAATCAGCATTATAACTGCTATTAAAACAACTATTAATATCCACTTGATCATAATCACCTACAATATATACAATTCAATTTTTCGTCATATACTCCTAAGAGAGTTCCTGGACCCTCGTCACTAGACAGTACGACAAATCTAGAAAAGAATTTTTCATCAAGTATTGTGTCAAAGTTTTTTTTCTTTTTTAGTTGATTTAGATCTTTTGCATGTATTGTTGCTATTATATTTACGCCCGAATTGATTGCCTCAATTATGTATTCTAGATCTCGCTCTAAGTCAATTTCATCTGTTACAATGACGTCTGGTCGCATGCTCCTGATTCCATTTTTGAAGGCAAATTTTTTTGAGCAATTTGAATATATATCGCAAAAGCCACCTAGGTCGACGTTTGGTTCGCCATTAACTACCGAACATATCTCACTCCTCTCATCCGCAATCAAAATATTTTTGGGGATATTGTGTTGGTTTATTTGATATATCAAATCTCTAATAAATGTCGTTTTCCCTGCTCCTGGCGGAGATATTACAAGAGTGTTTTTTATTTCTTCGCCATTCACTATGAGATCAAAAGCTGATAGGCTACAATTTTTAATAAAATGAGGTATACGTATGTTTATGGCTTGAAATTCTTTTATAGTAACTATTTTTTCGTCATCAGTTACAATATTTCCGCATAGCCCCACACGGATACCTTTTGGCAAGGTAATATAGCCATTTACTATGCTGTCATTAAATGCGTAAATAGAATTTTCACTTGCTTTTTTTATGAAATTTTCAATAGTGTTGGTGTTGGCTTTTATGAATTCGCCTTGACTATCTTTAAGGTAAAATTTTTTGTTTTTAACTACGATAATCAAATTTTCATTCGCACGCATGCGAATTTCAGTTATGTCGTTGAAACTGAAAGATTTTACTATTGCGTTGTATATTTCTCTATCCAAATAATCCTTTAACATACATAAAGGTATTAAAAAGTTTTTTGTAAAATACATAAAAAAAATCAATACTGCAAGAGTACTGATTTTTCGACTTTAAAACAAAATTTGTATTTAATTTTTCCTATTATAATTAGACAAAATATTATAATCTTTCCATATATTCGCCAGTACGTGTATCAACACGAACTCTATCCCCTTCATTGACAAAAAGTGGAACTTGGATAGTATACCCAGTCTCCAATGTAGCGGGTTTACCACCAGTCTTGACTGTATCTCCTCTAACACCAGGTTCAGTCTTTTTGATAGTCAATTCAACAAAGATAGGTGGTTCAACACTGATAGGTTGTCCGTTATAAAATTGTACATTACAATTTGTGTTCTCTACAACAAAGTTCAATGCGTCTTTCACCGTCTCGTAATTGAAAGGAATTTGATCATATGTCTCATTATCCATGAAATAATATAGACCACCTTCGTTGTAAAGATACATCATTTCTTTTCTTTCAATAGAAATGTCATTTATTTTTTCGGATGGATTGTAAGTTCTTTCAATGACTTTGCCTGTCAATACATTCTTTAAAGTTGTACGCACAAAAGCGGCACCTTTTCCTGGTTTTACATGTTGGAAATCAACAACTAAATATAAACTTGGTTTTTTAGGGTCTGTAGATGAACCATCATCAAAAATAACCCCCTTTCTAATATCTCCTGCAGTAATCATAATTTCTCCTTTATTCGTTTAAAGTATTATAACATAAAATTTCAAGTTTGCCAATCTAATCTCCTAAATAAATCATCATTTTTGCACGAAAATCGCTAACTTTTATCAAAGCAAGTGTATCATCATGAAGATTATATTTATACTCCCCGTCTTTAGTATCTACTAAAACGGACTGCCCGTTTAGAAGTTTTTGCCCATCTTTTATAGATAAATTTAATATTGGACAATCTAAAAATTCATTGATTGGAACAATAAAATTTTGGATATTGTTTTCGTCCAATTTATCTAATGAGAGGCAATCGTCTATTGAGACTTTGCCGATATTTGTCCTAACTAACTCGGTCATAGTGGCACATGAATTCAAGGCGTTTGCCATATCTCTACCAATGGCACGAATATAGGTACCACTGCCACAGATGATTTTCATTGTCATGACATTATTCTCATATTTTAAAAGTTTTGTGTCATAAATGTTGACTAATTTTGGCTTTAACTCAAAATCGATATTTTGTCTTGCTAGATCGTATGCTCTTTTGCCGTCAATAGATTTTGCACTATATTTGGGCGGAATTTGATTGATCTCGCCAATAAATTTAGGTATCACATTTTCGATCTCTTCAATAGTAGGAATTTTATCTATCCTATCTACAACTCTCCCCGTGCTATCCAAAGTGTCAGTCGAATACCCAAATTCGAATTTTGCTATATATGTTTTTTTCTTTTTTTGTAAGAAATCAAACAATTTTGTGGCTTTACCGATAGTTATGATCAAAACACCTGTAGCCATAGGGTCAAGTGTCCCTAGATGTCCTAGTTTCTTGAATTTCAGTAGATGTTTAACCTTGTTGACGACATCAAAACTGGTCCAATTTTTCGGTTTGTTGATGAATAAAAAACCTTTATTTTTGGTCATCAGTTTCCTCATCTGGTTCAGTTGAATAGGTAATATTTTTTAAAATATTTTCTATCCTATTCGAATATTCAACGCTATCATCACATATAAATTCTATTCTAGGAGTTATCCTCAACTTGATAGCCTTAGATAACTCGCCACGAATGAAGCCCGCCGCACCTTTGAGCCTTGCCACAATTTCTTCGTTTGGAGTTTTGCCATAAGATGTGATATAAACACGACTATACGCCAAATCTGGTGTAGTATCAACTTTACTTACACTAATTATAGAATCAATTTGCGGGTCTCTTATTTTGTTGTCAATGATGTATGAAATGGCTTTTTGAATTTCGCTATTAATTCTTTCTATTCTAACACTTTTCATTATTCATCAATCCTTTTAAGAGAATAGCATTCAATCCTATCTCCAACCATGACGTCATCAAAAGATGTTTTGATTCCACATTCTCTATCTTTGCCCGCTTCTTTTACGTCGTCTTTGACAATTTTTAGGGATTTTATTTCTGTATCAGCGATCACTTCTTCACCACGATATATTCTAGCATGTTCTCCCCTGATCATTTTACCATCACGAACCATACAACCCGCCACAATACCGACATTTGACAACTTGAATATAGCGATGACTTCCGCCCTTCCGTTGTACACTTCCTCATATTTTGGCTCTTTCATGCCCTTGATGACTCTTTCAATCTCATCAAGTAATTCATAGATAATCTTGTATGAATAGATCTTGATTTTCATTCTCTCGGCAAGGGTCTTTACTTTGCTGTCCTGACCCACATTAAATGCAACGACCATAGCATTTGATGCTTTTGCGAGGATCAAATCGCTTTCACTCACTGCACCTACTCCGCTATGCAATATGTTTATCTTCACTTCGTCGTTTACGAGTTTCATTATAGACGATTTTATTGCTTCTAGTGAGCCGTGTACATCAGTTTTGAGAATTATATTTAAAATCTTAACATCTTTTTCACTCGTTTTTTGGAGCAAATCTTCAAGTGTGTTTCCGCCACTATTTTTGATTAAATCTTCTTTTATCTTTGCCTTTCTATCTTCAACAATCTGTTTTGACAGTTTTTCGTCTACGACAGTAAACGCTTCTCCTGCGTTTGGAACCTCGTTGAAGCCTAATACTGTTACTGGCATACTTGGGGTTGCTACTTTGACGGTTTTGTTGTTCTCATCCATCATAGCTTTTACTTTACAAATGCTTGTTCCTGAGACAATTGTATCTCCTATATGCAATGAACCATCTCGTACAATCAGGGATGCCAAAGCACCTTTACCTTTATCCAGTCTAGATTCAAGTATGGTTCCAATAGCTGGCACATTTGGATTGGCTTTCAAGTCTTGCATATCTGCCACTAGCAATATGGTCTCCAACAACTTGTCAATACCCTCTCCAGTTTGAGCGGATATTTTGCATATAATGGCATCTCCGCCCCATGCTTCTGGAAGTACATTGTGTTCTGCTAATTGTTGCATAACTCTGTCTGGGTCTGCCTGAGGTTTATCCATTTTGTTGATGGCCACTATCATTGGGATATTGGCTGATTTTATGTGATTGATTGCCTCTACTGTTTGTGGCATTATGCCGTCATCTGCTGCGACAATCAATATTGCTATGTCAGTAACGGACGCTCCTCTTGCACGCATTGCAGTGAATGCTTCATGTCCTGGGGTGTCGATAAATGTGATATATTTACCATTTACATTTACCTTGTATGCGCCAATAGCCTGAGTAATTCCGCCGGCTTCTCCTAAAGTAACTTTTGTCTTTCTAATGTAGTCTAGTAGACTAGTTTTACCATGGTCTACATGCCCCATAACTGTAACTATAGGTGGACGAGGAACTGCATCTTTATCATCATATGAACGAATATTCTTTTGAATATCTTTCAATTTTTCTTCGCTAGTTTTATCCAATTTTTGAACTAGTTCGATACCCATATCTGCCAATACTAATTCCGCTGTAGCAAAATCTACGGTTGAGTTGATTGTTACCATCATACCCAATTTCATGAACTTTTTGATAATTTCGCTCACTGGTCTACCGCTGGCTTCCGACAATAACTTTACCGTAATATTGTCTGTCGTAATTATTGCTGGGCCCAGTGGTTTTTCTACGACATGAACTTGAGTCTCCTTTTTCTTTGGTCGAATTCTGCGATTAACCATTCTGTCTTCAATATTTTCTTCATCGATCATTCCACGTTTGATTAAATCACGTTTCGTGTATTGACGCTTCTCTTCGTGTCTATCAGTGTCTTTCTTTTTGTTTGCGAATGATCTGGCAGGACTAGCAGTAATGATCGGCTGAGCGTAATTGATCGCTGGACGTTTGTTATCTTTATTGAAAGGAGATTTTTGGAAATTCTTATTATTTGGGGTATTAGGTCGGTTATTATTATATGGTCTTTGAATGTTTTGATTAGGTGTACGATTGCTGTTAAAAGGTTTTCTTTGATTTGAATAATTATTTTTGGTATAGTTGTTATTTGTATTATTATTGGCACGATTATAATTTTGTTGTGGTTGAGGTTTTGGCGTTGAAACAGGCTTTTCCTCCTCTTTTTTTATTGTAGGCTGGGAAGTGTCCTTTTTCTCTTCAACAGAAACTGAAACATTAGAAGGAGCAATATCCTTCTTCTCTTCTTGTTTTGCGAGCAATGCTTTTGATTCTTCAAGGAGTAATTTAGACTCTTTCTCTTTTATATTTCTTGTCAAATTACTCATCTCAACTTTCAAATTATAAAATTTTTCTGCAAGACTGATAATCATCTTGTCGTGCACCATAGATTGAAGTTGTTTGATTGATTTATTAAATTCCTGATTTCTATTTTCGTTAGCCAATATTTATACTCTCCTTATTATTAATAATCGCTTTGCTTAAATTTTCGTCCGTAAGACCAATAATTTTTACATCTTTTATATTTGTCAGCGTCTCTAATTTAGGTGCTGTAACAATATATTCACACGAGTGTTTGATTGCTAGATTTTTTGCTAAATTAATCAGGTTATCACTAGCAGAAGAGCAAACCAATATCAAGTATATTTTCCCTTTAAATCGCCTTAGATGAGTTTGCCCAACAATGATGTTGTTAGACTTATTAGCAAAACCTAAATAACTAATTATCTTTTTCATATTCTCCTATTTTATCATATATTGATTGAGAGACATTCATTTTAAACGCTCGATTGAGCATTCGTTTTTTGATACATAGATCAATACATTTCCTATCTTTGCAAACATATGCCCCACGACCGCCCAATTTATATGTTAGGTCTATATAAAATTCGTCATTAATTTTTGCTATACGAAGCATATCATTTTGTTGTTTGTTTTCTCTGCATGCCACACATCTTCTTTCTTTTTTTATGTGCATACAATCTCCTATTCGTCTATGTCGCTGAAGAAATCATCGTCAATAATGATATTTGCATTGCCTGTGCTGACAACATCATTAGATTTTGTATTTACTACTGTTTGAGTAGTAGGTTTTACGTCAATTTTGTATCCTGTCAATTTTGCTGCTAGACGAACATTGTGTCCACCTTTTCCAATAGCGAGTGATAATTTGTTTTCTGGCACCAATACATTTGCAATTCCAGCGGCTGTGTCGACGGTTATTTCACTGACTTCTGCTGGGCTCAACGCTGCCACAATATAATCGGCTGGGTTTTCACTATAATTAATAATATCAATTTTTTCGCCATTTAATTCATTGATTACCGCATTGATACGTGAACCTTTGTTTCCTATACATGCACCGACTGGATCAAGGTTAGGAACTGTAGTTGATACTGCAATTTTTGTCCTCAAGCCTGCTTCTCTAACAAGACCGACGATTGTTACCTCTCCATTGTTGAGTTCTGGAACTTCCATCTCTAGAAGTAATCTCACAAAATTTGGGTGCGTTCTTGTAACTTGGACTACTGTACCTTTGAAATCGTCTTTGATGTGTCGAACGTAAACTTTCACTTTGTCCCCTGGCTTGAAATTGTCGTTTGGTAGCATATCTTTTTTAGTCAAGAGTCCTTCAAGTGTAGTACCGCCAATCTCTAAATAAACATTGTCGACATCAATTCTCTTTACGTTCGCTACGATCAATTTGCCTTCTTTTTCTGCTATATCTTTATAAATTGATTGTTTTTCGATTTCTTTTATCTTTTGCGTAATTACCTGTTTGGCTGTCTGGACTGCAATTCTATTGAAATCTTTTGTGCTTTCTTCTTGCATGACAAGATCACCAATTTTGTATGAATGTTTGATCTGCTTTGCATCTTCAAGACTGATTTCTTTTTCTTCATCTTCAACGTTGTCTACGACTGTTCTATAAGAATAGATTTTGATCGTATTTTTTTCAGGTAATAGTCTAACTTGTGCATTTTTTGCCATTCCACTATTCTTCTTGTATGCAGCGGTTAGTGCCTGTTCTAATGCCGCAATGAATACATCTTGTTTGATGCCTTTTTCTGCCTCTAAATCTTTCAATGCTTCAAAAAAATCTTTGTTAATCATCTCGTTTCTCCCTTTTAAAATTCAATATATGGTGTAATATTCGCTACATCTACAATATTTATTGTAATATTCTCATCATTTAAATTGAAATAGTATTGTTTGTCATCCTTACCTAGCAATGTGGCGACAAATTCTTTTTTGCCGTCAAGTTTTTTATATAGTTTGACGTTCACTTTTTGATTTTGGTATTTTTTAAACTGCCAATCATATTTCAGCGGTCTATCTAGCCCATATGATGACACATCTAGCACATATTTCTCATCCTTTGTTGGATTCAATTCGTCAATGGTATCGCTAATGAGGTCATTGACATATACGCAATCGTCAATAGACACACCAGTGTCCTTGTCAATGTATACCACTAGATGCATTCCATCGCTCTTTTTGACATATTCGACTTCTAATAATTTTATGTCATTTTTAAATAGTGGTTTAATAGTATCATAAACCAAATCTGCAATTTTCATGATAACTCCTAATAAATTAATTTAGGAGTGGCACAAGTCCACTCCTAGTCGTCAAAATTATTATATCATACTAAATTTTGAAAATCAATACTTTTTACATCAATTTTATAAAAACTTTTGCAGTCGCTGTGGCATCATTGATTGCCCTATGTGCATTGTCTAATACAATATTTAATTTGTCAACAATGGTGCCTAATTTATAGTTTTTTAGCCCGGGCAATTTCTTCCTTGCCATCTCGATTGTATCCATCAGCGGATTATCAAAATTATATGCGAGTTTTTTAGCGATGTTATATATAAATGAAATATCAAATGATATGTTGTGAGCAACGAGTGTCGCATTGTAACAAAACTTATAAAAATCTGGCAAGACATAATTAATTGTTGGAGCGTCTTTTACCATACTGTCGTCAATGCCTGTTAGTTCCGTTATCTCCTTTGGAATATGTCGAGAAGGTTTCACAAAGGTCGAAAATACTTCTTCTATTCTTCCATTGATAATTTTGCATGCACCAATTTCAATGATTTCATCCTTTGCTGGTTCGAGTCCTGTAGTCTCAAGGTCGAAAACGACATATGTACCATCAAACGTCTTTTCTTCTAGATCAAATAAGTCTGCTTGTTCGTAATCAACATACTCTTTTGGAAAAATGGTGTGGTATTCTTCATTGACATGTTTGAAGCCTGATTTTATCTCTTCTTTTTTGTAAACACATCTAGCGACAGTTTGTGCAGTGAAATTCAATTTTCCATTAAATTCTCTAAATGATCCATAGCAACATACCTGCATTCCAACTTCTATCAAATCTCCCTTGGCTTCATCTGCTTGCTTTGGGAAAATGCTACAATACAATACTTTGTTTTCATTTCTTATCGAAAAGTTGTAAAAGGCTTTTTCTATCTCTTTCTTTTCGCCGTTTCTAGAGTATTCTCTTTTGTATGATTTTCGCTGTATTGATGTAACTTCTCCGCATACAACGACATTTTCTATAGGCGAATTTACCTTGCTAAAATCAATGGCGAGAGTGTAGTCATTTTTCCCAATTATATCTGCAATTTCACTTAGTTCATATACTGTTTTTTCTTCTGCTTCTTTGATTGAAGCCATGAGTTCCATATTTTTTTCAATATAACTTTCTACCACCACTTCGTCATCTTTTCTAACAAAAGTTACGTGAAAATCAGCCAAAAAACTTTCCTGCAATTTTTGTGCGATCAAATCTTCCCTGTTTAATCCTTTTGCATATTCGTAAGCACTAGGAGTTAGACGCAATGAAATATTGACCTTCATGTTGTCAATATCAACAGAAACATCGTCAAAAGTAAAATTCTTTGAAATCGCTGGGAAATTGTTTACTATTGTTGAATATGTGTGATTTGCTATAGCCCTTTTGTCTAACGGGCAACTTATAAAACTAATATCATATTTTACATAATTGCCTATAATATCACGGCATTTTTCTATAAGGATTTTCTTGTTTTCATCTGTTGGTTTGAATGTCTCTGGGTTGAATAAAAAATTCATAACACAAGTGTTATTTTTCTCTTTATACAAAGCGTCTTTAAACTTTAAACCATCAAATATTCTATCTAATATATCTAATTTGTTTTCCATAATTAAATATTATAACAAAAAAAGTCGAAAGTGTCAATGTCCACACTCTCGACTTTATAGGACAAATTGCAATATATCTACAACAATGACGAACCCTAATAGAACTATCAGTCCTATATTGTTAATAGCATTGACTACAGTTCGCTTGACAGGTTTCTTCCTGATCCATTCAATCAAAACAAATATCATTTGGAAGCCGTCCAATGCAGGTATAGGTAATAAATTAAACACTGCCAAGTTCACTGCAATAAGTGGCAACA
This sequence comes from Candidatus Onthoplasma faecigallinarum, assembly GCA_018715225.1. Taxonomy (GTDB): domain Bacteria; phylum Bacillota; class Clostridia; order Christensenellales; family UBA1242; genus Onthoplasma; species Onthoplasma faecigallinarum. Next base: position 7,669 of record DVMB01000029.1, on the reverse strand, counting down.
ATAATAGAAGATAACTGAAACTCATTTGAGTGTATGAAGCAATCATATTTATTGTAGTAACTGGTCCGCCTAAAGAAGTGATAGATAGTTGACCGGTAAGCAGTTGCCCCACTATAATCAATATTTTCCATGCCCATTTACAAGTGAAAGGTATTGCTTGCCCTAGACTTTCCCAAAATGAATATTTATAATTTGATATATTGAATTCTTCATCATTTACATTTTCGCTCGTCAGTAGCGACCAACCGCTATAACTGCCTCCAGAATCATATATCACATTTATATATCCATCTACGGCAATTTCGTCTCCATTACGTCTAACATTAAACGTGATTTGGCACGTATCCATGTAATAAGTTTGCCCGTCTCTAGAGTATGAATATTCTTCGCTGAGATTTTCTCCAGTGTATGATGAATACCTATTGTTTAATGTTTCGGTTATCAAATTATTTAAATAATCATCATGAACAAAGTCGATTTCTTTGCCGTCAATTCCATATATGACGTCATTGGTTTGCAAATATCCATAGTTAATTGAATTTTCGCTAACAGTGTCCACTTGTACTAGGTCATATCCGCTAGAAATCAGCAAGATAAACGAGAAAATGATTGCACTCAAAAAATTGAAAAATGCTCCACAAAACAGGACAATCAAGCGTTTCCATGGCTTTTGATTGTTGAAAGCCTCTGGATTATCTTTGTTTTCCTCGTCTTCGCCCTCAAAAGCACAATATCCGCCAAGAGGGAATGCCCTGAGAGTGATTTTTTCGCCATTTTTCTTGGTCTTTTGCAATATTTTTGGACCAAAACCAACGCTAAATTCATTTATCTTGAACTTTAATATTTTTCCCGCAGTATAGTGCCCCAACTCGTGTATCAAAACCATTAATAATAAAACAATAATGGCTACAATAATGTAACCAATATATGTGAAAACAGTTGAAACACTTAGTAAATTAGACATGCTATCCTTACATAATAATATTTTTGTTAAAATAAATTTATTCTTACGTTTTTATGATTATGGACATAAAAAAGATAATTATAAGTCTATCCAATAATAATCAAATTGACAATATATATAAATGTAACGCAAAATATCATAGCATCAATTCTATCTAGCATCCCACCATGACCAGGCAGAATGTTACCGCTATCTTTTACATCTGCATTGCGTTTGATTTTACTTTCTAACAAATCGCCACACTGGCTAACAAATGAACCGATTAAACCTATAATCAAGAAATGCCACCATGTAATGTTATACATGCTGAGCATAGTCGACCAAGATGAAATATTGTATACCAAAGCATATACTAGCATTGCTCCAGCCATACCGCCAATAAGTCCGCCTATTGCTCCGCTGATTGTCTTTCCTGGGCTAATTTTTGGTGCCAATTTTGGTCCTTTGAATGTACGCCCTACCAAGTATGCAAAGGTATCGCTCAACATGGTTACAGCAAACACCATGATTATAAAGACAATTGAGAAGCCCGATACCCCTGCATAGTGATCTAAATGGTTTATATTCAAGAACAAACAGAAGAAGAAACTAGGATACAGACATACAAGTATACTATTCAAAGCCGATTTTGCCGTCTGTGAGAATGAAGTTTTGTTCCTGATAGCCTCGGTAATAAGTATGATGATAAAATATAGGACAAGTGAAGCTAGTTGAATCAAAAATATATAATAAATTTCGGTTATCTTATTACAAGACAAAAATATAATATAATTGAAAATAGGATACATGGAGGCTAGATATTTGTTCAATTTTCGACCAGTTTTTTCAATTATATTGCACATCTCAAAACCAGCGACAATGCTGATACAGATTATAAAAATGTCAAAGATATAATCGCCAATTTGATACGGCAAAAATTTGCTTGCTACGACAAGCACAACTGCCAAAACTATAAATATACTTGTAATAAACCTCTGTTTCATATTATCCTTTAATAGCGCCAAAACGTCTATTTCTCTTCATATAAATTTTCAACGCTTTTATCAAATCTTTCTTAGAAAAACTAGGCCAATATGTTTTAGGGAAATACCATTCGCTGTAAGTTGCTTGCCAAGGTAGGAAGTTGCTGGTTCGTTGCTCTCCCGAAGTGCGAATTATAAAGTCAAGTGGCAACAAATCTTTTGTATATAGATGTTGTTCAAACGTATTTGCATCGACGTCCTTCAGCCCCTCAGCGATGATCTCATTGACTGCTTTGATAATCTCCTGCCTGCCACCATAATTTATACAGGCATTTATGGTAAAGCCTTGCTTATCTTTAGTAAGCGTCATCAATTCTTTTGCTTTTTGGCGGACAGATGCTGGTATGCGTTCATCTTCCATATCTCCAGATATTACAATCTTGACGTCTTTATCTAGATACTCTTTTTTATATTCGTCCAACATCTGCTCAAATAGTTGCATCAAATAGTCCACTTCTTGCTTCGGTCTATTCCAATTTTCTTTAGAAAAACAATACATTGATAAATTTTTAATCCCTAGTTCTTGAACAAGTTGAGTTTGTTTTTTGAGATTGTCAAATCCTGCCTTGTGTCCCAAACTTCTGGGTAGTCCCCTCTTCTTTGCCCACCTACCATTTCCATCTATGATAAATGCTATATGTTTAGGCATCTTGGGATTATTGATGATTTTTTCTAAATTCATTCTACACTTCCATTATCTCTTTGATTTTCTTTTCACAAGAATTGTCCGCCTTATCTGTATATCCGTCCAAAGTCTTTTGGACATCTTTTTCTAAAGAGGTGTATTCATCTTCGCTGATTTCAGCATTCTTTTTCATCTCTTTGAATACATCTAGACAATCACGTCTAGCATTCCTCATGGCAATTTTTGCCTCTTCTAGCAATTTTTTTGCTTCTTTTGAATACTCTTTTCTTCTCTCTTCTGTCAGCATAGGAAAACCAACTCGAATAATCTTCCCGTCATCGCTGACAGAGACGCCAAGATTGGCTGCTTCAATACCTGCTTTGATAGATTTTAGTGTAGAGACGTCCCAAGGAGATACAATCAACATTCTAGCATCTTGCACTGTTACATTAGACGTTTGATAGATGGGTGTTTTTGTACCATAATAATCGACTTTAATATTTTCTATCAATTTTGGGTTGGCTCTTCCCACTCTTATCATCATATATTCGTCAAGAAGTCTATCAAATGATTTTGATAGATTTTCTTCGTATTCCATTAAACTTACTTCAACTAATTCATTCATAAAAACTCCTAATATACAATCCATATTACTTAATTTCAAAAAAAATAGCAACTAAATTTTTATTACTAAGTAATAATAAATAATAAAATAATTATTTTGAATTATTATATAAATATAAATTATTAATATATATTCGAAAAATAATAATTTAGCGTTTACAAAATTGTAAAAATGATGTAATTAAATATAAAATAATGTAAAAAATAATTTAATATTTGACGAACAAAAATCATGTAAAAAAAAGAAGATGGCTAAGCCATCTTTTTAAATTAATTTTTACCAGTTTGAGCAGCAACTTCTGCAGCGAAATCTTCATTACGCTTTTCAAGTCCTTCGCCCATTTCCCATCTAACGAATCTTGCCACAGTAAACTTGTCTCCAATCAATTTAGATACTGTCATAGAGTCATCTTTTACAAAAGGTTGATCCAATAGGCAGTTTTCAGTGTAGTATTTGCCAATTTTACCGGTAACGATCTTTTCTAGAATCTCTCTAGGTTTGTTTGCATTTTTCTCGTCATTTTGCATTTGAACAAGCAAGATTTCTTTTTCTTTCTCGATCACATCGCTAGGAACATCATTCTTTGAAATATAACTTGGCTTTGCAGCAGCAATTTGAAGAGCCACATCATGCAAAATTTCTTCGCCTGATTTATAAGGATATGCTTCTACCATAACGCCAACTTTACCACCCATGTGGATATATGTTTCTATCTTACCTTTAGTTTGATAGCATTCAAATCTACGAATAGAAAGTTTTTCGCCAATTACGACTGTTTGTTCTGTCATATATTCTTTAACAGATTTTCCTTCTACTGTACATGAATTTAGAGCTTCAACATCTTTAGGTTTTTGTTCAGCAATGACTTTTGCAATAGTGCTGACGATATTTTGGAATTTGTCTCCTTTTGATACAAAGTCTGACTCACAGTTGATTTCCAAAAGCACGCCTACATTACCACTGACATAAGCACCAACAGCACCCTCGGCAGCGATTCTACTCTCTTTTTTAGCAGCCTTTGCTACTCCTCTTTCACGAAGAAGTTCAACTGCCTTGTCAATGTTTCCTTCTGCATCTACCAAGGCCTTTTTGCAGTCCATCATTCCTGCACCAGTCATATCTCTAAGATTTGCGACATCTTTTGCTGTAATATTCATATAATTACTCCTTAAATTAATTTATATTTTATATGTTTTTTGTAGAAATAGTTTGTATTATTTTTCTTCGCTAGGAGTCTTCTCAACTTTTTCTTCTACTTTCTTTTGTTTCTTTGCTGGACGTTTTTTCTTGTCATCAGGTTTTTCTTCATCTTTGACAATCTCGCCACTTACCATTGCTTCCATAGAAACTTCGTCATCTTTAGCATTCAAATCATGTAAAATTACTCCGCCTTTCGCTTCCAATATAGCATCAGTCAAAACGCTTAAAATAAGTTTGATTGAACCAATAGCATCGTCATTTGCTGGGATACAAACATCAACATCATCTGGGTCGCTGTTCGTATCTACAATACCTACTGTAGGTATGTGTAATTTCTTAGCTTCTTTTACTGCGATGTGTTCAGTATGTGGGTCTACTAAAATAATCAATCCTGGAAGAGATGTCATATCCTTGATACCAGATAGATTTGCAGCTAGTTTATCTCTCTCTGCTTTCAATTTTGACACTTCTTTTTTAGGCAACAAATCAAAATCGCCCAACGCTTCCATGTTGTTTAGTTTGTTCATTCTGTCAATTCTTTGACGAATTGTAACAAAATTGGTCAATGTACCACCTAACCAACGTGAATTGATGTAGAACATACCAGAACGTTCTGCTTCTTGCTTAACTGTCTCGACAGCTTGTTTTTTAGTACCGATAAATAAAACATTAGCACCAGCTAGCACTTTTTCTTTGATGAAGACATATGCTTCATCGATTTTTTTAGATGTATCTTCAAGATTGATAATATGAATATCATTTCTATCTGTGAAGATATATTTTTTCATCTTTGGGTTCCATTTTCTTGTCTGGTGTCCAAAATGGCAACCTGCTTCTAATAATTGTTTCATTGAAATAACTGACATAATTTAATCCTCCTGTTTGTCTACTTCCCTACCAATCGTTTTGCTATGAACCATAAGGCAACAGACTAGCAATCATGATAGGTGCTTTTCATTGAACATTGTTGATATTAGCAAAAAAGTGAAATTTTGTCAATAAAAATTTTAATCTTCTATCAATTTTTTATATATTTCTAGCACTTCATCAATGATGTTAGGGTCTCTTTCAATATCAAGATCCCACGCTTCTTCATCTATAACGAACAAAACGCCCTCTCCCTCTTCCACGTCTTTCATAGGTGTAACAGGTATCAAGATAGCATACAATTTTCCCGTGCTCTCTAGAGGAATGACAGCAACTTGCTCAAACTCAATAGGGTTTTGCTCTGCATCGTATAAAATTACATTTTCATTGTTCTTTTCGTCCAAAATTTGTTTAATAGGATCTTTTGCCTTAAATTTTTTCTTAGAATTAATTTCATCTCTTAAATCTTTCATTTTATCTCCTTATATCTAAATAATCTTGCAATATGATTGAAGCGGCTGCACTATCCAATTTTTCTTTTCTCTTTTTCCAATCACGCTCAGTTTTTTTCAATATTTCTTCTGCCATGACTGAGGACAATCGTTCATCAACATAATGGATATCTATACCACTCTGTTCAGCCAATTTATCCATAAAAGCCCGTGTCTTTACAGCAATATTTTGCTCTTCGCCCTGCATATTGTACGGCAACCCGCACACTATTTCATCAACTTTTTCTTTTTCTATGATATCAAGCAAAATGTCAATGTCTGTTTGATCTCCCTTACGCTTCAATATCATATAGGGCGAAGCGAGAAATTTTGTTTCATCAGATAATGCTATACCCATTCGTGCTAAACCAAAATCAATTCCCATTGCCTTCATAATATGATTTTATCAAATTAATTTTAATTTGTAAAACATATTTTTATAATAATTCAAATTCTTAGATATTGCTAACCTTTTATAGTCATATTATAATCTTATAGTCATATTATAATCATGTTAATAAAGATCACAAACTGCTTTGACAACTTAAAAAGATACAATACTAATAAAAGTAAAATAATTAAAAAGAATCGCAAAAATTTGCGACTCATTTTAATTGACAATATTTTTTCTATATCCTATTTATTTTTAGCTTTTTGTGTTTGAGTTTTTACTTCGTCTTTTATATCTTCTATTATTTCCTTGCTTTTTTCAACTCCCTTTTCTACCGTGTCGGCAACTGGTTTATTCATTTTACAAACAATGGCTCCTACAAAAAAACCAATGCCCATACCAATAATCAATTCTTTCATAATTCCTCCTAGAGATATTATTTGCTAAATTTGGCTAATTATGTAAGAATTTGCAAGAAAAAACTATAATGGCAATAATGACACATTATAGTTTTTTAGATTTTGAAATTGTCTCAAAATCTTAAAATAAAATTTTCATTAATTATTTTCCTTAATTTAAGGATTACTCTTGTGGTGCTATAACAACTTCGTAAACATCAGTAGTGTCAGCTTTTAATTGAGTTGTATATCCTTCTGCTACGAAATTAGTATTAGAACCTTCTGCTAAACAATTTGCTGGGTCAAAGTTATGGAATGTTCCACCAGTAACTATGATTTTTGCTGTTTGAGCCTCACGATTGTTATCCTCCAAATTTAAAGTAAATCTATAATCATGATAGTTATTGTCAAGTTGTTGAATAGAATACTCTCCACCCTTAATCTCTGCAGTTCCATCAAAAACATACACTGCGCTAATATTACCGACAAATGTTCCGTTTTCTATAACTAATTTTCCGCCATCTACTACATCTAATGCATAACAGTCGTTTTCAAGAGTACGGATAGTACCATTACCTGTAACTGTTAAATTACCATCTTTACCTACAGAAATTATCGACCAATTATCAATCTCTTCTGTATCAACCCAAATAGGTGTTTCATTGTATATTGTTTTACCATTCAAATCAAGTACAAATGTTCTTGTCACTCTAAGCGTATCTTGAACTAAAATATCATCTGTAAGCTTAACAATATTAGCATCTCCTGCAAAAGCATTTATAAGTTGTTCTTCAGTCGCCACCTCAATAGTTTTAGGCTCGTCCGTTTTTGGATCGTCATCATCTTTACAAGCAGATAAAACGAATACGGACAACAATAACATAGCTGCAATAATTAAACTAGTAATAATCCTTTTAGATTTTGTTAATTTCATTTTTCCTCCTCCCTAATTATTTTATATAAAAAAAATTTTATATATGTATATATTAATTAATTTTTTTAGTTAAGTCAAGCATTTAGAGAATTTTATGAAAACCTCATATAAAATATAAAAAATAAAGTCTAATTTGTATATATTCGAACTTT
>DVMB01000028.1 GCA_018715225.1 Candidatus Onthoplasma faecigallinarum | reverse complement strand
GAGATAGAGAGCAATGTAGAGTTAGAAGAGAATGGACGAGCACTGTACTACGAAGAAGGGACGATAGTAGAGCTAGAGATAAGGACGAAGACAGGAGATAGGTACACGATAAGAGCATCGGGAGATCTAGAGGGCGAAGGAGATGAGATCATAGGCGAGGTAGAGCTAGATAGCGACAAAGAGATAGAGATAAGTATAGAGCCAAAGAGATACGAAGCTGAAGAAGACGAGAGAGTGTACACTAGCGTAGATGGACTAGATAGAGGAGAGAGTGAAGAGGCCGAAGGGATAAGCGGAATAGAGAAAGAGGGACAGATCTACGGAGAGACTAGTATAGTGCGAGTGAACCTAAGAGGAGAATATTTAGGCGAGAGTGCGAGACTAAAGAGGCTAGAGATAGAAGAGGAGAGCGGAAGGAGGATAGAGATAGAGGTAGAGGGAGACGAGATAAAGGTAACAGTAGACGGAGAAGAAAGACCACTCACCGGAGACAGGCTAGAGATAGAAGGAGAAATCTACAGAGTAAGACAGACAGGGGAGAGACTAGAGTTAGAGTATGTGACGAGAGGGGAGATGCGGCTAGAGATAGAATACATAGTAGAGAAAGAGATTAGTGCATAATCTCTTTTTCTCCCCTCTGGCATCTTTTAGTATTTTTTGAATATATATAATATTGGTTGACAACTCAACTTAAAATGTGATATATTTTAAACCTAAGGAGTAATTCGATGATTAAATTAATAGCAAAACAGATGAACAAAGTACAATGGATAAGTATGATATTCGTACTTATTTTAATTGTTATGCAGGTGTGGCTAGAATTGACAATACCTGATTATATGAGCGAAATCACTGTTTTAGTCCAAACTGAAGGTAGTTTGATCAGTGATATTCTTGTCGTTGGGGCGAAGATGCTTCTTTGTGCCATAGTCAGTGCAGTCTTGGCGGGGGTAGTTGGCTTTATCATCGCAAGGATTTCAGCAAGTGCCGCACAAAAAATTAGGAGCGAATTGTTCAACAAGGTACAGGAATTTTCTTCTAATGAAATAAAGTCATTTTCCACCGCTAGTTTAATAACACGATCCACAAATGATATTACTCAAATACAAAATTTTGTAGTGATGGGGCTTTCTGCACTGATCAGGGCTCCTATAATGGCGGTGTGGGCGATCATAAAAATCAGTGGAAAAAGTTATCAATGGTCAATCGCAACTGCAGTAGCTGTAGCAGTGCTGGTAATAGCTGTAGTAATAATCACAAGTGTAGTTATTCCAAAGTTTAGGAAGATGCAAACTTTGACAGATAATCTAAACCGAATTACACGTGAAAATTTGACTGGCTTAAGAGTGGTCAGGGCATATAATGCAGAAGACTATCAAAATCAAAAATTTGAGAAAGCAAATGATGAATTGACATCAACAAACTTGACAGCAAATAGAGTATTATCTACCATGTCTCCTTTGATGAGTGCCATCATGAGTTTTTTACCTTTGTCAATATATTGGATAGGGGCGTATCTAATCAACGCTGCCAATGCGGTAGATAAGTTAACTATCTTTTCGGACATGGTCGTATTTAGTTCGTATGCAATACAGATTGTAATGTCCTTTGTTCTACTGGTTGTCGTATTTATAATGTTGCCACGTGCCAGCGTGTCAGCAAGACGTATCAACGAAGTGCTAAACACTGCTTCAAGCATACAAGATGGAGATGGGGCGGTAGTCAATGATGATAACAAAGGCAAAGTCGAATTTAAAAACGTAAGTTTTAAATATCAAGATGCGGACGAATATGTATTGAAGGATATTAATTTCAAATGTAACAAAGGAGAAGTTGTTGCATTTATTGGCTCCACAGGCAGTGGAAAATCTACCTTGATCAATCTTATCCCAAGATTTTATGATGCGACGGAAGGCGAAGTCCTAGTCGATGATATAAATGTAAAAGATTACAAGTTAAAAGACCTAAGAGACAGAATAGGGTATGCCTCTCAACGTGCAGTTTTGTTTACTGGTAGTGTTCTTTCAAATGTCGCTTTTGGCGATGAAAAACCTACTCAAGAAGCAGTGGAGCATGCTCTAGATGTATCTCAAAGTAGCGACTTTGTTTCAAAAATGGAATTTGGACTAAATTCACAGATCAGCCAAGGTGGGAAAAATGTCAGTGGCGGGCAAAAACAGAGGTTGTCAATCGCTAGAGCGCTCGCTAAAAATCCAGAGATATTGATATTTGACGACTCTTTTTCTGCCCTAGATTATAAGACGGATAAAGCGTTGAGATCATCCTTGAATCAAGAAAAGAAAGGCACGACGATACTGATTGTTGCCCAAAGAATAGGAACAATTAAAGATGCGGATAAAATCATTGTGCTAGACCAAGGGGAGATTGTCGGTATGGGTAAACATGAAGAGTTGCTGAAAAAATGCGATATATACAAAGAGATTGCGTTGTCTCAATTGAGTGAGGAGGAACTTAAAAATGCCAAATAGACCAAACAGGACAGGAGGTTATCAAAAACCTAAAGATTTTAAGACCTCTATAAAAAAATTGTTTCAAAATCTAAAACCATATACATTTGCAATAGTTATTTCAATTATTTTGGTAATAATCAGTACGATTTGTACATTAATTGGTCCAAATAGATTGAGTGAAGTTACAAATGTCATTGAAGAAGGGGTCAGCCTAAATATTGATTTATCTAGCGAGCAACTAAGCGAATTGGAGACTACGAAAACACTTAGATTAGAGAGCGAACAAGCAACATTTTTGCTCCAATACGAAGATTATAATAATGAAAATACAGCAGATGATACCGTTACGCTCAGCGTAATTACAGTCGTAGATGGAAACGAAAATGAAATTTACATAGGTAACACGAATTATCAAACTTTGACCGAAAGCGGATATGTGAATTTTGATAACACGCAGATGGGTTTAGGCTACAATCAAGGAGTGCTGAGCATATACCTAAACACAGAGACAAAGATCAATCTAGATAACATATTTAAGATCTGCATGATTTTGGTGGTAATATACCTTGTTGCGTATGTTGTCAATTTCGTTCAAGGCTTCATAATGGCAACTGTAAATCAGCGTGTGAGTAGAGATCTACGCTCTAGAATATCGGTTAAAATAAACAAGTTACCATTAAAATATTTCGACAAAGTGAGTTATGGCGAGGTGTTGAGTAGAGTAACCAACGATGTGGATACCATAGGGCAGACGCTGAACAATTCGGTAAATACCTTAATAGGTGCGGCGGCATTGTTTATCGGGTCGCTGATCATGATGTTTGTAACCAATTGGATAATGGCTATCTCTGGGGTTGTGGCGACGATTATTGGTTTTGTATTAATGATCGTTATCATCTCAAAATCACAGAAATATTTTGTCGCTCAGCAAAATGTTTTAGGGCAGGTAAATGGCTTTGTAGAAGAGGCATATTCTGGTCAGGAGATAATAAAAGCATACAATGCGGAAGAGGGCACTACAGGTGCGTTTGAAGTGATCAATAAGAAATTGTATTCAAGTGCATGGAAATCACAGTTTTATTCTGGTTTGATGCAACCATTGATGGGCTTTATAGGTAATCTTGGATATGTCGTAGTATGTGTAGTCGGTGCGGTGCTTGTTCATTATAATATCATCAATTTTTCCGTCATTGTTGCAATTATGATATATATTCGATTGTTTACGCAACCATTGTCGCAGTTGGCACAAGGGGTTACAAACCTACAATCAACAGCCGCTGCGAGCGAGCGTGTATTTGAATTTTTAGACCAAGAAGAGATGCCAGACGAAAGCATGCTCACTAAAAAATTGGAGAATATAAAAGGCGAAGTAGAGTTTAAGCATGTGAAGTTTGGCTATACTCCTGAAAAAATGGTTATAAAGGACTTTTCAGTAAAAATTCGCCCAGGTCAAAAGGTGGCGATAGTAGGACCTACTGGAGCGGGTAAGACTACGCTTGTAAACTTGTTGATGAAATTTTACAACGTAAATGATGGGGATATATTGATGGATGGAGTATCGATAAAAGATATATCCAGAGAAAATGTGCATGCAATATTTGGAATGGTACTGCAAGACACATGGCTGTTTCAAGGCAGTGTAAAAGAAAATATCAGGTATAGCAAAACAGATGTTACCGATGAGATGATTGTTTCTGCTTGCAAGGAATGTGGAATAGACCACTTTATTAGAACGCTGGAGCATGGCTATGACACAATTCTAGACGACAATACAAACATCAGTGCGGGGCAAAAACAACTTATGACAATCGCTCGTGCTATGGTAGAAAACGCCCCTATGTTGATCTTAGATGAAGCGACAAGTAGCGTGGACACTCGTACTGAACTTTTGATACAAAGAGCCATGGATAAATTGACTGAGAATAGGACATCTTTTGTCATAGCACACAGGTTGTCCACAATAAAGAATGCGGATATAATTCTGGTTATGAAAGATGGAGATATCATTGAGACTGGAAATCATGAAGAACTCATCAAGAAAAATGGCTTCTATGCTGATCTATATAACAGTCAATTTGAAGAAGTTTAAAATAAAGATACCTTAATTTATAAGGTATTTTTTACTTACTTAAAATTTTTTACTATTTAATTTTTATTATGGCTGATTATTGTGCTAACAGATACTCGTATAAAAATTATTGAAAAATAACCGCCTTTTTGATATAATCGTTACATGAAGTTGAACGCATCAGCGCAATTTGTTTTAGACAAACTTAATCAATCAAATTATAAAGCATACATTGTCGGCGGGACAGTGAGAGATTTTTTGCTACATAAAGACAATACAGATATAGACATCACTACGAATGCTCTACCTGACCAGGTCAAAGAAGTATTCAAAGGTTATAAGATTTTTGACACAGGGATAAAGCATGGCACGGTAAGCCTACTTATCAATGGCGAATTGATTGAGATAACCACATTTAGAAAAGATGAAAATTATCTTGATAATAGACATCCTAGCAGTATAAAATTTGTTTCCACCTTGAGAGAAGACCTATTGAGGAGAGATTTTACGATTAACGCCATGGCGTACAACAAGAGGATATATGACTATTATGGCGGACGAGAAGATCTAGCGAACAAAATCATCCGTGCAGTAGGGAATGCGAACGAAAGGTTTAGGGAGGACGCACTGAGGATATTGCGAGCATTGCGTTTTAGTAGCGTGCTAGGGTTTACGATAGAAGAAAAAACGAAGCAGGCGATGTTTGAAAACATGAGTTTGCTAAAAAACATATCTCATGAGCGTATTCGTGAAGAATTTAATAAAATTTTGCTTGGGGAAAATGCTGAAGAAGTGCTATTAAATTATGAAAAAATTTTTGAGGAGATAATTCCTGAATTTTCTTTGATGTACGGCTTTGAGCAACACAATGAGCACCACATCTATGATGTGTATACGCATTGCGTTAAGGCGGTTTCTTCTAGCAAAAAAGATTTGATAATCAGGCTGACATTGATGTTCCATGATATTGGCAAACCAAAAGTCTTTTCGCTTGACGAACAAAACCACGGGCATTTTTATAATCATGCAGTTGAGAGTAAAAAGATCGCCAGAGATATTCTAAACAGATTGAAATATGATAACAATACAAAAAAGCAAGTATTGACGCTGATAGAATACCATGATGTAGTCCTGAATGCGGAAGAAAAGTGCGTGAAGAGATGGCTAAATAGATTAGGAGAAGATCTGTTTGATAAATTGATAGAAGTACAGCGTGGGGACAATTTTGCTCAGCACCCTAAGCATAGAGAAAGGCAACTAAAATTAGATCAAATTGTAACAATAAAAAACAAAATCATAGAAGAAAAAAATTGCTTTTCTCTAAAGCAACTGGCGATTAATGGAAAGGATCTAATTGCTCTAGGCATGAATGGTAGAGCGGTAGGGCAAACGCTAAATAAAATTTTAAACCTAGTATTAAATGGCGAGATAGAAAACGACAAGACGAAAATCATTGAGTATATCAAATCAAATAAAAAATGCTATCATTAATTTGATAGCATATTTTTTTTGTACCTTATTAAACTTTGTTCGATTATCTCTTTTGCTTTTTCATGGTCGCCTAGAGACTCTACTTGTACTTTTTTGTTTTCGAGTTGCTTATACACGGTCAAAAAATGTTGCAACTCGTCAAACATATGTTTAGGCAATTTTGAGATGTCGTCATAACTATTGTATTGTGGGTCGCCAAATGGAATGGCAATGATCTTTTCATCTTGTTCGTCTCTATCCGTCATGGTAACGACACCGATAGGGTAGCACCTGACTAGACTCAATCTAGCCAAAGGCTGACTGCACAAAACAAACACATCAAGTGGGTCATGGTCCTCACTGAGAGTCAGTGGAATAAACCCATAATTCATAGGATAATATGTGCTAGTGTATAGCACTCTATCCATGATGAGAAGCCCAGTCTCTTTGTCCAATTCATATTTAGTTTTATCTCCCTGCTGAATCTCTATACAAGCGATGAAATCATCCGCCTTAATTCGTTCTCTACTTACATCTTTCCAAATATTCATAAAAACCTCAATATGATTATATCACAATTAGACGAAGTGTACTAATAATTGTTATCAATTCCATTGATAATTTTCAAAAAAATTTTATTATTACATAATAATCTAAAAGGAAGGAAAGTTGAATTATGACACAGAGAGACGATTGGAATTATACAAATAAAACTTTTGCTTTAGGGCAGTGCTACCTCCAAAAGCATGGCAGCATGAAAGACTGCTAATTATTAGTAGTCTTTTTTATTGAAAAAATCCACCGAAAAGGTGGATATATTATCTGGTGCCGAAGGTCGGGGTCGAACCGACATGATATTGCTATCGCAAGATTTTGAGTCCGAATTATTGTTATTTTTAAAGTATAGTTTACTATAAAATAGCGTGTTTTTGATGACGCTCGGCCAAAATATGTAAAAATTTTGGGGTCAAAATTGTGGTCAAAATTTTGGATATAAATCTTTATAAAGATTTAATATATTATTTTTTGTAATATTTGGGTCAAGATGTGTATAAATATCATTTGTAATCATTATACTTGAATGTCCTAAATAATATTGTCGTTCTTTGTCTGGTACTCCTAAATAATACAGATTTGTACTGAATGTATGTCTTAAATCGTGAAGTT
>DVMB01000007.1 GCA_018715225.1 Candidatus Onthoplasma faecigallinarum | reverse complement strand
ATATTTATATGAATATAATTATAAACAAAAACTCATGGTGCTGGCGTAACATATAAATCTGCTATATGTTTCAGTTTTTGTTTATTTTTTAACTTATAATTTTGTACCTTTTTGAAATACTGTCATATAGCAATAATAGTGATAGTATTTCATTTTTTTATTTATATTTTAAGAATTATTATATTTGCAAATAAATTTGATTTTAGATATTATATTAAAGGAGAGATAAAATGAAAAATATTATTTTGACAGGGGATAGACCAACGGGGAAATTACATTTAGGGCATTATGTAGGCAGTTTGAAGAGCAGGTTAGAGTTGCAAGCAAAAGGCGGATACGACAATTTCTATATCATGCTAGCCGATGCACAAGCACTGACGGACAATTTTGGCAATGTGCAAAAAGTAAAAGACAATGTCCTGCAAGTGATGCTTGACTATTTGGCTGTTGGACTAGACCCAACCAAAGTCACCTTTTTTATCCAAAGTGAAGTGAGTGAACTTACTGAATTTACTTTCTATTATATGAACCTTGTAACTTTGGCGAGACTAGAGCGAAACCCAACCGTAAAAGAAGAGTTGAAGAGCAAAGAGTTTAAAAACAATATACCTATGGGTTTTTTGACATACCCAGTCAGTCAAACGGCGGATATAACTGCTTTCAATGCAACTATTGTTCCTGTAGGCGATGACCAATTACCTATGATAGAACAAGCAAGAGAGATTGTCCGTTCGTTCAATAATTTGTATGGTGATACATTAGTTGAGCCAAAGGCGGTTTTACCTAAGAATGAAAATTGCTATCGCCTAGTCGGGATAGATGGCAAAGCGAAGATGAGCAAGAGTTTAGGAAACTGCATATACCTAAGTGATGAACCAGAAGAGATCAGGACAAAAGTATTTTCAATGTACACCGACCCAGATCATGTTCATGTTGAAGACCCTGGCAAAGTAGAAGGGAATGTGGTATTCACATATCTTGATGTGTTTTCTAAACCTGAAGATTTCGAAAAATATTTGCCAGAATATAAGAATTTAGACGAATTGAAAGCTCATTATACATGTGGCGGACTTGGGGATATGAAAATTAAAAAATTTTTGAATAATATCTTGCAAGATTTGATTAAGCCAATTCGTGAAAGAAGAAAAGAATTAGAAAAAGATACGGATAAAATATTTGAAATATTGAGAGCGGGTACGAAAAAAGCAAGAGAGGTTGCTTTCAAAAACTTGATCAAACTAAAGACAAATATGGGAATTAATTATTTCAATTAATTCCTTTTTTGTATTAATTTTATGAATTGATTTTTGTTTACTTTTAAAACTTATTTTGATAATATATTTATATGGGTGAATGTGATTACAATTATGAATTAGAGGACAATTTGGCAGCGTCAAAATATTTGTTCAAAGTGAAAAACAAACGAAAGACAAACATTGTTACATTATTGGTCGTTGTCATTACAATTTTTGGCGTCATGGTGTCGATTGGTGCGATAATACAAAGGAATAATAATTGGGCGATAGGAGTTGCAAGCATTTTGTTGATTGTGGCATATTTCATGGTGGACAAGATTGCACTTTGGTCCGCACTAAAAAAGCAAAAAGAGTATTTTCTCTCTTCTAATTTGAGCAAGGTTACAAAAGTAAAAGTGCTTTATGATAAAGACACCATTACAGAAACATTCTTCATCAAAGAAAAAATTTTAGGGTCAAATTTTTATTCTTTGAATGATTTGACCAGTATAAAAATAGAAAAAGATTATATATTTTTAGTATTCAAAGAAGAATATGTCTTGCTTCTAAAAAAACAATGTATGACTAACAAAAGTTATTTAGCGTTTGCAAATTTGAAAGAAATATTAGTAGAAAAAAACAAAAAAGTCAAAAAAAATAAAAAATAATTGACTTTTTTATTTTTTTTGCACATAATTTCTATAACTAACGTTTTCTTAGTTAGGGATAAAAGGGGGTAAAATGACAAAAGAAATCGTTGATGAACAGCCAGTTCAAACGCAAAGCGTACAAACTGTTGTTCAAAAGAAGGAGAAAAATCACGCAATAGAATTTTGGCGCTTTTTCTTCGCAATTGCAATTGTCGGTTATCACATCGGTACGATTCTAGCTCCTAGAGCAATGGCTGGGATCATAGAAGCTGCTGATTGGATGGCTGGCGCAGGCGAAATACTTTTTGTATTCACCTTGACTGCAGGTTATTTCTTGGTTAAGCATTTCAAGAGATTACAAGCCAATCCTGAATATGCTGCAAGGAGTGCTAGCAGTCGTTCTTGGGAATATCTATGGGGTAGAATCAAAGCATTACTTCCAGTTTTAGCATTGGGAATTTTGCTTGGGGTTATATCTGTAGCAATATTCCAAGGCAGTTCATTCGCATATGCTATAAATTCTGTATTTAATGGCTTATGGGAATTTTTAGGATTGTATTCTGCAGGTTATCCAGCAGCATATAGTCAAGCAAACGGAGCAATGTGGTTCATATCTGGATTACTTATTTGCTCTTACCTAATTTACTTCTTTATGTGCAAAAATGAAGATGTATTTGTAGGTTTCATCGCACCAAGCATTTTCGTATTCCTTGGCGGATGGTGGGCTTGGAATGGTACTCGTGCTTCTCAAGCTGCATTCTCAACTTTTGGCGAACAATATTCTACAAACCCAGCTGTTACAGGTTCAGCTGTTAGCACAGGCGTTATTGGTTTCAACAATGGACTATTGTTCGTACTATTAGGTATGTGCGGTGGTGTAATCTTGTATTACGCTGTAGAAAAATTGAAGAAACTCAATTACGGTGTTACTGCAAAAGTTTTCTTGACTATCTTATATCTAGTAGTCGCTGTATTGGTTGTAATGTTTACCATCAATCCAAACTGGCTTGCAGGTGAATATATTATCAATAACGCAAGTACTGTAACATCTAACAATTGGACATACAGAACAACTATTCACTTGCTTTGCATTTTGTTGGTTGGTCTAACACTATTGAACAAAGATTATATCACTGGCTTGTTGAACAACAAATATACTGCTAAAGTATTAGATTATCTTGGCGGATCAGCTTTGTATATCTATATGTTGCACATGCCATTCATCTATTTCTATGTTGAAATTAGAGGGACGAGTCCAGCCACTCCTTATTCTTGGGCAGAAGTATTCTGGGTAGTTACTGCAATATCAATTGTTTTAGGTTGTATTGTCAAATTCTTGATGGACAAATTCGTCATCAGGAAAAATAATACAATCAGGACAGAAAAAGTTGCTATGGCTACAACTAATGGGGAGAGCGTTCCAGCTACAGTAGTTGACGAAGCTACAACATCTGCTCCAGTAAAAACTGAAGAAAAACCAGAAGAGATAGAAGAAAAAGAAGTTGCTCCAAAGAAAAAATCAACTGCAAAATCTACAACTTCTAAATCAACTTCAACAAAGAAAACGACTAAGGCAGCATCAACAAAAGTTGCACCAAAAACGACTGCTAGCACTTCAACAAAAACGAAAGTACCAGCAACTAAAAAGGCTGCAACTGCTACTAAATCAACCTCAGTAAAAAAGACGACAACTAAGAAAACAAAATAGTTAAAAAACTACGCATATGCGTAGTTTTTTGCTGAAATAAATCATTTTTATTGATAAATTTTGTCGAATTGTGTTATTATAAATTATATATGGAGGGGTAAATGAAAGTAGTATCCGCTGAATTTGCTGCGACGCTCATCAAATCTCGGGACACAGTTGGCATCAGTGGTTCGGGAGGAAGTGGTTCGCCTGAGGCAATATTGAAAGAAATTTTGTTGAGATATAGGAAGACGAAATCTCCAAAAAATTTGACTGTAACTTCTGGAATATCGCCAGGCAACTTGACATACGATGATGTTGGAATGAATTGTCTCAGTGAAGAGGGAATGGTAGGCAAAGCGATTTGTGCACATCTTGGCATGGGCAAAAAATTTGGTATAGCGATTGGAAAAAATCAATTTCCAGCATTTGGAATTCCGCTAGGTGTGTACACTCATCTTTTACGTGCAATAGCGGGCAAAAAACCGGGAGTTTTAACTCATGTTGGGCTGAACACTTTTGTTGACCCAAGGATAGAAGCGGCTTGCGAAAATGAAAAAGCAAAACAAATTGAATCTATCGTAAAATTGGTAAATATCGACGGAGAAGATAAATTATTTTTCCCATCTTTTCCTATGAATGTAGCGTTGATAAAAGCCACATATAGCGACACGAAAGGTAATCTATCCTTAGAATGGGAAGGTATCATTGGAGAGCAATTCCAATTGGCTGCCGCAGCGCATAACAGCGGGGGCATAGTAATAGCACAAGTAGAAAAGATAGTAGAATATGGCACACTCAAAGCAAAGGATGTATTGATTCCAGCCAATCTTGTAGATTATGTCGTTGTGGCGACCCCTGACAAATCTTTGGGAGACTATAATATACCAAAGCATATTCCTAGTTTAGTTGGCAAAAGTCGAATGGAATTAGATGAAATAAAACCTATCGAATTGAACGAGCGAAAGATATGTGCTAGACGTGCCATGATGGAACTTCACAAAGGAGTCCTTGTAAACCTTGGTGTCGGCATGCCAGAACTCGTTGCGAATGTGCTGAATGAGGAAGGTTGCATAGATGATATGACGCTGTCAATAGAAACGGGCATCACTGGAGGAGTAGCACAAAGCGGAGTCGCTTTTGGCGTCGCTTACAATGCAGATTCTATAATTGGAGATGCGTCAATGTTTGATCTATACGATGGCGGTATGCTGGACGCTGCGATATTGGGTCTAGCTGAAGTGGACAAAGAGGGCAATGTAAATGTATCCAAATTTGGAGAGCGAGTCACCGGTCCAGGCGGATTCATCAACATTACACAAAACACACACAAGATTGTGTTTATGGGCACATTTACATCGGGTGGACTCAAAATTTCTAGCAACAAAAAAGGCTTGAAAATTCACAATGAAGGCATGAACAAGAAGTTTGTAGAGAAAGTCCAACAGATAACATTCTCTGCGAAAAATGCCATCAAAAACAAACAAGATGTTACCTATGTAACCGAACGTGCTGTGTTCAAATTGACAAGCAGAGGTTTGAAATTGATAGAAATTGCACCTAATGTAGATCTAAAACGTGATATATTGAGCAAAATGGATTTTAAACCTATAATCGCAAAAGACCTAAAGATAATGGACAAGCGAATTTTCAGGGCAGAAAAAATGAATTATTCGCTAGTGGATAAAGTCTAAAAGTAAATTTATTTCCCTACAATGTGGGGAAATTTTTTTAGATAAATCCACGCTGTTGACCATCTATGTAGCAACAATTCCTGTTTTGATTGTTGTAGCCATATGCTCCTAGTGCCAATAACAAAAGTAATAAGAAGGTAGTATTGCTGACAAGATCTGTGTTCGTCGCTTGTGCTATCACTGCTATCAATATAGCAAATAATATGTAAAATGCATTGTTCATTTTCACGCTCCTTATAATTTTTTCTATGTTAAATTTATTTATTCGTCAAATTTTGATAGTGTGAATGATTTGTGAAAATTATTTTCCATATTAAAATTGCAATATGAGTATTGAAAGAAGATTAGATTGTAGAGAAGAAATAAAACTGCGTCACTATATGCCGGATAAAAATAATTTGAAAAATTTGACAACTTTTTTTTACGCATTTAGCGATGACACAAGGTTGAAAATAATAATATTGTTGACAATAAAACCATTGTGCGTGGGGGATATTTCTATAATTTTATCCTCCAATCAAACGACTATAAGTCATCAATTAAAAATCTTGAAATCGTTGAATATTGTGGCATGCGATAGAAATGGGAAAAATATTATTTATTACATAAAAAATCCTAGTATTGAAAGTGTGTTGAATGCAACAGTTGATTGCATATAATTTTAAGCAAAATCTCATTATATAACATACAATAGAATATGAAAATTGTGTGTGTTGCAGGGGGTAGTTATAAATCTTTTTATCTAAATTATGTGATTAATTTACGAAAATGCGATTTGTTGATTTTTAATTTTGGCATCTTATATGATTATGATATTTACGATGAACTCATGGGGAAGGGGATTGTCACAAAAGAATTGATGAATTTATCACGTAGATTGGATACACAAATTGTTGCGGGGATATTTGTAAAATATAAAAATAAAATTGAAAAATCTATCATAATATGTAATAAAGATAAAATTGAATTGAATCAAATATCTTTGGGCGCAAAAATTATTGTAAAAAACAAAACTTTTGTCATAGGGGACGAGAGCACAAAAACTAAATCTAATAATAAAATCATTTTGTCATCAAAGAGATTGTATCCCAATTTAGAACATTGTGCTTTAAATAAATTTTACGTATTTTTGGATAAATTTGGCGTAACTTTTATCGAAAAAAGAAAAATGACAAGAAAATTCAACAAATATTCGAAATTTGTTTTGAAATAATTTTTACCTGTGTTATAATGTAAAAAATAAAAATAGGTGTATTCTTTTTATATGGAGTCTATATGAAAAAAACGATTAGAGATATTGACGTTAATGGCAAACGTTGCTTAGTTAGAGTTGACTACAATGTTCCTATGAACGCCGAGTTGAAGATTGTGGACGATACTCGTATTGTTGCCACCCTTCCAACAATAAACTACTTAGTTGATCATGGGGCTAAGGTTATTTTGTGCTCTCACTTAGGTAGACCAAATGGACAAGTAGATACCAAACTATCATTGAGACCAGTGCTGGCTAGACTTTCAAAATTGTTGAATAAGCCAATCTCTTTTGCAGAAGATGTTTTGGATAAATCTACCGTAGAGATGGTGGACAGAATGCAAAACGGAGATATCTTGATGCTAGAGAATATTCGTTTTTATAAAGAGGAAGACAAAAATGACCCTAAATTTGCAAAAAAATTAGCAGATTTGGCGGACATTTATGTGTTTGAGGCTTTCGCTACTGCACATAGAAAACATGCTTCAACTTTTGGCGTTGCATCCTTGTTGCCATCAGTGATAGGGTTCTTAGTTGAGCAAGAGTTGCAAGTGTTCGATAAAGTGCTGAACAATCCAGAGCACCCTTTTGTTGCCATCTTGGGTGGAGCAAAAGTGGTTGACAAATTGCCAGTAATTGAAAATCTGTTGGATAAAGTGGACTATGTCTTGATCGGTGGCGGTATGGCGTACACTTTCATAAAAGCAATAGGTGGCAATATTGGTATGTCAATTATAGACAATACCAAACTAGATCTAGCGAAAGAAATCTTAGACAAAGCGAAAGAAAAAGGCGTGAAAATCATGTTGCCGATAGATAATGTTGGGGCAAAAGAATTTAGCGAAGACGCAGAGACAAAATTGTTCAATAGCGGATTCTTCGCAGACGATTATCAAGGCATGGACATTGGACCTAAGACGATTAAAATATATAAAAAGATTATCAAAAAAGCACGTACAATCGTGTGGAATGGACCTCTAGGTGTATACGAATATGAGAAATTCAAAAAAGGGACAAACAAGATAGCTAAGTATGTGGCGAAGAGCAAAGCAATTTCGCTGATTGGTGGAGGAGATAGTATAGCAGCTATCCAATCTTTAGGAGTGGCGAAAAAGGTTACTCATTTGTCTACAGGGGGCGGAGCTTCCTTGATGCTCTTGCAAGGGAAGAAACTTCCTTGTGTTGAATTGATTGAAGATATTTAGGGGTTGTATGCACAAGATTATTGTAGCTAATTATAAAATGAACGGTAGCAAGAAATTGTATCGTTCGATCCAAAACAAGTTGAATAAATTGGAATTGAAGGACACAGAACTTATATTGTGTCCGCCTTTTCTTTATGTGCCATTTTTCAAACTTTCCAACAGCAATATTCATTTGGGCGTGCAAGATGTTTCGAACACTATAGACAGAAAATCCACAGGTCAAATCAAGCCCGAGATGTTGAAAGAATTTGGGGTTGAATACTCAATAGTTGGGCATAGCGAAAGAAGAATTTTGGGCGAGACTGATGAACTGGTAAACCAAAAGATAAAAGTGTTATTATCTAGCGGTATGACTCCTATTTTGTGCGTTGGAGAGCAAAGTAAAGATGAAAATTTGTCCATTGTCATAAAACAGGTCAAAGAGGCAATAAAAGGTATAAAAAGTCACTTTAAGTTAATCATAGCTTATGAGCCAGTTTGGGCTATAGGCACGGGGGAATTACCTTCAGTTCAGCACGTGAATGAAGTGGCGAGGTCGTTAAAAAAAATTTTGAACAAACTAGATGTTGAATATAAGATTTTGTATGGTGGAAGTATTTCTAATGAAAACTTTCAAGATATGGCGAAAGCCGACATCGATGGTTTCTTGGTTGGGGGCATTTCGTTAGAAGTGGATAAATTTATAAAAATAGTAAAAGGAATAGACAATGAGTAGAAAGGGGATATTATTAATTTTAGATGGCTATGGCGAAGGAAAAGATGATCCGTTCAATGCAGTTAAAAATGCGAATACACCGACGCTTGATGCTTTGCACAACAAGAATCATTCGTTATTGAAAACCGATGGGGAAGCGGTGGGTCTTTTTGCAAAAGAATTGGGCGGAAGTGAAGTCGGGCACACGACTATTGGTGCAGGTAGAGTTGTCCCATCTGTTGCGAAAAAAATACATGATGACTTAAAGTCAGGCACTTTTTATAAGAACAAAGATATCAATCGAATTTTTGATAAATTAAATCAAAATGGTGGAGACCTACATTTAATAGGACTGATGAGCGATAAGAATATTCACAGCGACATCAATCATGCAATTGCTATTTTAAAAATGGCACAAGGCAAGGCAAAAAATATCTATATCCATTTCATTACGGATGGTAGAGACACGGGCAGTTTTGATAGTTTGAAATATCTAAAACTTTTGAAAAAAAATATGAACAATTATAAAAATTGCGAAATCGCAAGCGTAATGGGTAGATTTTATGCAATGGATAGAGAAAATAACCTTGACAGGACTCAGTTGGCTGTCGATTATATGTTTAACGAGGCTAAATCAATCACCGAAAATGAGATTGAGTCGTATATAAAAAATCAACACAAAAAGGGTATTACTGATGAATATATTTACCCTGTACACATAAAGACGAAGAATGAGATAAAAATTTCGAATAAAGATTGTGTATTTTTCTTCAATTTTAGAGAGGATAGGTTGCGTCAAATCGTCAAAATGACTTCACAAATCTGTAAAAATATTGTAACCATGTCCAGCGTGTCTAGTGCCAAGACTGTTGTATTATATACATCAAATAAAGTCAAAAATACGCTCAGTGAATTTTTGTCCAAACAAAATTTAAGGCAGATCAAGATAAGCGAGACGACAAAATACGCTCACGTAACTTACTTTTTAAATGGCGGGTATGAAGAACCTTTCAAGAATGAGGATAGGGTGCACGTACCAACAATCAAGACGGATAATTTTAGCAAAACTCCAAAAATGCGTGCAAAAGAGATCACGGACGAGGTCTTAAAGGCGATTGATGAAAATTATGATGCAATCATTGTGAACTACTCTAACCCTGATATGTTGGGACATACAGGAGACTATGATGCTACTGTAAAATCTTTGGAATTCGTGGATAAATGCGTGAAGAAAGTGATAGACAAAGCGAGACGAAACGGATATTTTATGTTGATAACAGCCGACCACGGCAACAGCGAAATGATGCGTACTCCAGAAGGACTACCACATACCGCTCATACTTTTAATAGAGTCATGTGTGTGATATTGGACCAAACTGATAGAAAAATGCGAAAATATGGAGAACTAAAAGATGTCGCTCCAACATTTTTAGAGTTGATGGAATTGCCTAAGAATAAATATTTTGAAGGTAAAAGCCTAATTTTATAGTTGAATCTTGACAATAGCAATGTTATTTGCTAATATATCTATATATGTTTAGATCATTTTATTATCAATTTGTGAATTTTATTCAAGAGATGCACCCAGCGTGGTTTGCTCTTCTTTGGCTGGCTATATTCGTATGTTCGGCTATGTGCGTTATGAAATTTTTTATGGCATACAAGCACAAAAATAAACAGACGAAATTTGTCAAAGTTGGCGTATTAATTTTAGCAGTTTTATTGTTCGCTCTTTTGATATTCTTGACATATATAAGAAAATAATTAAAAAGACTTGTCTTAAATTTCAAATTGTGTTATACTAAAATCTAGTTTGGAGGATATTTTATTATGTTTTTAGCTACTGTCCCTAATTGGATCACTACAAGTTTTCCAATTTTTGAAAGAATATGTTTAGTTATATTGGCTTTGTTGTGCTTGGTAATGATAGTTTTGGTGTTTATGCAGATTACAGGTGGAAGCAATACAAGTAATGTAATTACTGGCAACCAAGATAGTTATTATGCTCAAAACAAGGCTGGCTCTCGTGAGGGTAGAATTACAAGATTGATATATATCTGTCTAGGGTTGATTGCATTCTTTGCTATTTTGTATTTTGTGTTCTTGAAAATACCTACATTGTTTTAAAAATGGCGTAGCCATTTTTTTATTGTGTTAACAACCAAACATATTTTCGTAAGAAAATTGTTTTTTTTATATATGTTTTGATAAACATGACGGCAAAAGGCTAATTAATATTTTAATTTTTTCGTAAATCAATATGAATTTTGTTTATTAATATTCGTAAATTTGATAAAATATAATTATGGATATTGTAAAAATTATAAGAGAAAACAAGTTAATATATTTAACGATAGATAAACTTAGCCAACAATTAGCAACAATTATGAATATCAACAAAGCCGAAATCAAACAACAAATCGTGGATCTAATTCACGATGGCACATTGTTTTTGGACGAGAATAAAAAGGTTTCAATAAGTGCGGACAAAGGATATTTCAAGGCAAAATTGACTTTGAACAAAAAGGGATATGGTTTTGCTAGAGTAGAGGGATATAACGATTTTTTTATTCCAGCGTACGCAATCAATGGAGCATTTGATGGAGATGATTGTTTGGTGGAAATAATAGACCAAAAGACGCCGGAAGATATAGAGGGTAGAGTTGTATCAATTTTAAAACGCAACACTACACATATAGTGGGCACCTACATTGTGAGTAAATCAAAAAATGTTGTTTTCCCAGACGATGAAAGATTACCGCAGATACGTATCTACAAAAATGATGCCATGAATGCCGACAACAACGAAAAAGTTTGGGTAGAAATTGATATGAATACAATTTCTAATTCGACCATGCGAGGCAAGATAATTGAAGTGTTAGGGCAGGCTAACACTCCAAAAGCCGAACAATTATCAATCATACGTTCGTTCAATTTGAAAGAAAAATTCGATGAAAAGACTTTACAGGATGCAAGAAAAATAAATCAAAATGTTGAGATTTCCAATTTTAAGAACAGACAAGATTTCACTAAACAAAGAGTGATAACTATAGACGGAGAAGATGCACGGGACTTTGATGATGCCATATCTGTAGAGAGAATTGAGGGTGGCGGTTATAAATTGTATGTGCATATCGCAGATGTCTCAAATTATGTGGTGGAAAATTCTGCTCTGGATAAAGAGGCATATTATAGAGGCACGAGCGTGTATTTTCCTAATCAGGTCATACCTATGTTGCCAAAGGAATTATCGAATGGTATATGTTCTTTGAGTGAGGGACAAAACCGTCTGGTGCTTTCTGTAATAATTGATCTAGACAAAGATTGCAATGTTTTGTCGTCCAAAATAGTGGAAGGCATTATCAAAAGTTCACATAGAATGACGTATACTGAGATAAAAAATATTCTTTTGAATGATT
>DVMB01000027.1 GCA_018715225.1 Candidatus Onthoplasma faecigallinarum | reverse complement strand
GTTCGTCATCATCATGGTCGTGATGATCTTTTTCATCGTCATCTTCTTCAATGTCTTTTTCTATCTCTTGGAACCAGCCGGCTGATGTTAGCACATTTTCCATATCAAACAAATTGGTGTCCAAAATTTCTTTTATGTCGACATTGGAGTAGTCTGCTTCAATCAATTTTGCTTTTGGTTGAAGGTTTTTGATGATACGTTTTACACGCTCCAATTCATCCTTTGATACTTCGCTGACTTTGTTCAAAATCAAAATGTCACAAAACTCAATCTGTTGAATGACAAGATTTTCAATATCTTCTTCGTCAATATTTGATTTTATGAGCTCATCTCCACAGCCAAATTCTTGTACCATTCTAAGAGCGTCGACAACGCTTACAATGGCGTCAAGTTTGCAATATATTGGCATCTTTTTTGCCTTGAAACTTTCGGTCAAGAAATTGATTGTCTGAGCTATAGGAATAGGTTCACATATACCGCTAGCTTCTATGATTATGTGGTCAAACTTCTTTTGTTTGATGATGTCATGAAGTTGCTCTATCAAATCTTTTCTAAGTGTACAACATATACATCCGTTTTGAAGAGCGACTAGGCTTTCTTCTTTTTTATTTACAACACCACCTTTTTCAATCAGGTCGGCGTCGATATTTACTTCGCCGATGTCGTTTACTATGACGGCTACTTTATATCCTTTTGTATTAGACAAAATATGATTTAACAAAGTGGTTTTACCACTGCCTAAATATCCCGTAACTAATGTGATGGGAATAGTTTTAAATTCACTCATTTTTTTCTCCTCGCCATTAATTATAGCACGGAAATGAAAAAATCAAGCACAAATTTTAAAAATTATTAATTTTTTTAAAAATATTAATAGACAAATAGTATTGTATAAATTTGGTTTTTGTGATAAAGTATGAGTGATGAAAGTGAGATTGTTGTCTCCTGCGGGAGATATGATGAGTTTAAAGCAGGCGGTGTATAATGGTGCGGACGAAGTCTATCTCGGCATCAAAGATTTCAATGCTAGGAACAATATTGAAGGTTTTGATATGCAGTCTTTAAGACAGGCGGTAGAATTCGCCCATGCATACAATGTGAAAGTCCATTTGACTGTAAATATATTGTTTGATGATTTTGAAATTCAAGATGCACTTAATTTGGTGGTAGATGCCTACAATATTGGAGTGGATGCGTTCATTGTGCAAGATATAGGTTTGATTTCCCTTATTTCAAAATATTTTCCTATGGTGGAGATTCATGCCAGCACACAGATGGGGATACACAATTTGGAGGGCGTGCGTGAGTTGGAAAAATTGGGTGTCAAGCGTGTGGTGCTCGCAAGAGAGACTCCACTAGATGAAATAAAAAGGATTCGCAACAATTCAAAAATTGAAATTGAATATTTCGTGCAGGGAGCACTATGTATCAGTTTTTCAGGAAACTGCTATTTGAGTTCGTATCTACATAATGCCAGCGGGAATCGTGGAAAATGTAAGCAATTATGTAGATTGCCATATACTTTTTACGACAACGACAAATTGTTAAAACAAGGGTATCTATTGAGTGCAAAAGATTTTTGCATGTTGCCAAGGTTAAATGATTTAATAGAAGCGGGAGTTGATGCAATCAAAATTGAAGGACGAGCAAGACGACCATTCTACGTCGCCACGGTAACGAAATATTATAGAGACAAGATAGATGGAGTTGAACACAAACTGGACGATTTGAAGCTGGCTTTTAACCGTGGCTTTACTCCCGGATATTTCGATGGAAATGATAACATAATCTCATTTAATTCTGGGCATCAGGGTCTAAAAATTGGAAAAATTCAAAAAATTATAGTAGGGAAGAAATTTAATGAGGTCTATATCAAAACGGATTATGATTTGAAGCCAAAATCAGTGCTAAAAATTTTTCGAGACGAGAGAGAAATTGGTTCAATCTCCCCGTATGATGTGAAAAAAGTTGATAGCTTACTCTATAGATTGACAACTACAGGCAATAATTTTAAAACTGGGGATACCGTCAACCTTTTGTTAGACAATGAAAAGGAACAGAGGCTAGAGACTATTCATCTAAAAAAAGATGTCTTTATCCACATAGACGCATACAGCAATC
Organism: Candidatus Onthoplasma faecigallinarum; assembly: GCA_018715225.1. GTDB lineage: Bacteria > Bacillota > Clostridia > Christensenellales > UBA1242 > Onthoplasma > Onthoplasma faecigallinarum. Next base: position 6,776 of record DVMB01000027.1, on the reverse strand, counting down.
GACCTATTGTAGCAAAAATTAAATATTTGGATCATGAATTGTCTGTAGAGGGGAATATTTGCGAAAAGGCAAAAAACAATCCTCTAAAAATAGAAGATTTTCAAAAAACTTTCGAAAAAAATGATTATTTTAAGCCGAATTTAGAATTGAATACAGATGAAATATTTATGCCCATTTCTAGATTGAACGAATTTAGAAGAAAATGCTATCAAGTTTTGCTGGATAAATTGACCTACATTCATGAAAAAATTGAGCCTGTAAAATTAGGAAAACCTGTTTGCACGCAACCCGAAATTAAGGACTATCATATAAGTCTAAATGGGGAAGTTGACGAACGCAAAATTCAAATATATTCCCCAGAAGTTTATGAAATAGAAAAGATAATTGCTTTTAAGTCAAAATGTGAAAAACTAAATAAAGTTGCATATCTAGATTTGCCAAATTTTGTTTTGAAACAAGATATAGAATATCTCAAGAACATAGTGGATAAAACAAAAATTGGAGTTGTTGCTAACAATCTCTATGCTATGAATTTTGCTACAGACATCATCGCAGGCGGGGGATTGAATATCTACAATGATTATTCTGCGGGCTATTTCAATGTGTCTTATATTGTGGCAGAACGAGGGGAAGAGCGTATGCCATATATGGCGCTTAGATTTTGCCCTATGAAAGAATACCTAAAGGCAAATTGCAAAAATTGCCCATATAAAGACGGATATTATTACAAGATGCAGAATGGTAAAGTTTTGAAACTAAAGAGAAAGAAATTATCTAGTTGTACATTTTATTTGACTGATTAAATAATAGTATCTTAAAATATATGAATTTCAATAAGGAATTTTATATAAGATTAAAGAGGATTGTATGAAAAAAGTAGATTTATTTTTAGAAAAGTATAACAATAGTGAATTGAGAGACAAAATAAAAGATGTTTCAAGTTTTTTGGATGAAATTGTACAAAAATATATAAAAGCCTTATGTAGAAGATTCCCTGTAGATAAAGGTTGTATAGACAATTTGCTACTCATAAAAGATTTTTCAGTCGAACCAATTGGAATAGGAGAACTGGGACATGCAGGTATGTTGATTGATGATTTAGATGTAAAGAAATTTAAATTACATTATGAACTGAAACTTTTACCAAATATAGATACCGCCTTTTTAAAAAATGAAATTCCTAGCAATTTGAAAGAGGGCGAGGTAGACAACTACAAGCGAGAAGCCGCTAGAAATATTGTCGTGTTTTTGCATGAATTGACGCATGCCATGTGTTATTTAGAATTTTTAAAATATGACGAAGAGAAAAAAGAATATGTTCCACTGATGAAAGAAGATGTGGAAAAGGAAGATTACACATATTACAAAGCGTATGGCGGGCTGATCACAAATAGAAATGAAGTCCATGGGAAAAAGGTAATACAAGGTTTGAACATAAGCAAAGATTGGTTATATGAAGCGATGACTGAATTTATTGCACACAATGTCTTGCTGGATAAAGAATTTCAAGACTTGCAATATTTTCATTTGTCCACTGGGGAAATCAAGCCTTATAATATTCCTTGGTCTTATGGTCCGTTCGTAAATATCATATTTGCTCTCAATAGTTTGTATAACAATGCTTTTTCTGTTGCGTATTTTACGGGAGATACTAAGGGAGCGGGGTTTGACAAAGATTGTTTAAATGTGGATATAGTAGATATATCTGTACCATTAAATGAAATCATACATTATTTTAATGACAACAAAAAAGAAGGGATTGATTTGAAAGAATGTGTACACGAACTGGTAAATGGAATCAAAAAGTTTTTAAAATTTATTGAAAAGACGCTAGAAAGAGAAGATGTGAAGGCTAATTTAAATGATTTTAGAATTAAATCTCTAAACAATGAAATACAGAACATTTGTCGATGCAATGATTATGTAAATTTTGTTTTGGAAAAATGCAAAATTAACGAAAAAAATTTTAAAGAACTAAAGCAAATTTTTGAGACGAAATTTAAAAACTTGGAGCCTATAACCATTGAAAAAAGTAACTTGAATATTTAAAGTAATTTGTTTGATTTTGTATAAAGATTGATTTTTATATTTTCAAATCTAAATTTCGAGTTTTCCTTTTTGAGACAGCGTCTTTCAGTCCGTTATCTAAAATTCCACCTTTAGTGCGGTTTATGATAAACTTGTCAGGAAATTTGAGTATGAAATTATTTTCATCTTTAAATATGTCTCTAGTGGGGTAGACATATATTTTAGTGGTGTCCAGCGGACGAAATGAGTCAATTGAAAGCCGAGAGGTAAATATTGACCCAAATATCAAGCGGTCAAATTGTTTTCGATTTGTCCAATGTTGACAAATTCGTCGTCGAATATTGTTTGTGCTACCTATATAAATTTGTTTGTATTTATCTAAGATAAGTATGTAATAGCCTCTAGTTAAATCATATTTGTTTAGATCATTCACTTTTAAAAATTGTGGATATGTTTTCAAAAATTTTTGAAGGCTATCTTCAAATTCCATTTTATCTAGACTTGAAAAGAATTTCATATTTAGATCAAAGTTAAATAGAGCACGCCTAGTTTGAAAAGCAATATATCTATCATCGTAATATTCACTATTAAATGAACTTTTTTTAGATGGATAAATATAATTGTCGCGTGTCAATGAATATCCGTATTTTGACTTTTTAAAAATGATACCAAAATGCTCCATGCTGTTATTATATAATTTAAAATTTTAAAAAAGTATTGAACAAAACGTGTAAAATACAGATTTTTTATAAATTTTTAGATAATTTTTGAAAATAATTAAATTTTTTTATTTTTTATATTAAAAATATATTAAAAAATTCAATTAAAAGGAAAATCACGCGGCATGTCTTTTTGTAATTAAGTTTAATAATTTTTCATTTTACAGAAAAGAGATAGAAATAAATTATAGTTGAAAATGCAGAAGATTTTTGATACAATACTATTGCCTTATTGACATATATAGATATTTTTTGTAGGAACAGCATCTAAAAGAAAATTATAAGTTGAAAGGATTGGATGAAAATGGTAGGTAACAATACCTATAACTTTAGAAAATGGTAAAAGTTTTTATTCTGGGTGGATGCTTTATCCCGAAGGAGGACTTCAAAATACAACGCCATTTGGAGGAAGAATAAAATGAAAAAGTATCAAATAGTAAAAATAGTTGAATTAACCGATGAGATGGAAAAATTAAATTTACAATTAGATTTTCATGGTATTATTCTTTCTTCTAATTTTGAATTTAGCGAAGTTGTTTTCTTCCATGATGATAATGTTGGAGAATCAACAATCTGCACAGTAAATAATAAAACAATAAAAAAAGAAGATATAGAATTGCCAAAAAACATAATAAATGAATTAGATAAATATATTGAAGAAAACTTGAATTTAGATAAGTCTAGAGTGTTAACAAAACCTAAATTTAAAGAGTGTGATTGGGTTGAAGTGATAGTAGAAAAAGAAAAATATGCAAGGCAAGGTGTTCATTGCGGAGATAGAGGAGTTATTGCTTTAGACGATATGATAAATGGTGAGATATTGGTTGATTTTACTGGGGTTGACGAAAATGGAGAGTTGTACGGAGATATAATAAGTGTTAACATTCATGATTTAAAATTGGTCGAGGAAAATAAAAAATAAGCCTATTATTAGGCTTATTTTATGTTGAAATTGAAAAGCCCGGTTGCCTGAATTAAAATAATTTGTACCTAAATGTGCTTAAAAAATGAGAACAAATATTTTTGCAAAAAAAACTTTACTATCTAAATTAATATTATAAAAAATAAAGATATCCCCACAAGTACTGTAAGTACGTGGTGGGGTAAAGGAGCAACAGGTAAAAGGTCGCGGTTGTTTTTGACAAAAAAACAACTAGACTAAAAGCCTAGTTGCGACGTGGTTGCGGGAGTTGGATTTGAACCAACGACCTTCGGGTTATGAGCCCGACGAGCTGCCGTGCTGCTCCATCCCGCGATATGATGTATCAATTCAATACTTTATATATTTACCATATTATGTGGTTTTTGTCAAGAATATTCTTAAAATTTGTTGGTTTTTGTTCGTTTTTTGTCATTTTTTAGCAAAATCCAACTATAATATTTAATTTACATAGTTGTGTTGTTTATGTTTTTGAGGCAAATTGTTTTAAGTCAAATTTGATACATCATAAATTTATGATAAAAAAACACGGATAGAACCGTGTTTTAGAATAAGTCGTCGTCATCGTCGTCATCATTGTCGTTCAGTGCTGCCATTCTACTATTTCGTTGTTTGATATCATAGTAAACTTTGTCCTCATCAAATAGTCTACTTTGGATATATGTGCCATATTGACGTGTGGTGTCGTAGATCTTTGGTGCTTTGAAGTACATTGTCATAGTTGTCTTCAATGCAGCATTTGGTTCAAAGGTCTTGATTACAACTTTGTCCTGATCCCTGAACGTCATCAACTCTTCTGGGTAGGCGATAGGTCTAGACAATACTTGCTCGCTAGAAGAAGTTGTTTCTTTTCCATCTGGACCTTTGCTCCTGTTCTCGCTGACTTTTACAATGGTCTTTTTGCCCAATAGTTCGCTAAATTCTTTGTTGGTTACAGTATCCTCCGAAGCAATATATACTTGGATAGGACAGTTATCTTTGATGATTTTACCTTCGTCCTGGCCATAAACTTGATACAACTGGCTATATGATTGCACGCATAGTTCAAAGAATATACCACGGGAACGACCGACCGCCATTGAAGAACCAAATTCAGGGAACCTAGGCATGTTACCAAATTCATCAAGCATGAAATATACATTACGTTTCAATCTTCCGCCTATGCTTTGAGCTTTTTCTACAAGACGTTTGTATAGTTGAGTTACGAACAATATTGCCAATGGATATCTTGTCCTTATTTCATCTGGTATGATCAAGAATATGACAGTAGGTTTTTCATCAATATTGGTAAAGTCTATTTCCGAACGGCTGGTGAGCAAACTGATACCCGTATCACTAAACAGAGCAGTTTTACTAGAAACAAAGCCCATATAGTTTTTTGATGTTCCTTCAGCATTTTTTAATGCAGTAGAGGCTAAGTCGCCAACCTTGCTAAATTTATCCCTATAATCAAATAAATATTTCATCAAAGTGGCATATGTGTTTCTGCCAGAGTCGGTCATATTACAAATTTTGTATACGTTATATAGATTATATTTTTCCCTCGTCATGCCAAGTTCTGGAATACGGCTATCTTCTAGCATGGCGAGCATGACTGCGTGAATCAATCTCTGCGCAGTTTGTTCCCAGCTTGGATCTTTTGTGCTTTCAACTGGTGCTAGGGTGGCACAGATGTCTTTTAGTGTGTTGTAGGTTTGGTCTTGCAAGTCTTTTGCCTTTACTCGCATGTCGCTTTCCATAAAGGCTTTGTCAACATATGCGGTATTATTGAATTCAAACCAAGTGGTTGTCGTGTAGTCAAATTCTTTTTGTAGCATCAAGTTGTAATTTTTTGGATTATCCCCTGGTGGGTGTACCTTGACTTCTTTTTCTAGATTGTAACTCCTCGTATAAGTATCAAATGGATAAGTCAATGGGTTCCATTGCGTGGAAGTGAACGGATCACGCAGGTTTATTATCTTGACATCGTAACCTTCGCTGATATATTTGTGTGCACATTTTTCGTACAATTCACCTTTTGGGTCAGTGATGACGAAAGATGGTTTGGCACTGGTCATACTCATCAATTGAAGAGACGGGATAACGAAACGTGATGTTTTACCTGAAGATGTGGTACCGACAACGAGGGTGTGAATAGGATTAACAAAATTTATATCCATATTTGAGCCCTTAGCCTCGGCTCTAACCAATATGCCATCTTTTTTAGAAGAGCGGATCGTAGATAGCGTATTGTAGTTGAATGCCTTTACCTTTTTTAAGTCATCTTCTGTAACAAAATCTTTGTTGAAGAATTCGGAAGTCTCTTTTCCTGAAGCGTCTTTTACTTTATCAACCGCTTTTCCGCCTTTGCTAGATTTGGTTTTGCCATCAGCGATACGCAATAGGTCGTATACGAGCAAAAGTCCAAGTGCTAGGAACATGAATGGTAAAGCGTTGGCGATGTATCTAGCGTTGAAAGCAAATGTACCATCTTTAAAATAAGTTACAATAATGACTGCCGCAGCGAAAACTACAGCCGCCACGAGCAAGTAAATTATAATCTTTTTGCCTAATTTTTTCATCTAATATACCTCTAGATACAATAATATACATTTTTCTTTTTTCCGTCAAGCAAATTTTGAGGATCTACTATATATAAGATAAGGTTATTATCTTAATCTTAATTTATATTATTTGTATTATTATAAATAGTAATCAATTCGTATTTATTTATCAAGAAATTTAAATGGCTGTAACGGCTATTTGAAATTATTTAATAGGTAATTTTAAATTGTTATTCATGCCCAATATATTTTACTGCTGCTATATTTACGTCAAAAGTGCTTAAAAAAGAGGCGGGCAATTTAGACGCTATCAATTTAGAAAAATAGTTACGAATAAAATATTACAACAAAATTAATTTTCCATAATAGTTCATAATAGTTTTTTATAGACTTTTTCACAATATGGTTATTTCAAAGTTTTATAAAAATAATTGTTCTAGAGAATAATTTATCAATATTTGAGGAAAATAGTTTTAATGTAATTTAAAAAAAGTTAAAAAAATTTTTAAATTATATCTAAAATTAGTTGATTTTAAATTTTTAACT
>DVMB01000026.1 GCA_018715225.1 Candidatus Onthoplasma faecigallinarum | reverse complement strand
TACCCAAGGTATGATACGGAACTCAATTTTTATCTAAAAATAAAATTATTCGAACAAACTATTTAAATTTAAAAAAAATAAGATTTTTTGTATTTTGAATAAAATCTTTTTATGAGCACAAAATATGAATGTATCATAAAGGAGATTAATTATGGCAAAAACAAAAACCAAAAGAGGTGTGTCAGGGTCAACTATAGCAATCATCACTTTGTCTATCTTGCTATTGGCTGCAATTGGTATAGGTATAACTCTAGCATACTTTACCGCATCTACAAATGTAACTGGTAACATCACGTTGGGCGATCCTGTTACGATATCTATCACTCAGGGCGGAGCATCAGCGTCATCACTTACCTTCCCAGGCGAAGCGCTTCCTGGTACTGTGTATAGTCAAGCCATAGGTGTGCAGGCTCCAGCAGAGATGACAGAGGCTTTGATGCGAGCAAAACTGACTATCAGCAATACAGACGGAGCAACCACAAATGTAGAGGCGACCACCACAGGCGATTGGCAGACAGGTGAAGATGACTACTATTATTACAACGGCACAGTAAATGCGAGTGATCAAATTGATTTTATTACTGCAATTACTGTTCCAACAAGTCTAACTAATGCAGATGCAAATAAAACATTTACTGTTGATGTCGTAGTAGAGACTATTCAGCAAGCGAACAATGCAGCCAACGCAACATGGACAACTGCTCCAACAGAATGGTTGAACACTTATTCGCCAGCAGACACGTAAAAAAAGACTGCCTCACGGCAGTTTTTTTGCTTTAAAAATTCACATAATTTTCCCGTGGTTAAACAATAACTTTTTCCAAATAAAAAAGGACACATGCGTATCCTTTTATTTTTCTCCTAGTGATAGATAGTCATTTGGATCAACCTTCACTCCATTCAAAAACATTTCAAGATGAAGATGTGCTCCAGTGTTTAGTTCTTGTGCCATGCTTTCACTAGCCTGTCCAATCACTTGTCCTGCACTGACTTGGTCTCCCACGCTGACGCTTGCTGGGCTAGATAGAGATTTGTAGACTGAGACCATTCCATTGGCATGACTGATTTCGACAACCGTCCCTTCCAAATAATTTGTGTACACATTTGACACTGTTCCATCTGCAATGGCATATACATCTAGGTTGTCCCCAGCTTTGAAATCAATCGCCTTATGAATTTCCCACTGTTTCAATGTGTCATTATATTGCAACTCAGTTCCAGAATAATCTTTCACAACTGTTGCATTTTGCATAGGTACAACATATGTTACGGTAGATACAGTCTGTCCGCCTTCCCCAATTTCAGCATTGTTGTTTGAACTATTTACTCCAACAAGAGCGATCGTAACTGCACATGCTATAACCAATATTCCTATCAAAGTTGCGTACATATAATTCATGACGATTTTTTTCTTTTGAGTTTGATTTGCTTTATTCATTTTTTCCTCCTTAGCATGATGATGGACAAAATTTTGATATTTAAACATGAAAATCAAAAACTTCCCAAAATTAACGGCCAACCTATGACGCAATAGTCATCATAACAGGCGATCTGTATATTTATTTCTTCTCCGTCGACATCTAAAGATGTGTTTATTTTATTGGAATATCCATATATGACTGTCGCTCCCGTCTCAATATATTCGCTCTTTATGATGTGTGCATCTAGACTTTGAATTGCCACCCCTACTTCCAAATCATAAACAAGCATACTTTCCCCGATAATCTTTTCACGCTCTACTATCCCAAAATTCATATAGCAACTGCCCAAATTAATATAGTTTTCGCTGACTGGTGCGTTTGAATAGGCGTAATATTCTCCATCAAAATAATCTAGCAGGCTAAAATCATTTTCTGTTTTTACTCCTCCAACTAAAATTACAAACAATATGATTACAATCAACATTTTCTTCATACCTTGATTATATGGTCAAAATGATATATTTAATCACTAAAAGTGGAAGAAAAATGTCAATTTACTTTGTTCCTTGTAAGCAAAATTAAAAAAATAATGTATTATTTATCAAATACATTATATAAGTATAAATAACACATTATGTCTTCCGCATATTTAGAATATGTTTTAATTTTTTCTATTGTTGAGTCAATCTCCTCCTTCACTTTGCAGTTGAGGAACAAAAATTCAACAATCTTTTCTCTCGACTTTTCACAGATTCTTTTTAGACATTGGTAATTCAAGTTGATCAAATTTATTAGACAATTATTGTTGTAATAGGCGTAAAATTTGTCCACCAGTTTATCGTCATCTTTTACCGCTTTATACACATCTACCAACATTAGTGTCTGCGATTTTACCGCATCTATGATCAAGTCAAAAGCAGTTATCAACAAATAGTCCACTAAAGGCAACAAACTATACGGGATCTTGGCATGCTTGATTATATCAATATCCTTAAATTCAAAATCTGCATTGACCTTATTTAATGTTTCTATTACAGAATGTTGGGTAATCTCTGTTGGGTTAAAATCAAATTGTGCGTCACTTGACTGAAAATAGATCAAATCTTTTATATGATTGTAAAATCTATTGAAGTATAGACTAGAAAGAATATTTACATCAATCCCTTTTGGTAGCAACATATAATCATTTTGTTTTGATAGCACATTCTCGTCATTCAAAAAGAATGGCAAAATTCCTTCATCACTGGGACAGTATATGTTGATAAACTCCTCTCTATTTATTTTCAAACCGACAAACGAGTCCGCCAAACATAAAAAAATCAATAGCCTATATCCATTGTATATTTCCTCAATATTTTGAACTTGGATGTTTAATTTGTTGAAAATACAATAATCTTTGACCGAATCATATAGTTTTGTTATATCCTCATTTGTTACGCTATCGTCATACAAGAGCATTATCTTTTGATACTTTGCCTTTGATTGAACAATGTTTGCAATTTCTTTATAATTTCTATTTAAAATTTTCATACCAATATGCTATCATAAAATAACATAAACAAAACCTCTATTAATGTCGAAATAAACTATTATTTAATCGAAAAATGAGATATTGAAAAATTCTCTTTACTTTTTTATTATTTTTTTATAGAATATATTTAGGAGGCTAAAATGGAAGAAAAAATCATTAACTTAATTGCAGAAAAATTAGGCAAAAAGAAAGAAGCCATAACTATGAAAAGCAGATTAGTTGAAGACCTAGGAGCAGATAGTTTGGACGTAGTTGAATTGATAATGACTTTTGAAGATGAATTTGGTGTATCACTTCCCGACGAAGATGTTTCTAAAATGAAAACAGTGGGTGATATTATTAGTTATATTAAGAATATGAAATAACATTTATAATAACAATCAATAATAAAAACTACCTAGGATATAGGTAGTTTTTTCATTTTATTCATTTTTTTATTAGTTATTGAAGTTGTTATCAACCAAATAATTGTACAAATCAGTAAAGTCAGCAGTCAAAAGGTAATATTTAGAATAAGTGTCCGTAGTTGTAACTCCGCCATTAGAATTATAATATGGCATTATATATACTCTCAACTCTGTAGAACCATTTGTCTGTCCTACTGAAAACCACAATTCTTTATACATATAGTTGTTGCCATTCTCATCTTTGTATGCTGAATTTCCGTTCATCAAAACTTGTGGATTATTGTATCTGTACACTACATAAAAATTAGATGTAGATGGAATAGACACTCCTGTACTGCTGTCTGTTACTACAGTAGGTTTGTCAAACAATGTGCCATTGAACAAAGCAGTCAAACTAGACTCTGTGCTAGCATTATTTATATAATCTACTATTTCATTGTATCTCTCATCGTTTGAATACAAAACCTCTCCATTGTTGGACGAAGATGTATAATTGTACATAACATAAATTGCATCAGGATCTTCACATCTAACTTTATAATTGACATCAACATTAGCCATGATGATTGTTGCGATGATCAAAATTCCAATGATTGATAAACTAACTATTGCTCCTATCTTTTTTGCCATAAATTTTCTCCTATTAAATATTACATTATTGTTGAATATAAATCAAGCATTATTCGTCCTTTTTGTCATCTTTGTCTTTTTTTGTCTCTTTCATCTCTTCCTTTGGCTCGCTAGGTTCAGTCTCTAGATTAGCGGTTAAAGGAGCACCCTCTTCGTTCTGTGTGGGTTCAACTTTTCCTAACTGCTTGTTCAATTCAGCAAATTCTTTTTCTGCCTCTCTTTTTATATTTTCCAAATCTTGTTTGGATATAACACCCGCTTTTGCCAAAGCCTCTGCGGTCTCAATTCGAGATCTAATATCACGTGTCTTGTGTTCTTCTAGTGCTTCACGCTTAGCTCTCTCTTGATATTCACGCTTCTCTTGCTCTTTTTTGTCTATTGCCTCTTCCACTTCTTCAACGCTTGCCCCATTGAACAACATCTCAAATTCTTCTTTGTATATTGTCTCTTTGTCCAACAAGATTTGCTCTACTTTCAGCAAGACATCTTTTTTGCTCTCCAAAATTTGTTTTGCTCGTGCGTGCGCTTCATCAATGATTTTCTTGATTTCTTGGTCAATAGTATAAGCCAATTCTTGACTATAAGACAACTGACGTTGATAATCTCTTCCCACGAAGATCTCTTCCCCTTCGCCAAAACTCAACAAACCAACCTTATTAGACATACCCCATTCAGCCACCATCTTTCTAGCGACCTTAGTTGCCCTCTCCAGATCGTTTGATGCACCTGTTGTGAAGTCGTCCAACATCAATTCCTCTGCCGTTCTACCACCTAGCATCATAACTATTGTATCCAAAAGTTTTTGTTTAGATATATATGACCTATCTTTTTCGTCAAATGTCAAGGTATATCCACCCGCATTACCACGTGGAACGACCGAAATTTCCTGCACATCGTCGCAGTTAGGTAAACTTTCTGCAATGATTGCATGTCCTGCTTCGTGAATAGCGGTAATCTTTTTGTCCTGTTCTGTGATGACTCTTGACACTTTTTTAGGTCCCATCATCACTTTGTTCAAACCTTCTTGAATATCCACCATGGTAATCTTGAATCTGCCATCACGTGCAGCCAAAAGTGCCGCTTCGTTCAAGACATTTTCTATATCCGCACCAGCAAGTCCGCTTGTAAGCCTTGCTATACGTTTGATATCTACATCATCGCTCAAAGGTTTGTTTCTAGAATGGACTTTGATGATTTCTTCTCTACCTTTTACATCAGGTAAGTGCACATACACCATTCTATCAAAACGTCCCGGTCTAGTGAGTGCTGGGTCCAAAACGTCTGCTCTGTTCGTTGCTGCCAAAACGATGATACCGCTGTTTGATTCAAACCCGTCCATCTCAACCAAAAGTTGATTTAGAGTCTGTTCACGTTCATCATTTCCGCCACCCATGCCGGCACCACGCTGTCTACCCACAGCATCAATTTCATCAATGAAA
>DVMB01000025.1 GCA_018715225.1 Candidatus Onthoplasma faecigallinarum | reverse complement strand
ATATTGAAAAATTATTAAAAAATATAAAAAACTCATCTAAATTTTAAAAAAGATGAGTTTTTTTGATTTTATTGATTTGAATATTTTTTCTTTGCCTCGTTGATAGCCTTTACAATATTGTTGACAACCTTATTTTTGTTCAGCCACCAATCCCTGCTCCAGACACGCATTATGTTCCAACCACGTGATTGCAAAAATTTGTTTCTATACACATCTCTTTCCAATATGGAATCGCTACTCTTGTATGCGGCATAATCACATTCTATACCCAACAGGTATCTGTCTATTGATTTGTCATAAACCGCTATTGACAATTTGTAATCTGTATTACCCAAATTCGTCTCGACTGTGTAGCCGAGTTTTGTAAGTTCATCTTTTATCTCATTTTCAAACTGATTGACGACTACCACATCATCAGTCGTTGGCAAATTCGGTTTGAAACTATCTAGCACAAATTCCGCTTCTTTATTCTTTTTGTTGGACACTGCACGGACATATTTTAAATAACTCTTGAATATCTTTGGACCCGCATTTTTGCTACCTTCGACAATCAACTCTTCCGGCTCAATGCTGGTAATCACATATATCTTTTCTTTCGCACGAGTGATAGCAACATTCAACCTATTCTCTCCGCCTTCAACAGAAAGCGAACCAAAATGAGCCACAACTTTTCCATATTCGTTTCTAGCATAGCCAATACTAAATATGATAATATCTCGCTCATCACCCTGTACATTTTCTAGATTCTTTATGAAAATTGAAGTGTCCTCATTGTTGTCTTTCCTATTTTGCTCTCGAATGTAAGCATCTCTAAAGGCTGAATCTTTTTGGCACTCATTGTCTATTGCATCTTCTATCGCATTTTCCTGCTCAGTATTAAATGTGATTATACCGATAGAGGACTTGTTGCGTTTGTTTTTTATCAACTTTTTGAGAAGAGCTACTACGGCGTTTGCCTCCTCTTGATTTTTCCTACCCAACCAACTGCCATTGACTTTGATACGTTCAATAGGTTTGTTGCCGACATTTTTCGTTACATTAGGTGCGACCTGCAATTTTCCGTCATAGAAAGCGTAATTTGAGAAATTGATAAGTTCTTCGTTCTTACTTCTATAATGATATGTAAGATTGGTACTATGGAATCTTGATGTCGCTAAATCTAGAAGACTTTCAACTTCCAACGCCGCCTGAGTCGCCAAATCCAGTTCGTCGTCGCTATCGTTACCCATATATCTCTTCACAAACCCAGCGGTAGGACGCAGTTGTTTTGAGTCTCCAGCCACAACAATATATTTGCCCCTATAGATAGTCGGCAAAGTATTTTCTATAAACACTTGGCTCGCCTCATCAAACAAGATGATGTCGAACATTTCCTTTTTCAATGGGAATATAGTTGACACGCTCTCTGGCGACAACAACCAACAAGGGAACAACTTCAACAAAAAGTCGCCATAAAGTTCCATCATACGCCTTATTGGCAAAAGGTTCTGTTGTTTTGTGATTTGGAATAAATAATTTTTATTTTCTATATTGTGTTCATAATAATCAATGTACTCATTCCTGAATTTGTTCAAGCAAATATTGGCGGATATCTGTTTTTTGTCCTTTTGCAAGGAAAGAATCCTATTCCTGATGTTTTCAAAATCTATGATCTTTGACAATTTATCTTTATTTAGTTCTTCGTATTTTATCGTCTCATGGTATACACGAATTTCTAAGATTTTATCTATAATTTCTTTATATTGTTTGAAATTTTTAGCGTTTCCATAAGCAAAATTCAAAATTATTCGTTCGTCGTCTGTCAAACCCTGTAGCGACACATTCACATCTCGAATTTCAAGGTAATCATCTAGGGCATTAAGTAACAATTTCAAAAATATCGAATTGCCATTGATGATGTTGTCTATGGTCATTAAATAGCCCTTTTGATCCAGCACTTTGGTTAGCAGAGAATATTGGCTGATGTATTGTTGAATCTCTTCAAGAGTTGATTCAAAATTGGCAGTAATCTCCTGCTCTTGCTTATTCATTTTGTGCTTAAAATACGGATATGCAGGGAATAGCACTTTGGACCATTTCAATGCCGAGCACAAATTTTTGTTTTCTAATTGAGCAATCATTTTTACCAATGGTTTCATGTCCTCGATGTTTTCCACACCATTTTCTAGCATATATATCAACAACTGTCTTGCGTGTGGGTGCCTTGCTGTATCAAATGGGACAATGTTCTTTTGTGTTATCTCTTTTAGATAGGTCTTCATCTGGTTGATGACATGGATATCCACCTGTGATTTTATATGGTCGATCAGCGGATTGTTCTTTTTCAAAACTATGTATCTATAGTACAAATCTGCTTTTTTCTTCTCTTTTATGATCCTTATTGTTGAAGAAATACGCTTGTAGTCCATATTCATCAGGTCTTTGTTCTTTTTCATCAACTTATATAAGACATAATCAAAACTATTTTTTCCAATCTTTGCAGAATTTGTATACATCTCCTGAAGCGACAGCCCAAAAGGTGTCTTTGTAAACAAAGTGTCCGAGATAACTTTCAATTCATTCACTTCATTTTGAATATTTTGTTCAACCGTATCAAAATCATTGTTGTTTTCACTTGTCCTACCCGCAGACATTATAGCCTGATGCATTTGATTGCATCTTTCGTAAAATTCCACTTTGTTTTTCTCAGCGTCAGTGATGAACATACATTTTGAATTTAGATTTTTTAAACGGTTGAATACTACATCTAACGCCGCTTTCTTTTGAGATACGACTAAAACTCTTTTGTCCTTGCATAGAGCATCCGCAATGATGTTGACAATCGTCTGTGATTTACCTGTACCTGGCGGACCATAAATTACCATGTTGCCGAATTCGTTTAACTTGTTGATCGCACTTTCTTGGGCATAATCAAGGTCATTTATTGTATATGTCCTCGTGTCAAATTTTTTGTTCTTCTTGCGAGTCTTGCCCTGAATCAACTGATCAATAGCAAGAGACGTCAGGTGCTTCTTCTCCAGCAAGGAATAATCATTGTATATCGAATTGGCGAGCGGAAATCTACCTATCACACACGCATTTTCAATCTTTAGATAATCTCCTGTCCAGTCTTCTTCCAGTTTGTCAAATTTTATAAGAGTGTTGCCAAATTTTTTGTCAATGTCAAACTTGAACCCGTATGACGCTAGATACTCCAACACGTCGTCCACACTTTTCAGTTTGTAATCAATTAGATTATCAAACTCCATCATCATTCCGTCATAGTTGATCCTGTGTTCCTTGGCATACGCCAGCATCAACACCTTGTTGAATTGGATCAATTCGTCATGTTTGGCTTCAATAGATACAGTCGTGTCATTTTCAATATTTATCACAACAGGGAACAAAATCAACGGCGCTTTGATCGCCATATCCTTGTTCAGTCTACCTGTAACGAACGGATAGCCGACAAACATCTCATATCTACCAGTCTCTTTTGAAAATTCCTCTATCTCTCTTTTCAATATCTTTAGCGAATTTACTTGAGAGGACAAAAGTTTTTTGTTTTCCTCTCGTCTCATCTTTTCACGTCTCAAGTTTTCGTCCCGCTTTTCCTCGGCAGACATGGTGTTCATGTTCTTGTAGTATGGTTTCAATTTTTGTTCAATATTGAAATTTTTATAAAGTCTATCCTTTATATCCTTTCGTATCAGTGCGTAACTTGTCCTCTTTCCTTTCCATAAAAAACTAAAGAATTCTTCAAATTCTTCCTTGTCTCCACCTATGACGGCACCGATATCAAACGAATATTTTTTGTTGATATTCCTTGAATAAAGGCTCCTATTTTTCCCGCTTATTTCGATGAGCCTTTCTTTGTAATATTTATAAATTGATTTCATATCTTATTCCTTAATAAATATTTTATCAAATATTGCGGAATTTTACAAGTCAATATAAAAAGAATATTTGAATTTTTCAAACCCAATCTTTAAAAAATTAAAAAACAATTTTTATAAAAAAATAAAAAATTATTAAAAATATTCAATAAAATATGTAAAAACACAACAAAAAATAGTAAAAAAATAAAAATCAAGAATTTTTCTTGATTTTATCTAATTACAACTTTCCCTGATATCCAACTGTCGAAGAAACTATCTAGCTCAGTTTTTGACGCACTTTCAAAAGACAAGATCAAATCTTCAGGTGTGGCGTTAGTGTATTTTTTCGAATTGAAGTAGTTTTTCAACCCGTCTAAAAACTTATCCTCACCAATTAATTGATATAGGCTCTCGTACATCAACACCCCTTTCACATAAGTGCAGTATGTATATTCTGGCTCAGTATCATATTCATCAATCGCTCGCATGCTCGTGTCAATATCTCCCAACACATCTTGGTATACTGTGATAAATAAAGTGTAATTCGATTTGTATGCATTCAACATCTGCGAATGAGTCAAATTGTACCCATCATTGTTGTCATAAAAAAGCAAAGTAGAATACTCGGTCAGCGCCTCGTCAAGCCAAGGATATTGATATTCGTCGTTCCCTACCAAGCCATACCACCATTGATGTGCCGTCTCATGAACAATCACATTCATATAGTCATCTACATTTTCAATATCCGCACTTATCATGACCAAATTTGGATACTCCATACCACCATAAATGAAATCTGTCTTGACTATACTGAAACTGGAATATGGATAGTCCCCAAACAGATTTGAAAAGGTCTCTATAGCGTCTACTCCTGCCTGTAACGACTGATCCGCATGTTCATCATTGAAATAATAATACTCAATAGTTACATCCCCAGCCTTACCAGATCTTACTTCAAACTTGTCGCTCGCTATTAAAGCAAAGTCTCTAACTACATTGGCGTTGAATGTGATATGTTTTCGGCCGTCGACAATACTTTCGTTAGCCTTTGTGCCAGTCCCCGCCACCACATAATCTCTATCCACAACTACATCTACAACATAGTTTGCCATATCGCTATAGAAAGGATCTCCGTTTGAATTGTATCCAGACAGATCAAACTCTCCATTTTCATACACACAGGCTATAGGATAAAAATTGGCTAGATTTATAGTATTGTCCCCATAACCAAACCTATGTTCGCAATTCGGCAAACTAAAACTAAAATCTATAGAGATGTCGACACTGTTGGATGGTAAAATGCTTGACGGAAGAGTTACGTCCAATATCCCATCACATTCTCCACTATACACCACTGTAACATCTTGACCCGCCACCTGCACTCTATCCACATCAAATTCAGCATAACTCATGCCGTTTGGATAGGCATCGTTTAGAATCGTACTAGATACCACCTTATCTGTATTCCCCTCTTCAAAGAACTGCGGATATAGGTGGAACATTACATTTTTCAACACATCTTCGCTATTGTTGATATAGGTCAAATTCAAATTCCCTACGACCGATTTTGTCTCCGCATTTATATCGAGGGTTATATTGTACTGAGACAAATCTTTGCCAAGCTCGATTAAATTGTCCTTTTTGCCACACGCACAACAGCAAAACAGCATAAAAACAGCAAGTACACTGACACAAAACTTTTTCATATTCCATTTTATGTGTACAAAAAATAATATAGAACTCACATAAAAAAGTATAATTTTAGTAAAGGCTAATCTATTTCAACAATAGACAAATAAAAAATTTTGTGCTAATATATAGCATATGTCATTTTGTAAATTTAGCCCTAGTTATCAAACTAGCAATAAAACGATTGTAGATAACACATTTATCAATGAGTTTTTGCCGAAAGCTCCTGACATGTGTGTTAAAATTTATTTGTTGGGGTTAAGCAAATGCTCCTCCCCAGACGACAGCGAAAATAGCCTATCCTATTTTGCCGAGACTTTAAAAATTTGCGAAGACGACGTCATCTCGTTGTTTAAATACTGGGAGGATCTCGGTCTTGTGCAGGTTTTATCCACTAACCCTATAGAAATACGCTATCTGCCTATCAATTCTAACACCGCCAGCATCAAAAAATACAAAGTGGACAAATATACCGACTTCAATATCCAAGTGCAAGAATTGTTTGACAAACGCATGGTCATGCCAAACGAATTTACTGAGTTTTACGACCTGATGGAGCGCAAGCATATGGAACAATCTGCCCTATTGGAACTCATAAGGTATTGCGTCAATTACAAAGGCTTCAACCTCAGTCCTAATTATGTAATCACGGTGGCAAAAGATTGGATACGTGAGGGTGTTTTGACCCTTGACGCTGTGAAAGCAAAAATCGAAGAATTAGGCATAGCGGACGACAAGATGAGTCTAATTCTATCCGCCATGGGTAGCAAGAGAAAAGTTCAATTGGAGGACAAAGAACTGCTCACAAAATGGCTATCCTCTTATGGCTTTGAATTGAATGTCATCATATTTGTCATAAAAAATCTAAAGACCAAAAAACGTAGATTAGATGTCAATGTGTTGGACGATTATCTATCTAAATATTATGAGATGCGTCTCATGTCCATACCTGAAATAGAAAATTATGAAAAAGAGAAAGAAAATCTATACTTTATTGCAATCACGATCAACAAAGAGCTAGGCATATTTTATGAAGATTTGACAAAAGAGATAGATACATATATCATGAGTTGGCTCAATATGGGATATGATGCTGAAACGCTAAAGACCATAGCAAACAACTGCTTCTTGTCGTCCATCAAGACGCTAGAAGGGCTCAACAATATAATAAATAAACTATACAAACTGGGGATAGTCAACTTGAAAGCATATCAACAATATCTAAACGACAACCTTGCTGTAGACAAGAAAATTAAAGAAGTGTTGGAAAATATGAATCTAACAAGAAATGTCAACAACATGGATAGAAATTTTTATCGCACATGGACTGTTGATTGGGGTTTTTCGCATGAAGTTATCTTATACGGGGCAAGTTTAAGTAGCGGAAAAAATAACGCCATTCAATACTTGAATAAAATTCTATCCAACTGGAACGCAAACGGAGCAAAGACATTAGAGCAGGTTAAAAATTCTAAGATAGAGGCCGAACCTCAAAATGAATTTATCCACAACAATTACACAAAAGAACAGATCGCAAGTTTGCTCACGAACCTTGACGAAGTGGAGGTATAAAATGAATAAATACAAGATCTACAACAAAGTAAAACAAGATTTTATGCTAAAACGAGTGCGTGCACAGGAAGAATGTGAAAATTTCATAGAAAATTTGCGTCAAAATCCACAATTCGACAAACTCTACACTGACTACACGAAAAAAGAATTGGAATATTTAAAGACAAAATATGAGGACGAAAATATCTCCCTGAAATATGAAGCAGAAGACTTGAAAAACCAGATAGAAAAATACCTATCCACAATCAATGTGGACAAATCGAAACTATATCCACACTATGAGTGCTCTATCTGCAATGACACTGGCGTTGTGGGCGGAAAAATATGTAAATGTTTTCTAAAAGAATTGAATTCCGCCCTAACCAAAGATTTTAACAATCAAGTCAATTTCAGCAGTTTCAAAGACTGTAATCTAAAAATAATGAATGAAAATGACAAAAAGACGCTCGACCTCCTCAAAACCTGGTGCGAAAAATACCCTAACACCACCAAAATCAACATCAATATTTACGGCGGGTCAGGATCTGGTAAAACATTTTTGTTGGAATGTGTAGCAAATGAAATGATAAACAGGAATTTCACTGTTTGTTACAAAACAGCGTTCGAATTGAACGAATTGGCTAGGCAGTATCATATGGGGAAAAGTTATGACTTCGCCGATTGCCTTGATGCCGACATTTTGCTGATAGACGATTTAGGCACCGAACCCGTATTAAAAAATATCACAAAAGAATATCTATACAATCTCATCAATACTAGACAAGTCAATTTTCGCCCAACCTTCATCTCTACCAATCTATCTCTAGAAAATATCCTATCAAGATATGATGAGCGTATTTTTAGTAGACTGGGCAATAAAAATCTATCTATCAACATCAAGTTAGACTCAAAGGACAAACGTCTCTTGTAAAAGAAAGTATACAAACTTGAAATTACAAAAAGATAAAAAATTTTAGGAGGAAGCATGTTAGAAATCAAAGTAAAATATTTTACAGACATAGAACCAATCAAATTCATAGAAAACAAGAGCGATTGGTACGACCTAAGATGTGCCGAGGATATTGAGATCAAAAAGGGCGAATTCAAATTGATTCCATTAGGTGTCGCCATTGAACTGCCTAAAGGATACGAAGCAATAGTTGCCCCTAGAAGTAGCACATACAAGAACTACGGAATAATTCAGGCGAACAGTATTGGAATAATTGATGAGACATACTGCGGAGACAATGACCAATGGTTCATGCCCGCAATAGCCATGAGAGATACGATCATTCACAAAAACGATAGAGTATGCCAATTTAGAATACTCGCTCATCAACCTAGCCACAAGATCTCGACTGTTGCCCATCTAAACAACAAAGACCGTGGCGGAATTGGCTCCACTGGAAAACAATAAATATAATATCATATGATTTTACTATGCTTAAAATTTCATTATTTTACTTACTGGATATAAAACGGAAAAATAAAAAAGGACTTTTATTTCAAAAGCCCTTTTATTTTTTTCAATAATACGTTTGCAACACTAAATTATTTAGCATCAGTATAGTTGATTTTGATACTAGGTCCCATAGTTGTTGCTACATAGATTGATTTCAAATATGTTCCTTTCGCAGCTGATGGTTTAGCTTTGATGATTGCGTTCATAACTGTTGATAAGTTGTTATACAATCTATCTGCACCGAAACTTACTTTACCAATACGAACGTGAACAATGTTTTGTTTGTCTAGACGATATTCAACTTTACCTGCTTTTACATCATTGATAGCCTTGGTTACGTCCATTGTAACTGTTCCGCTCTTAGGGTTTGGCATCAAACCTTTTGGTCCCAAGATACGAGCACAACGACCAAGTGCACCCATCATGTCAGGAGTTGTGATACACACGTCGAAATCTAGCCAGTTGCCAGACATAATTTTAGCGATGATTTCATCATCTCCAACGATGTCCGCACCTGCTTTTTTAGCCTCTTCAGCCTTGTCTCCCTTGGCGATAACTAAAACACGAACTGTTTTACCTGTTCCTTCAGGAAGAACAACTACGCCTCTCACTTGTTGATCAGCGTTACGACCATCAACGCCAAGTTTTACGTGTAATTCAACAGTCTCATCAAATTTTGCTTTGCTAGTATTGATGACTAAATCCATTGCTTCTCTTGCGTCGTAAACTTTAGTCTTGTCCACAAGCTTCAAAGCTTCAACATAATTCTTACTTCTTTTCATTGTAGCCCTCCACTGTTACGCCCATGCTACGACAAGAACCAGCAATCATGCTCATTGCAGCTTCCAAAGAGCCAGCATTAAGGTCTGCCATCTTCAATTCAGCGATTTTCTTAAGTTGTTCGACTGTAATTTTTCCAACTTTGTTACGAGACTTGTCAGTCCCCTTTTCGATACCTGCTTCTTTCTTAATTAGGTCGGCTGCAGGTGGTGCCTTCAAGATAAAAGTAAAGCTTCTATCTTCATAAATTGTGATAACACAAGGGATAGTATATCCAACTTGGTTAGCAGTTTTGTCATTAAATTCTTTAACGAATCCTGCAATGTTGATTCCGTGTGGACCAAGAGATGAACCTACTGGTGGTCCTGGAGTAGCTTTGCCTGCAGGAAGTTGAATTTTAACAACAGATTTAACTTTCTTCTTTGCCATAATTCTCCTCCTATTCTATGGCGTGGTTAAATGAGTAATCTTGAATTTTACTCTCCCACGAAGTCCCCTCTCTTTTGGGCTGATGAGTTTCCACCTTATAGTATATCAATATATGAGATAAAGTCAAGTCCAAATAAATATCTATCAAACGAACTGAGCCTATTGTTTCACTCTAATTTGGTTAAAGCCCAATTCCACTTCGCTCTCTCTACCGAACATCTCTACAGCGACAGTAACCTTTTGATTCTTTTCATCAACGGCTTTAACTACTCCAACAAAACTAGATAGGGAGCCTTCAATAATCTCAACAGTATCTCCAACTTTCACATCCAGTTCGATCTTCGCATCTTGGACACTCGCTCCATCAAGACCCAATCTTCTCGCCTCTTCGTCTGTTATGCTGACTGGTCTACCCTTTGGTCCTACGAAACTGTGGATATACTCAGTACGTATAACGGCGTGCCAAATGTCATCGCCGTATATCATCTTGACCATAATGTAACCTGGCATAGTCTTTTTAGGAACAAGCACTTTCTTGCCACGTTTTTCTTCCAAGACATCTTCCATAGGGATAACTATTTGGAAAATTCTGTTTTGCAAGCCGTATTTCTCTATGGTGTTCTCAAGATTTTGCTTCGCTATGTTTTCGTAGCCTGAAAACACAGTCAACGCATACCATTTTGGTTCTTTATCTTTGTTATTATCAATAATAGCCATGTTTTCTCCTTAAACCTATATTAATACAAAAAAGTCGTAAGCCAAGCGCAAAGTCTATCAAATCCAAACAAAACTAATGTGAAAACTATAACAACTACCAAAACGACACCTGTCTGTTTCACTACTTGACTAAATTTTGGCCAAGAGACTTTCTTCAATTCGTTGCCTGTATCTTTGAGTGCTTTTGCGACCTTGTTAGGTTTCTTTGTCTTGTCCTTTTTCTTTTTGTCAGTGTTTTTTGCAACGTCTTTTGCTTTTACTTCAACGACCTTGTTTTTGCCCTGTTTTTCTTTCGTCTCTTTTTGCTCGTCTACGCTTGAAATATTAGCATCTGTGTCTACAGCTGCTACATTCTCCGCCACAAAACTCTCTTCTACAACTTCATTTGTAACCTTGTTTGAAGTCTTTTTCTTTTTAGACATAAGCACCCCTATTATTTAGTTTCTTTGTGTTTAGTTTCTTTTCTGCAAGTAGGACAATATTTCTTAAGCTCAAGTCTATCAGGGTCATTGGCTTTATTCTTTGTTGTGTTATAATTTCTGTTTTTACATTCTGTACATTCTAGAATGATTTTTTCTCTTTTGGTTTTTGCTTTCTTTGCCATACTTTCTCCTTAAATTCATAAACAATTTTAAAAAAACACCTAACTGGTGCTACTATATATTAGCACAAACAAACAATGCTGTCAACACAAATTGAAAAATATTTTTAAAAATCAAAAAATGCGGGCTACCTTTTCCCGCTTTTTTATTCTAACGACAAATAATACTTCAACATATATTCTCGTACGAAAATGTAAAATAATATACATGTGGGGAAGTCAAAAATGAAATATTTTATCAAGCCTACTTGAATAAAACTGAATACATTGACACTCTCATAGATTTTGACTATAATTATTTTAATAATCTCAATTTTTTTAATAAAAGGAGATGTATGAAAAAAGGACTAAAAATATTAAATATTATCACCTGCATAGTCGCAATTGCTTGTTCAATTATAACAATATTTACTACATCACTGAATTTCTCTTACGATGACAATACAGCAAGTTATAAAGCGACATTGAATCATATTAGTGCTTTACATAACGATTCTAATGATTCATATCTTATATACACAAACGAATATGAGAGTAAATTACTGATAGGTAATAAAAATATGATCTTAGATTTTACTAAATTTGAAGTTTATTTATTAGAAAATAATTTTGATAATGTCGAAATTGAATTTTCTTTGCAAGACGACTCAAAAGATGATTTAAACACTGATACAATAATAGAAATCATATCTTTAAAAATCAACAATGATATAATAATTTCTTTTGATAGTTATGAATTGTCCCAGTTGAAATCTATGAACAGACTAAGCAATGTAAGTTCAATAATATGTTGTATATCATTATTCATATCTGTTATTTCATTTATAATTTATAAAAGAGTTGGATTGAATAATAAATGATTTTGAAATTATTAAATTAGAATAGATTACATGGTTGCCTTCAAGTTTGGCACGTTCTTTCTAAAAGGAGAGTTTATGAAAAAGGTAATGTTTCCATTCTCT
>DVMB01000006.1 GCA_018715225.1 Candidatus Onthoplasma faecigallinarum | reverse complement strand
AGGAGCAAAAACAATGTGATACTTGCAATTCCAAGTCGTATGTGCTAAACTATTTGTGTCAATTGACATATTAAACCTCCTATGTTTATTAATTTGCGTAGACTACAAATTAATTTTAACATAGGAGGTATTTTTGGTCAAAGGTTAACCGCTTTGGAACCACGGGACAATCCCGTGGTTTTCTTAAACAAAAAAAGAAAGCCGATTGGCTTTCTATTTTTTCTTATTTATTTTAGCTTTTTCTTCCAACTCTTTAGTGGTCTTTTCAAGCTTTGCACTCTCTTTTGCTATTTCATCATCAATTTCTTTAAGATATGCATCAATATCAGTTATTTTAGGTTCTTTGACATCTAAAGCGTTGTCCACTTTACGTGGTCTACCACGTCTCTTTGGTTGACTCGTTCCTTGATCGCTCTCTTGAGTTGTCTCTTCGACTACCTTTTTAGGACGCCCACGCTTCTTTTTAGTTTCTGGTTCACTCGCTGTGCTTGCTACAGCTGCTGGTTGCGTTTCAGCCTTTTTAGGTCTACCACGTCTTTTTGGCTGAGACTCATCTTGATTGGTCGCTTGGTTTGCCTCTACGGCTACCTTTTTAGGTCGTCCACGCCTCTTTTTCGTGGTGTCTTCCATAGCATTGGTTACTTCTTCGGTTTGATTAGAATCGGTATTCTCTTTTCTTGGTCTACCTCTTCTTTTTGGAGCCTCTTCGCTTGCCTGAGGTTGAGCCGGCTGTGAATCAACCGCCTCATCCGTAGTCTCCGCCTTTTTAGGACGCCCACGTGGACGTTTTGGTTTATCTAACTCGTCATCTGTACGCTCTTTCTTAGGGCGACCTACTTTGCGTTTAGGTTTTTCTTCTACATTAGTTTTCCTTGGTCGACCTGCCTTTTTAACTGGTTTGCTTTCATCTTCTTTGATGGTGAAGATATCTTGAGAATTTACAATATTATCATCTATCCCCTCATTCTCATTGACTTCTTCATTAGCTTCAGGAATTGTCTCTACTTCCGCAGAATCTGTAACCTCTGGTTGTTCCTCTATTTGTTGTTCAGCATTATCATCATATACAGGCTCTTCCTGTGGCTCAACTTGTTGTCCTTGTTGATCTAATTGTTCTTCATATACCGGCTCTTGAACTGATTCCTCAGGCTGTGGTTCAGTATATTCTGGCTGTACATTAGGTTGCTGATCCTCATATTGCTGCGGTTCCTGATAATTAGCCCCGCTCATAGTTTGACCACTTTGATCCAACCTCTCCATCAACTGTTGATTTTGATTATAAATATTGTCAAGTTCTTGATCTTTTGCAACAATTTTTTCTTCCAACTGTTTGATTTGATTTTTGAGTTCATCCGTCTTTTCTTGTTCACGCTGTTCTACTACACTCATAGCCTCATCGTATACTTTATTGCTGTATGAACTAAACTCACTCATCATTCCACGTTCAAGAGTTTGACGAGCCTGTTTGATAGAATTTTCTACACTTGTAAGTTCTGCTTGGTAATTTTCAAGCAATTTTTTGTGCCTATCTGTGGCTGTGTCGTAATCTTTTTCTAGGTTACGTTGACGATCCAATTCTTGCTGTTGTTGTTTCTTTAGGTAGTTTGCTTCAATTGTTGAAGACACTTCTTCTAGTTGTGATTTAAAGTTATCAAACGATTCTTTGCTGACCTGCATCTGTCGCTGATATTCTTTTGTGATCTCACGGAAGTTCATCTCTTCTTGCGTAATATCAGCATTGATTTGTTCAATATCCTGCATGTATTTCTTACGTTCAGCAATATAATTTTCTGCTTCCTGCATGGCTCGTTCTAGGACAAGCGAACTTTCCACTCCCGCTTCATCAAAGTTGAATTTTTCGTGCTCAACATTTTTAAGCCTTGCTCTCTCCAATTCTCTTTGCTCTTCTTCTGCCCTTTTCTGCAAATAAGCGTATAGAATAGGAATACCTTTCTTTATCTCATTTCTATCAAACAATACTTCATAATCAACATACTCAGGCAAAGTTTGAGTAGCCTTGTCAATGTTTACTTCAAAATACTGATAATTTTGATATAGGTCGCTAACAATCGCATTATGACGCAAATCTAAGAAAATAGTAATTACAAAATTCAAGACCAGAATCAACACAGGGCACAACAAAGTACGCTGTAATATGAGTGCCAATTCTGTAGTTTCGTACGATATGTAAAGGTTGAATATTAAAGCTACCAATGCCAATATGTACGAGATGATATTCATTACTGTAATATCACGTTTGTACGAACTATTTTTAATAGGGGTGGAGACACAAATATCAAAAGACATATAATGGCTAGCCTTGTCCTCTCTATATAGGACGAATTGTTGCCATTGTTTTCTCAACTGCTTAGGAACTTTGCGTGATTTCATTTTGTTATTGAAAGCCACAAGATTTTCTTCATTTATCTGTGGATTGTCAATAAAATAATTATTGAACATATCTATAGCTTTGATCAATTTTGCCTCATAAGCATTAGACGTGGAAATAATAACAATAAAAATTGTTAAAATGAATAATGCTAAGAAAATAATGAAAACTTCATTATATTGGATATAGTTACTCAGCGAACTAAAGAACCTATCCACTTCATTAAATATATTCATACGCACCCCTTAACGACAATTTTTTACATTATTATTATAACACAAAGATTTATTAATTACTAATAATTTAAAAATATTTTTTTAAATTTTTTATAATTTTTTCAGCATTTTTATTATACTGATAAAACACAAAATTGTCCATAGTCGGTAAAAGTACATAAATTAGGAATTTAATATATAATAATTATCATAAATATATAAATATTTTTACCCATAAAATAATTAAAAAATATTGTCAATCAAATTGATAACAGAAAAATATATCGATCTATGTGAAAAAATTTATTTAATATAGTCTACAGACTCAATATGAATTAATCATTAAATTTCTGTTTTGTATAGTTATTTATTAAATATTTTTTAAATATTCATTATAAAATAATTATAATGAAAAAAACGACTAAATAGCATTTAATAACGATATTTAAAAAATTATAAGCAAGATACCGTAAATTACAATTGCACTTAATTTAATTAATTAAATTAAATATTTATTTCTAAATGCTAGTTATAATTGTAGAAACATACCAAAAAACAACAAAAATTACGATAAAATTGTTGAGAGTATTTGCCCATAGCATAAAACAATTGACATTTCCATAATCTTAAAGTATAATCTATTATCAATTAATGGAGGAAAAATGTTCAGCTCTTATCTAGTCTATTATTTATTAGGAATAGTGATGATCCCTGGTTTAATCTTAGGCATATGGGCACAGACCAAAGTGCGTTCTTCTTTCAATCAATATAATAAAGTCGAAACCAAACATGGCAAATCGGCTAAAGAGGTCGCACGTTTTATGTTAGATAGCGGAGGTTGTGTCGATACGCAAATTCAACCTATTCGGGGAGAATTGACAGACAATTATAACCCAACCACAAATGTTGTGTCCTTGTCCGAATCTGTATATAATCAAACAACTATTGCTGCAATAGGCGTAACTGCTCACGAGATAGGACACGTATTCCAACACAAAAATGGTTATGCCCCCATCAAAATAAGAAATGTACTGGTCCCAATCATGAACATATCCAGTTTCTTGATGTGGCCACTTATCATCATTGGACTTATAATGGAAATGACTTATTATGTAACGGCTGCCGATTGGCTGATTTATATAGGTATAGGCTTGTATGCTTTGAACATCATTTTCTGCCTAGTCACTCTTCCTATAGAGATCAATGCCAGCAATCGAGCAAAGAAAATGCTTTTAGCCACAGGAGAAATGGACACGGAAGAGATAAAAGGTGTTGAAAAAGTCCTAAGTGCAGCAGCTTGGACATATGTGGCTGCACTGGTAACGTCAATTTTATCATTGCTTAGATTGATTCTATTTGTGTTCATGATGCGTGGCGGAAGTGATAGAAATTAATTGATAAATTTACGCTCAGCACGCATGTTTGAAAATTTCGTCATAATTTCGTATGGCGAACTATTGATATAATTTGCATACATTTTAAGGGAGTTGATGTGATTTAAAATATAGACATCATCTCCCTTTTTTAGATCTGTATTTGTAATATCAAGCATAAAGCAGTCCATGCAGATGTTCAACACCTTGCAATCATATCCTTTGATATTCAAATCACAACCGATGTATCCTAGATCAAACCCATCAGCATACCCCACAGGAACGACCGCAATTTTCATACCCTGCCTAGCAACAAATCTATAATCGTACCCTACTAGATCGCCTTTTTTTATAGAGTTTATTTGTACAATTTTACTTCTTATATTTACCACAGGTTTGAATTCAAAATCATTCCTATTATACAGGTTGAACCCAATACGCACCATTGACAAATTGTGGTTATATTTTTCATTTACAAAACTATTGTCTGCATGGATGAGCACTTTTAATTTTAATTTTTTAACAATATTGATAAATTTATTGAACTTTTTCATCTGGCAAAATACATATTCGTCTGTCGTCGCAAAGTGAGTGAAAATACCTTCTAGTTGTAGGGAACTATCTTTTATAATATTCAACATTTCCTTAAACTCTTTTGTGTCATTGATACCATATCTATTCATGCCAGTATTTATCTTTATATGGATCTTAATTTTTTTGTTTAAAGACGCCAAATATTTCACGTCCTCTAAAGAATTGCAAGTGTATGAAAAATCGGGGTTAATTTTTTTATATTCCAAAGCACCAACAACCAATATGTTCTTTTTTGTATATTTTCTAACCTTTTTTGCCTCAAAAAAACAGGACACTCCAAAATAATCTACTAGACCTTCTATCGTTTTGACTACTTCTTTTAGCCCAACGCCATAGGCATTGGCTTTTACCATAGCACAAATTAAAGATTTAGGATTTTTTAGTTTGACCTGTTCTACATTGTGAATTAAATTGTATCTGTTGATTAAGATTTCGTTAAACATATAAATATATATGCTTAATTTTCTTGATTTGCACTGAATTCACACCCGCAATAATTTTGTCTATAAATTTCCTTGTCCTTACATATCAAAGTGGAACGAAGGTATCCATTTTCTTTTTTGAAATCTGCGTGCAAATATTTTATTTCATATTTTTGTGATAGACTTTCGCCCGTGACGTTAATAAATTGTGCATCTTTGTGCGGACTTATTGACAGCGTGGTCGTAACTAAATCAAAATTGTTTTCTTTAGCATACTTGAAAGCCCTGTCCATTCTATATGCAATACATATTCGGCACCTGTCTCCTCCCTCTCTATCTTGCTCATGATTTTTGACCATGTCTAGAAATTCGTCATGGTTATAGCCGATATCCACGACTGAGACGTCTAATTTTTTGAACTCTTCTTTTCTCTTTTGATATTCAGTTAGTGGATAGATATTAGGGTTAAAATATAGATAAGTTATATCAAAATAGTCCTTGATCTTTTCAATAACCGCACTGGAACAAGGTGCACAACAACAATGCAAAAGTAGTCTAGGTTTACTCTCTAGACTACTTATCTCATCATGCATCAATTTGTTATAATCAATTTTCATACCCGAATTGTAGTTCAAATGAACTTAATTGTCAAGTGGACTAAATTCGAAAATGTATGTGTATGTCAAATTTTGCATGTCATTGTCGACGCTCACGCCCTCAAATACAATCTTTATATTAGTTGCATCTGTAATAATTCCAGGAACTGATATATTTGACAAAATTGACTCATTTATTTGATTTTCTATATCCGCTTGCTCTTCTGGATAGTAAGTGGTGTATAAATTGTCTAAGATATCCGCATCATCTGCACTCGTCAAGTATATATCCACTCCCTCGCTACCATCAAACATATCGGTCAAGAATGTAAAGTCAAAATTCATCATCAATTCGCTAGCGTATGCGTCATAATTCTCTATCATAACATTGTATGTAAATTCTCTATTTACATCATTGTTATTTAGCATATAGATGTATGATGTCAAATTATTCGTACTGTTAGCAAACGTCAAACCATTGTATCCTTGACTTGTGAACACCAGCAAATTATCACTATAACTTTGACGTCCCCACGCATCAAACGAAGTGAGCACCGCTCCAACTGTGTACATCACATGAGTATAATCTAAACTAATATTTAAATTATCAATGATGTTTGCAAAAGGTAAGTCATATACCACATCACTTGCGATGTTAGCATCGTTTATAACTCCTATACCTGAGATATTGTATCCGCCATTAAATACAATTAAATTATTGCTTGAATCATATCCAACTCTGTTAATTAGTCCATCTTCGTCTGTCGCTCCGACAGCCAATCCTAACACTCGCAAATATACAATAGAGGAACTAAAGTCATTTCTATTTGCAATATAGTAGTAGAAATTTGATAAGTTTGTAAAGAAATTGTTCAGTGTATCTACCGTAATACTAACCTCTCTCAACTCAGCATTCAAAGTTAAATTGCCATCCAAAACGTAGGTTATTGTATTTGGAATAGCTATTTGACTGCTATTTGAAATTGCTCCCGAACCACTTCCTCTATTTTGCAATGTCTCACTACTGTATGATGAACCAACAATTCCTCCCGTATAGTAAGCCAGTAAATTTCCATCATAGGTTGAATTGTATATCGAACCTTCCACATTCCTACCGACCAAACCGCCTACTGTAGGATTTGCTGTAGAAGAAGATGATGATTTTACGATATCTATATCAGCACTGCTGTTTTGGACAAGTCCGCCCAAGTTCAAGCCAACCAAACCTGCTGATACATTATTAGAACCATTGAACAGAGTATCCACAGCCGCTACAACATTTGAGTTTGTGATAACTCCCCTATTTTCGCCTGCGATACCGCCTGAATATTGTGTTCCAGACAGAGCTCCACCGGCTAAATCTACACTAACATTGTCTACCATCACTCTTTCGCCAACCAAACCGAATGCCGAACCAATAGTATCTCCTAATACTGTGATGTTGCCATTGACCACTATATTTGAGATATTAAAGTATGTAGAAGTAGACAGATTTCTCGAATCATTCATGTCGTATCTAGCATTATTGTAGCCGTCTATTATTCCAAACACACTGCCCGCATAATAGACTGAGGACAAGTTCTGTGACGCTGATGCTTCATTGTTCGTAGAAGTGTATATCGAATAACTGTAGCTGCTAGAAGCACGTGTGCTGTTCGCCCCGACGTTACTTGTGATACGCTCTATGTCAAATTCGCCACGGACAAGCCCCACGACTCCGCCGACAGCATTGCCCCCTACGACAATCACTCCTGATGCGTCTAAGTCAATGTTGTATAGATTGAATCCGTCCACTATTCCAGCAAGGCTACCAACCGCTTGTGTCTTTGTCGCCAAAACTGAAGAAACACTTATATCCAAATTCCTTACAGCATTTGAGATAGAAACGTCGTCTGCCGAAACCATCTCTTTAAATAGCCCAATTGCGTCAAGACTAGAAGATGAGTATATCATCAGCCCAGTCAAATCCATATTATTACCTTGGATATTTCCTTTAAAAGACAAAGTGCTTGTATTAGGATTACCATAGATTGATGAGAAATCTATATCCGCAACCAACCTAAAGTAATCTTCTGGATTGTTCATAAAATAATTGTTCCAACTAGTTAAATCATATATAACATATGGATTATCTTTAGTTCCATAAGAGCCATTTATAACTTCATAACTATAGTTGTATGTAATATGACCATCTTCATCCACAATTTCTTCACGATGAACAATTACATTTCTTAGTCCGTAATACATATCCTCGCTAGGCTCGCTCTCTCCAGTGTATTCTACTGTCTCCAGTGTAGACACTAATTGTGGTAGTCCTCCTAAAGTTATGGTCCATACAGCGTTTTCATTGTCTCCAAAGACAAAACCTTGGTATGTCTCTTGTAGATACATGTTGGATATGCTGACTGTTGTCAAACCTTCTATTCTATTATTGTATCCACTAGGGATAATCATAATTTCGTATGAAGATGTAATTCCTGTTGTGTATGTCGGTGCAAACATATTTACGACAGAAGAACTCTTGTTCCCTTGGTTGATGAATGTATAGCAGTTATTTACCGTTCCCTGATTTGTCTGCACAAACCCAGAGAATGTATTGTTGTTAGCACCCAACATGCTCATGGTTACATAACAATCGTAGATCGAACTCGTATTGTTATAGACAAAGCCTGCTGAAATATCTTTGGCTGATATATTACCTATAGATGTAGCCATCAATGCCGTAGAGCCAACATCAACATAACTCATAGATATTTCCCCAGTATTGTTGACAACAAATCCACCAATTTCTATCAAACTCGTAGTAACTACATTGTTGTTGTAGCCATATATCAAGCCAGTGAACGAACTGGATGCGATCTTTCCTGCATTCGAATATGCCAGTCCACCAATATTTGCCTGTGCATACATCTCAATATTACTGTTAGAATTGGTGATAAAGGCGGTAGAGTTATTTTGACATACTAATCCACCCATATAGAAACTGATCGCATAGCCAGAGATTCTATCTTCGACTGTCGATGCGTGCACTGCTATTTGTCCGCTTGTAGAGCAATTCGTAATAACACCATTGTTGACTGGAGTAATCCCACCGAAATATACTGCTGAATAGTTCACATCCGGATTTGTACATAGATCCGCATAATCTATGATAAAAGATGTCGTATCAGTCCGCACGTTTCCGAACGAATAGTCTCCAATCCCTTCATTGACGGAAGAATATTTAACTTCCAAATTCATGATTACCATACCTTCACTGACCTGTCTAAATAGCCCAGCGTAAATTATCTCCTCATCAAATTCTGCAAAACTTTCAATCGTTATGGTGTGGCCATTGCCATCAAACACTTTGAACACTATATCTAGCGGAGTATAATCTCTTAGTACAAGGTCTCTTCCTAAGATATAGTAAGTGTTTTCTCCAGCCGCCATGTTCAAGAAATCTTCTTTGTCTTTTATCAGTTCAGCCTCTTCAAACGTATTTGAATTTACGAAATTCAAAATGTAAGAATATCTATATTCAAGATATGGTGCATCGCTGGTCTCATTTGAAATGTTGTTGGTTACATGGCTAACTGGACTCTCAATAGTCCAAGTATGATTGATCATATCCAACACCAGATTGAAGTTGACATACAAGAAAGTATCTCTATTTCCACTATTAACTCTCAACACATTTCGATTGAGCGAGATAGTGTCGCTATCTATACCTTCGCTATTGTATAGATACAGATAATTCGTTCCGTCCGCATTTTCGTTCAAGGCACGCAAAACGGCGTTGACTCTACCTAAAGTGGTAGAAGTGTCCGTATTTGAGCTGTCGAATCTGTATTCTCTATCCCAAAAACCTTGATTGTAGACACTTATATCTGTATCTCTAAAATAGAACTCAAGAGTAACATCGGTAGAATAGTCTCCATATATTTCATTTGCGTTAGATGCGTTGACTCTGCTGTTCGTTACGCTGACATCATGGACAATGAAATCAACTATATCAAAAGTGATCACAATTTCTGCCGTCTCATAATCTCCATTTTCTAGCGTGGCAGTAGTAGACAGCCCCAATGTAAGCGTTCCACCCAGCAGTGCCTCGTCATATCTAATGGCACGCAATGTGTAGAAGCCATTCATGTCCTCTTCCAGAGCAAAATAGTTGTTGACATCTAGGCTAGCGTCCACTCCTGAGATTGACAATTCTGTCAAATCTACATTCCCATTAGAATTGCTGGTTAAAATTCTAAGGTTTGTGTCCACCCCATTGGCGATATAATATGAATTCACGCTAGACGAACTTTGGAAAGTCAAACTGACATCTCCGTTTGGTTTCAAGATATTGACATCAATAGAAGGTAACATCTTCACATCTATGTTGTGATATGTAGTATCTCCAATCTGCGTCCCATCTTCTAAATATGCCGACACTCTTATAGTATGTATCCTAGACGAATATGTACTGCTGATCATAGTAGACACATAAAATCTACCCTCTTCCAAAACATCGTCATATTTTAACAACTGAATACCTGTACCATCACTTGACGGATTGTCCATAACCGACATTCTCGCCCCAGCGACGCCGTCAATTTGTGCGAATATTATCTCTTCACTGCCCGTGATGTCGCTAATTTCTAGATAGTCAAAATATCCATTGATAGGTGCTATATCTATTATTATCAGCCCCTGTCCAACAGGACGTAGGACATCGCTTCTAGAAATCACTCTATTTTCGTAATCATTATAGATGTAATTCTTTATCTCAATAGTGTTGATACGTTGTGGAAGGAGTGTAAATTCTGCACTGGCATTGATTCCATTAGGTAGTTGGAAATACACAATTAATGTGCTCTTATCATCAATGTTCGCCTCTTGATTGAAAGTCACTCTATAATAAACAGTTTGAATTCCGTCTACATAGTCATCAAATTCTATCAGTTCAATATAGTTGGATATATCCGCAACCTCTTCGCCATCAATGCCCACCATTCCAACCAACGCTAGCAATTCTTCCTCGCCCAACTTCAAGTCGGTCTTGATATACGCAGTGATGGTCGTAGTGTCATTTGGATATAGCGTAACTGAGTCATAATTTATTGATATATCACTCGCACCTCTGCTGGTCACAATCTCAAAATTAGAACTAACATTTTCGTAATATACTATCAATTCTGTATCATTATAATTGATTATAGAATAAGGTCTCACTTCTACCGAGAAACTCATTCCTTCTAGATGTTGCAACACAGAAATACTGAAAGGAATGTTTGGTGTCAGCCTTACAGTCATGCTGTCGTTTTCTGTAACAGAAGTCAGCCCACTGACATTAAGATATTCTCCTATATTTATCCCAGTCCCACTAGGAAGTGAGATTGTTACTTCAAGATAAGGATCATCTGTTCTATAACTATAATCTATTCCTTGATAGCCTACGCTTCCAGTATTTATTGCATAGAATTGTTTGCCCGAGTCTCTCACTATATTTTGTGTTGTGCCATTCACATTGCCTGATATGTCAGCAGCACTATCGCTGATGACAAAATCTTCCCCATATGCACGTGAAACATCAATTGTTATTGTCGCTCTAACCGATTGATTCAAACTGGAGATAAATGTCAATACACATTGTCCTACTCCATTGACAATAATTTTGTCGTTAGAGACCCCAATTATTGAACTATTTGACGATTGCACATAGATTCTAATTGATTCCAAACTCTCTGGCTGATATGTAAATGCTATCAAATCTTTGATTGAATAGGTATTATATAATTCCGTCAATTCATTTAAAGTTACTACATAATTTTCGTCTGTTGTGTCGAGCACAAAATCATAATAGTTTAGATGCAATACTGTATTGAAATTTTCATCAATAGGGTCGATTACTTCTGCATTGATTGAGGTAGGAGCCAATTCGAATAGGATATTGCCCGTCTCATCTTTCAAATAGATATATCCGCCATTTATATCACTGCTCCAGCCCCAGACTTGAGAATCTCCTGCTGAGTCTAGCGTCATTTCATATGCGTTGCTAAAACTTCCTACATTTAATTGTATACCATTATCTATAACCACCGAGTACACATTGTTGTACACCGAATTTCCCATGTTGTCCAAAACAAGGTTTTGTGTAGATACAGCATCGCTAGAATAGGTTACATCTCCGTCCATTCTTCCCATAAAGTAGGCATATAGGATCAATCCGCTATTTGCCTCACTAGAAATGAGTCCTGCCACATTTGACCTTTGTGTTCCGTTGTCTGCCTGGATATAAGCGTTCACGCTACTATTCAAAATTGATACTGCCAAATATGTACCGCCATCTTGCACATTGGTTACATCGCTCACCCCAACGCCTACTAAACCTGAGATATAGTTTTCTCCAGCAATGTCTGGCGTGCCGTTCATCACTTGAGAATAATCACTGATGCTATAATCTTCATTCAGTTGACTATAGTCCCACCTATAGCTCATCACAGAGCAATAAGCAAAATATCCATACATTGAATATCCTGCGATTCCGCCCACATATTGACTGCCGACTACGCCGTGCTCCATACTGGTCAGTATTTGATAATGACAATCTTTGTATATACCGCCATCGTCATATCCTACAATACCGCCCACGTAATTTTGACCACTGATTACAACCGCCGAAGTGATGCCTATATGATAATCTGCTTCAACCTCTTTGTTGATTGCCACCAATTGTCCCACGCTGATCTCTAGTGTAACATGCGTCCTAGTGGTTTGATTTTTACCAATCGCACCGCCCACATTGTTGTGGGTCGCTTGAATTGTTCCCGTTACATAACCATTTTGTATACGTCCAGCATAGTTCTCTCCGTCTATAACTGTCTCAGTATTGTAGCCGACCACTCCACCTACGCTAGAATCTTCGTTTACCAAATTTGACACGATATTTACAACAGAGAGTGCTCCTTCGTTAGCCACATACACGCCAAATTCCACATTGTCATCAGCCAACAGCGAATAATCAGCATTTGTAGACACATCGCCTAGACGTTGAATTAAACCATAATTTTTTCCAACCAGTCCGCCAAAGTTCACGACGGCATCGCCATTTAATATAATAGAGCCGTCTGCACCAATCACACTGCTAGATGTGTATAAAATATCCGCATAGTTTATTCCAACAAGGCTACCAAAATTGTATTCTGGCAAAGCCGTTCCGTTATATAGATTTGCTCTACCTGAATAATTGATGTTGATGTTTTCCAGTCTGCCATAATTCACATCAATCAAGCCTAAATTTGCCGACGCTGTATTGATTGTCGTGCTTGTATTTCCTGTTTCGTTGAACGAATAATTGTACGCAACATTAAAGTTGATATTAGACAATGTCCCATTGAAATTAGTGAACAAGTTTGGATTACTGCCGTTTAGAGTTATTCCATACAAAGTATAAATATAGTCGCTGTTCGAACTAGAATATGTGGAGATATATCCACTGAATCCGTCAATTACTCTAGGTCCATCGTATGATGTATTTGTCAAATCTATATTTGTCATCAATCTATAATAAGATGACTTCATCTGCTCACTGCTGTTGATGTCCCAAAAATCATTTGCATCATTGATTATGAAAGGATTTTCTCTAGTTCCGTCCGTCAAATACAGGTTTATAACCACATAAGCATTTAGATATGCGTCCTGCAACTCTCCTCTCTCATTCAGCATGAAACTAGAAATATTGTCAAAGCCCACAGTCGAAGAATCAATTATTTGATTTAACGCATCTTTTGCAAATACTATCAAACTCAAATTTGATGCATTAGAAATTGTCTCACGAACTGTCAACGTATGATTGTCGTTATCAATTATTATGCTGTTGTTGTTTTGATTACCATAACTATTTACAACGACCATGAAAATATCTGGATTAGACACCTCTCCCAAAGGCGAATAGTTCTCGGCCGTCAACTGATATGTCTGTCCCGCTCTAAGGTCCAAATAATACTCTTGATTAATATCTTCAGTGATATTCACATCGCTTGTAATTGTTATACTTTGAGTAATAATTGGTCTTTGAACGGTCACAAGACAACGCAAGGTATATACCGTGTTGAATTGCACAATCTCGGCATAGATGTCTTCCCTATAACTAGCATTCGACTGGTTATCTCCAGTAAACGTCAAAGATATACTATTATCAGTTTGGTAATCTGTCCTGATTCTATCTCCATTTTCGGTATACCACACAACCCTATAATCTTGATCTTGAATACCTATATTGTAGGACGAATCTTGCGTGCTCATTTGTGTATAATTCCACAAGTTCTCATCGCTTATGCTGATCTGTAAGGTCGCTTTTGAATCATCTTTGTTGTATGCACCTAGACTAGATTCCACAAAGCGAACTAGACTTGTATTGTTTATCATGAGGTCGTCATGACCTATTTCTTCATAGATAAAGAATGATAGAACTATGCTTACATCTTCATAGCCATTCGGTGTGATAATGTTTGAATAATTTTGTACACGTACTGTGAATCTTACATTGATATAATTGTTCGTCTCATTGAAATATGTTCCGTTCAAGAATGTCAACAAAACTCTATTTCCCTGAGGCTCCAACCTTATATAGTCGCTAGATGATGCGTCGACAATGCCATTAAATATTGAACTATATTCATATCCTACTATATAGTTAGTATTAAATACATTATCATCTATCAGCATTTGTACATCTATTGTTTGATTAGAAGCGACGATATAGTCAGCCTCATAGCCAGGGAATTTGTAACTGGTCTCAATAATGCCATCATTGTCCGTTTGAACAATATTGTTTATCACTCTGTCGCTCTCTGGTATTACACATTCTATATCACCCGTACTTATTTGTTGATAGACATAGCAGACTATCTCTTTTGTGTATCCATTAGAATGAGTAAATATGATTCTATATTCCCCGACATCTGTTTCGCTATCAAACAACAACAAAATTGCATTGTTTACGGCTCCAGTGGAAGAGAACTGATACTCTATACTTGTGCTACCTTCCACCCTATTCCCACTAGCATTGTATTTTCCGTCCGTATCGCTTGAAGCATATTGTTTTATCGTCAGCGGGTTGTCCTCGCCGCCTAATACACTTACACTAAAACTAGCAGACGTTACGGTCTTGTCCATATATCCAACAATGTTATTTTGTGCTATGTACAACAGATATGTATGGCTGTCTGTATTATCCTGCCCCTGCAATCTATTTAGATACACTGTCTCGACAGCATACCCCACGCCGTTGTCGTCTACATAGATGTCCTCTCTATACGAAGTAGATCCCTGTGCCTGCATCAAATAGCCCGCATTTATGTCCATACTGCTCACGCCGTCTTGTCTATTGAAATTCAGTGAAACCGTTGTGCCAGAAATATCTTCTAGATACAATACATCTCCAGTATAGAAAGTCGCCACATCTGCATTGAGCGGACGATCCTCTAGATAATTCGTCTCAACATATCTAATATATACACTGTTTAGATTTGTAATTGGTTCGGATACGAATTTCATCAAAGTAGTGTCAAAATAGAATCTCAAAGGTTGACTATCCAAATAGAACTCTAAGACATACCTACTATTTCTATAGAAATACTCCACATCTCCTGACACATACGAACTTTCTGTAACAAGTGTGGTAAAAGTGTCGTCCGTAAAGATCCTATTTACCCCTTCATATTGTCCATTCACAAGGATATATGCATTCAATATTTCGGTGGAAACTTCAATCCTCATGCTCTTCATATCCTCAAGGCTATATTCTACTACTGGATTGAAGTTGAACAACGCACCCAACGCACTACCACTGGTAACATAATAGTCATATAGATCCAGGCTCTCGTTAGGATCTATTATCTCGCCTTGCATGCTGACTTCTATGTTGTTAGGTTTTACTTCGCACTTAACTTGCAAGTCATACTCCATTGTATGAATGTCCCCTACGCAATTTTTTGGCACCAATTTTATCTTAACATCAACAGGATTTGCCGAATAAGCATTGGCTTGAATTATGTATTTATCCCCAGACTCTCCAACAAATAGATATGTCTCGTCCACATCAATATCCACATCATAATATTGTAGATAATTATCAATAGCCAACAATTCATCATCTTGACGGTATCCAATATTGAATTGGAAATTGTTGTAATTATATCTTTGATCATCACTTGCTGTGTTTTCAGTATGGTCATTCGTTATCAAGTATATCACTTCATCATTGTTGATGTATTGTTGATGATATGAGTCCGTCTCGATTTCAAATTCTTCCAATACATTTATAAACTCAAATGTAACAATTGTGTCAGTATACTCAGTATTCTCATACCCGTCCATGACTGTAACAGGATACAATGTCAATCTAGATCCTTCCACGACATTTGCCCCAACGACAAAACCTGTTATCAATTCTTCATCGCCTACAGTCTCAGTAATAAACTCCACATTCCCTACACTGCTAGTACCAGCAGATTTGAAATATACTCTATCTGTACTCCCAGTAGGAGAAAGTGAAACGATCTCGTTTGCCTTAATATACACACTTTGAGACTCCAAAGATGGGATATCCACAATATACACATCTCCCGAGGTCTGTAATGAAGAAGATTTTCTACCAATATTCAGTGCTATGCCTGCAGTCCTACCCGTAGTCATATGAGTAACAACGATCTGCCCATTTCCACTCATGTTAGCTTCCACTGTGAAATAATATGTATTACCCTGCAATTCCAAATTTGAAATTGTCGCCAATTCACTAGGCGAAGATTGTATAGAGATATTACCTATATCGCTTTCACTAATTCCATCGAACCTAACTCCCAATCTTTGAAGAGCATTCGCTTGCTCCTGAGAGGAGTCAATCACAAGATTGACCGCACTAATTTCGCTTCCAGAGGTT
Source organism: Candidatus Onthoplasma faecigallinarum (assembly GCA_018715225.1). Classification (GTDB taxonomy): domain Bacteria; phylum Bacillota; class Clostridia; order Christensenellales; family UBA1242; genus Onthoplasma; species Onthoplasma faecigallinarum. The sequence continues at coordinate 85 of DVMB01000006.1, read as the reverse complement.
GAATAAAATGACATACGCAAATTTGAATAGTTATCACGACAAGCAGAAAAAACTACGCATGAAAACAGCGTAAATATAATTAATG
>DVMB01000005.1 GCA_018715225.1 Candidatus Onthoplasma faecigallinarum | reverse complement strand
TTTGTTTGAATTTTCTTGTGATTCTAGATAAAATTTGTTCAAATTTTCCTTTTCTTCATCACGCAAGGCGGTTGCATTGTTAATCAGTGCCATACGCTGATTGTAGTCCATATTGTATGCGTCTAGTTGGGTCTTTAACCTATCTATCTGCTCTTTTAGGTATCTAGTTTGTTCATTTAACAACCTGTTATCGCTCTGTCGCTTCTCTAAGGATACAGTTTTTACCAACACTTGCTCGTGTAGGTCGTTCGCCTTTTTGTCTAATTGGTTGATCTCATTTAAAGATTTATCATACTTGGCTTGTTCTGTCTCCAAACTATTATTTAATATATTTAAGTTGTCTCTATATCCCTGTAGTTTTTCATTAATCTCTTGCTTTGTCTGGGCTGCATGGTCAAACTGATAAATATATGCATTGATTTCTAGTTGTTTCAATACATCTCTATATTCTAGATATTTTTTCGCATCTTCGCTCTGTTTTTTCAACGGGCCAAGGCGTCTTTCTACTTCGCTCATTATGTCGCCCGCTCTACTTAGGTTATCACGTACACGCTCTAGACGATTTTCCGTCTCCACCTTTCTCGCCTTGTATTTTGCTATCCCTGCCGCTTCTTCAAAAATAGCACGGCGTTCCTCAGGCTTTGATTGAATGATCTCTTCTACTCGTCCCTGACCAATAATTGAATAGCCATCCTTCCCAATACCGCTATCATATAACAGATCACGAATATCTTTCAATCTGCAAGGTTTTCTATTGATTTGATAATCACTTTCTCCACTTCTATACAACTTACGTGTAATCACCACTTCATCATAATCAATATTGAACCATTTGTTTGTATTATCAAAAACTAAAGATACTTCACAATAACTCAATTTCTTTCTTTTCTCTGTGCCAGCAAAAATAACGTCTTGCATAGATTTACCACGCAATGCCTTGCTAGATTGTTCACCTAGAACCCAACGAATTGCATCACTGACGTTAGATTTGCCACAGCCGTTCGGTCCAACGATGGCTGTTATCCCGCCATCAAAGTTTATATGAGTTTCATCCGCAAAGGATTTGAACCCTGCCATCTCTATTTCTTTAAATGTTATCATGATTACCCCAAATTAATTTTAGACAAAGATTATGTCAATAAACAATTATATTATAACAAAAAAACACATTAAACTCAAATTAATTTAATGTGTTTTTTCATTTAATAGTTCAACTAATTTATCTTCATCAATGATCTCAATGCCCAAACTTTTTGCTTTGTCGTACTTACTTCCCGCATCTTTTCCAGCAATTACCAAATCTGTATTCTTGCTAACGCTGGTAGTAACGTTCGCCCCCATGGACATCAATAGTTTTGTTAAATCTGGACGAGTGTAGTTATCTAATGCTCCAGTAAGAACGACCGTTTTGTCTGTAAAGAACGAATTTTGTACTGATATATTGTTATCGTTGATTTTCACTCCCAATTCAAATAGTTTGTTTATATTCAAAATGTTGTCCTCATCTTGAAAATATTCGACCACGCTAGATGCTATTATCTCTCCAAAGTCGTCTAGGAGTATCAAGTCTTCGAATTTTGCATTTCTTAGTTCGTCAATATTTTTATATTTCTTGCTTAATACGAAAGCATTCTTTTTGCCGATGTTCAATATACCAAGAGCGAAAATAAAGTTTGACCAATCGATATTTTTGCTCTTCTCTATACTAGAAATAAGGTTTTTTATCTTCTTCTCTTTGAATCCCTCAAGTCCCTGCAACATATCAGGCGTGATAGTAAACAATTCATATGGATAGGCAATTTTGAATTGTTCGTACAAAAGTTTCAAAGTCTTTTCGCTTAAACCCTCAATGTTAAATGCATTTCTAGATACAAAATGTGTCAATCTATCAATAATTTGTTCATAGCACCCCTTGTGGTTGACACAAAAGAGGTTCGCTCCAATCGTTTTCAGTTCGCTACAGCAACTCGGGCATTTTGTAGGCGGTACTATCTCAATGGAATCTTTAGATTTTTCTGCTAGTCCCATGACTTCTGGAATGACTTCGTTGCTTCTTCTCACAAATACTCGGCTATTTATGCTGATCTGCTTTCTTTCTATATCTTGTGTATTATTTAATGTTGCTCTACTAACAGTGGCACCAGACAACTCTATCGGGTCAAGGATCGCAATAGGAGTGATCTTCCCCGTCCTGCCCACTTGCCAGACTACATCTCGCAATATGGTGGATAATTCAACTGGCTTAAATTTATACGCCACAGCCCATTTAGGAAATTTGTCGGTATATCCTATTTCGTCCCTTACAGTGCAATCATCTACCTTGATTACCATACCGTCTATCATGACATCAAGTTTGTCTTTTACCTTGTCTACCTGTTCTATCAATTCTTTTGCCTGTGTGATGTTGTTTAATTCTTTAAAATAATTTCCTGTTTTAAAGCCTTGTGAAATAATGAATTGATTCATCTCCCTTTGAGTATTTATTTGCTTATTTTCTATCAACAAAATATCATAACAAAAAAAATCTAATTTCCTTTTTGCCGTTTCTTTTGGATCAAGATTCCTAACCGCTCCAGCAACTCCATTCCTTGGATTTTTTAATGGAATTTCAGCGGTTTTGTTGTATTCAATAAAGGATGAATTGGTCATCATGCACTCGCCCTGCACAAGCAATCTATCTTTATAAGGAATAGTTAGCGGAACGCTCTTGATTGTCTTTACTTGTGCGGTTACATCTTCGCCTATACTACCGTTCCCACGAGTTGTCGCACGCTTGTAGTGCCCATTCACATATTCTATGACAACTTTTAAGCCGTCGTATTTGTATTCCAGTGAAAAAGTTAAGTGGTCATTTTTTGTAGCCTTTCGCATATCTTCAAACCACTTTTCAAGATCTACAAAATCTTTCACTTTGTTTAGACTATATAATTGTACTTCATGCTTATGTTTTTTGAACTCTGGCAAGACATAGTCCCCGACTCGTGATGTAGGAGTGTTAGGCAAAGAATAACCCAGTTCTTTTTCTAGGTCGACCAATTCATAATATAGTTTGTCATACTCTGCATCCGAAATGGTTGGGTTGTCATAAACATAATAATTTTTGTTATGCTTATTGATCTCTTCTGTCAGCCATTTGAGACGTTCAATCTTGTCCATTTTACTCCTTGAATTCAATTGGAGCATAGTCCAATGACAGCATCTTTTCGCCAACTACATCAAATTTTATCTTGACGCAATGGTTGCTAGAATTTGGTGTAATTTCAACTATCTCGCCCTCTCCAAATTTTGGATGAACGACTTTCGCTCCTAATTTGACTTTTGAAAAGTCTATAGTTTTCTTTTCTATTGTATCTTTGTTAAATGTATAATTAAATGATTGATTATTGTTTGATTGTAATGTATTCATATTGCCTCCATTATTTGAATATTTGTAATTATTATTATATGAATTGTATTTAGAATTTATTTGTCTATCCTTAACCAAATCCAGTTCGTACAAAAATCTAGATTTTACGCAGTATTCCCTTTTCCCATACATAAATCTGGACGAACTGCTGGTCAAGATTAAATCATTTTTGGCTCTCGTGATTGCAACATACATGAGTCGCCTTTCTTCTTCCAAATCTTCGCTATCATCTCGAGAGATAGGAAAAATCTTTTCTTCACACCCCACCACAAACACGGTGTCAAATTCTAGGCCCTTCGCTCCATGGACTGTTGCAATAACGACTCCATTGCCGTCATCACTATCCATAGCTGTGGACAATGTAACCGACTCTAGATAGTCCAATATCGTCGCATCAGGGTTATTTTCTTCAAATTCTTTTACTGAATTTACTAATGAATTGACGTTCAAAAACCTTTCGTAATCTTGTTCGTTATCAAGGTCAAAAGATTTCAAAATATTTGATTTTTCAAGCATATAAGTGAAGAAATCATACATACCCATTTGGTCAATATTTGTTTCTAAGTCGAAAAGTAAATCTCTTAACCCTTTCAATTTATCTTTCAATGCCTTAGGCAAAATCTCTTGCTCATAATTCATGACAGCGTCTTTCAATGATGT
>DVMB01000024.1 GCA_018715225.1 Candidatus Onthoplasma faecigallinarum | reverse complement strand
TATCAACTCAAAAATACTTGTAAATAGGAAAATTTTTTGTTACAATACAAATATGTTAAAGAATTGTAAAAATTGCGGTGGTAAATTACATTTTAGCCCAAAAGACAAGGGTAATATTTGCGAAAGTTGTGGGACTCTTTATCCTGTCCCTTATAATTATAATTTCAGCAAAAAGACTTTTGATGAGCATGACAATTTTGCTAAAGTAGATGAACTTGCTAAATCTATGAAAAGTTTGAAATGCAAATCTTGCGGGGCGAATGTGTTGTTTGATAAATTTCAAATTCAAACCACATGTCCTTATTGTGGTAGCACCACGATTGAAGAAAACAGCTCAAAGAAATTACTTTATATAGATTCAATTATTCCTTTCGCATTCAACAAAGCGGATTGTTTATCAAAATTCAAATCAATTGCTAGAAAAAAATTTTATGTCAACAAAAAGATCTTAAAGAACATCACAGAAAAAGATATAAAAGGTGTATATGTCAACGCATTTGTTTTTGATATGGTAACATATTCCACATATTCGGGCGTGTTTAGCTATAAAAGGATAGAACACCATGATGGAAATACTAGAACCAGGACAATATACAAAAATGTAAGTGGCATTTTGGATAAAACATTTAAAAATATAACAGTGGAAGCAAATTCGAATTTGGAGCAAAACGAACTATTTAGCATAATGCCATTTGATTATGGGGCAGCAGTAGATTTCAAAAAGGAATTCATGTATGGCTACATGCTAGAATATGAGGACAAGATGCTAAATTCTTGCGTCGAAGTGGCAGAACAGATCGTGAGGAAAAGAATAAAAGACGAATTATTAAAAAAGCATGGCTGTGATAATATTGAGCGATTGGATATAAACACTGATTATATTGATAGGGAATACAACTATTGTTTATTGCCAGTATATTTTGTAAACACTGTATATAAAGATAAAAATTATAAATTATTGATGAATGGGCAGACTGCAAAGACAAGTAGATTACCAAAAGATAAATTAAGAGTATTCTTTACCGTATTATTATCCTGCATTTTGATTGTTGGCATCATTTTATTGATAATGTATTTAAATTAAATGAATTATATTAAACAACTCAAACATTGAGTTGTTTTTTTAATCTCTACAATCTTCAACAAAAAAACTATGCAATTCAACAATTGTTATTATTTTTTTTATTCATTTTGCTGCTAGAATTGGCTTAAGGAGTTAGATATGCAGATTAAATCACGAATGGTAAACAAGACGCTTTATATACTTTTGTCTGGCGAGTTAGATGAATACACAGCGCAGACAGTTAGAAAAAATCTAGATCTATTACTAGATACGCAGAAAGGTTATGTACAGATAGTAATAGATTTATCCGAACTGACGTTCATGGACAGCACAGGAGTAGGAGTACTCATAGGAAGATACAAAAAGATGAAAGAACGTAACAAACCAATATTTATTACTAATCCAAGTAGAAATGCTGAGCGTATTTTTAAAATGTCTGGGCTATATGAGATTATGCCCAAAATAGTTTAAAGGGGTAGAAAATGAAAAATTGTATGGAAATTAAATTCAAAGCTATTGCAGAAAACGAATCGTTCGCTAGGAATGTTGTGGGTAGTTTTATTTTGCCGCTAAATCCAAGTTTGAGCGAAATGGAGGATATCATAACGGCAGTCAATGAAGCCGTAACGAACGTCATTGTTCATGCTTATCCAGATAAGACTGGCTATGTAAGTATGAAAATAGTTACCCAGGACAATAAGATAAACATTACAATAACGGATAATGGTATAGGTATAAAGGATATAGAAAGAGCCTTGACGCCTTTTTATACAAGCAAACCAGACCAAGAGAGAAGCGGAATGGGGTTCACAGTGATGGAAAGTTTCATGGACAAATTGGAGGTTAAAAACAACAAAGAAGGGCTGACAGTAAGCATGACAAAAGAGATAGATAATAATGTAGTGGGGCTGTAATGCTAACAAACGAGCAGACTTCTAACTTGCTAGAACAAGCGAAAAAAGGAGATGATTTAGCAAAAGAGAAATTGATTACGTTGAATTCGCCCTTGATAAAGAGTATTGTAAAAAGATACCTAAACAAAGGAATAGAATATGATGATTTGTATCAGTTGGGAGCATTGGGATTTGTAAAAGCGATCAACAATTATGATCCAAGTTTTAATGTGAAATTTACGACATACGCTGTGCCTATGATAGCAGGGGAGATAAAAAGATTTTTGCGTGATGATGGGAGTGTGAAAGTCTCTAGGAGTTTAAAACACACGGCAATAATGATAAAAAACTATGTCTACGAATATAACAAAGAACATGGAGAAAATCCATCTCTAGAGAACCTTGAAAAAAAATTTAATATGGACAAAAACGACATTGTTTTTGCACTGGAAGCAAATTCAACACCGCTGTCTTTGAACGAAAAATATAACGGCGATGAAGATTCTACAACAATATTGGATAAATTGACTGATGATTTTTCTTTTGAAAAATATATAGACAAATTAGCGATAAGAGAGATGATAAATAAATTGTCAGCACGTGAAAAGCAGGTAATTATCATGCGGTATTATTTAGATAAAACACAGGCTGAAATAGCAAAAGAACTTGGCGTAAGCCAAGTCCAAGTAAGCAGAATAGAAAATAAAGTGTTGCAAGAATTCAAAGAGGGTATTAACCCATAAATGAATTATCATCTTTTATATCAACTTTGAATCTATATACTGGATTCACTGTGTCGCTTTTAGGTTTTGAAAATTTGTCAAAAAAGTTGGATATAGATTGCTTGAAATTCTTGAATTTTGAATGCAAAGTTGGAGTGTTCTCATCTCTATAGGTATCAATATTTTTTGTAAGTTTTGACTTTTTAGTTTTTGTCTCTGTGTTGGTTTGATTTTTGTTTTCCTCTATTTGTTGTGTGTTATTTGTTTTATCAACACTATCAATAGTTGTGTTGTTTTCAGCCGCATTATTGTTATTATTGTTCAAATTCATATTTTGATTTTGACCATTGAGATAATAATTAGGGTTTCCCATCATGTTGCCATAACCATAGCCATTTCTTCCAAACATAAATTCATTGTCCAATAGTGCAGTGTTAAAAAATGTGTCCGTATTCTGTCTATTATTTCCATAAGTGTCTATGTTTGTCCTCAATTTTCTATTGTTATAAGTATCAACATTTGATTGCGTATTGTCAGCTTGATTAGTAGTGTTTTGATTTTCGTTTTGATTCGTATTATTGTTAGTTTGGCTTGCATTATCGCTAGATTGTGAATTTCCCTCAATCTTGTTTTCAGTTAGATTGCCATTTTCATCTATATTATAGTTTTTGATAATTGATGGTTCATTATTCTTTTTGAAGCCGTACAACACTCGACCATAGTTATTTGGAGCGATATCTTCGTTTGAGTTAAACATAGTGTTTATTAGTCGTAGAGAGTATAGCCCGTTTTCCAACATGTCGTTGCCGTTGAGTAAATTTTCTAATACCACTAAATATTTTAAAGAAAGTGCATCAATATCTCCGTTGCTATCACGCATCATTTGAGATATGTCACTTAAATTTATAGATAATTCATTCGTAATTCTGGATAGATTTCTACTTAAATTTCTTAATTGGTTAGATTGTTCGCTCAAGAGAATCCTTTGTTCATTCGTCAGCTCAATTTCCTTATTTTGTACTTTCGTAATTAACTTTTGAGTTTCTGTGATTGCACTCATCAAATCTTCTTTTAGTTCGCAAAATTCTTCGCATGAATCATCAATGTCTGTAGATAGCGAATATAGAGTAGATATTGATTCCAGTTGTTCGTTATCCTCATCCGTTGCCTCTTCGCTCTCTGTAGTGCCTTGCAAAGTTTCATCACCTGAATTATTCGTTTCATTAGAATTTTCTTTGAGATTATCAGTCTGGTCAGGATTTTCTGCAAGCGTTGATGTATCCATATTATTTAAAATTTTGTTTTTAGTCGTATTTAGGTTGTTTTTAATAATCTCTCTATTTTCACTCAAAGGATTATTTGCTTTGTCAACTTTGTTAAGATCAGTTTTTTTCGTTGTCGTGTCACTGCCTTTGTCAGTTGAATTTTCTAGCGTATTTGTGCGATCAATATTGTTATCCGTTACTGATGTTTCAGTAGCATTTTTTTTAGCATCTGCAGAGGTAATCTTCAAATTTTCAGGGATAGCAAATGATAATCTGTATTTATTTAATTCTAGTTTATTTATATCATCATTATTGGTAGTGAATTCATCCAAATTTCTTTGAAAAGACTCAACATTGCTTTTCAAATTGTCAGTTTCTACGCTGGATATTGAAAAATTGCACCCTGTCAACATCAAACCTGCACTTATTAATGATATTATAGGTATTATTTTTTTCATTTTTTGACTCCTTTTTTTAATTCCTATGAATAGTATGCTTAGTTTATAAAATTTTATTTAATCAGGACAAAAAAATTTTTTAAATTATAAAAATCAAATTTATGTCAACAATCAAATAGGAGTTAATATGGATAAGGATAAACGAAATCAAAATTATAATTTATATGTGGAATCTAAAGTGCCCAAGACAAAGGCTTGGCCATCGCTATTTAAAGCATTCTTGGTGGGAGGAATTATTTGTGCAATAGGTCAAGGATTTTTTGACTTATATAGTTATCTATTCCCAAACTTAGCAGAAAGCGAGGTAACAACTTGTATGTTGATGACTATCATTTTTATTACCTGTCTACTCACTGGTATAGGGATATACGATGTGGTAGGGGCTTGGGGAGGAGCAGGGTCGGTCATTCCTATTACCGGATTTTCTAACTCGATTTCAAGCCCAGCAGTAGAATTCAAAAAAGAAGGCATCATATATGGCATTTGCGTCAAGATGTTTACAATAGCAGGACCCGTGATCGTGTGTGGTGTGGTCGGGTCTATTATATGTGGCTTTGTAGGCTTATTTATATAGGTGAGGAATATGCAGACAATAAAATTGAAAAAGAAGACATATCTCTTGGAAGGATATAGTATAGTGGGACCTCTAGAGGGAACGGGTCCGCTGAAAGATTATTTTGATTATATTTTAAAAGACGACACCCTAAAAGAAAGCAGTTTTGAAAAAAGTGAAAGAAAACTATTGCAAGATATTGTCATTGGAACGATAAACAAGTCAGGACTAAAGTTTGCTGATATTGATTTTTTCTTTGGGGGCGATTTGCTAAATCAAATAGTAAGTTCTTCCTACACCGCCCGTGAACTGAATTTACCTTTTGTGGGACTTTATTCGGCATGTGCTACAATGGCAGAGGCTTTGGCGTTGGGAGCTTTATTTGTAGATTGTGGTTTATGCAATCATATTGTGGCTGCTACATGTACTCATTTTAGTAGTGCGGAAAGGCAATACAGATTTCCTCTCGAATTTGCCAATCAAAGACCTCCTACGGCACAATGGACGATTACTGGTGGCGGGGCGAGCATTATTTCAAATGTAAAGAGCAAGATTAGGATCAATGCCGTAACATTTGGAAAAGTAATTGATTATGGAATAGCGGATATAAACAATATGGGTGCCGCCATGGCACCTGCAGCATGCGATACCATAAAAACTCATCTAGAAAACATGAAAAAGAAAGCCAGTGATTATGATTTGATCCTAACCGGAGATCTAGGCAAATTAGGTAGCGAAATTTTAATAGATTTGATGGAACGTGAAAAGATTATTTTGGGCAAAAATTATGCTGATTGCGGGTGTATGATGTTCGATAAAACAAAGCGTGTGTTCATGGGTGGTAGCGGTGCTGGATGCAGTGCTAGCGTATTGAATTCGTATGTTTTATATAAAATGAAAAAGGGAGATTTCAAAAGAGTTTTATTGGTCTCGACTGGAGCGTTGATGAGCACTACGACTTCACAACAAGGCGAGACAATACCAGGCATTGCTCACGCCGTAGAGTTGGTATACGAACCAGATGTGGCAAAACCATCGACAAAAAGCAAGTCAAAAAATGAGGTGAAATTATGATCAGCATTTGGGATTATGTTATTTCCTTTTTAGTTGGCGGTTTTATATGTTTTTTAGCCCAAATATTAGTCATCCGTACAAAAATTACGACCGCAAGAATATTGGTGTTATTTTTAATTATTGGAATGATTTTAGAAGTGTTCAATGTGTATGCACCTTTTAAAGAGTTTGCAAAAGCGGGGGCGAGTGTGCCTATAATTGGGTTTGGAGCATCTCTCGCTCGTGGAGCAATTATGGCAGCAAAAGAATACGGAGTGCTGGGAATATTCACAGGAGGGCTGACTGCCGCTGCGGGCGGAATATCTATGGCAATATTTGCCTCTTTCATAGTGGCGTTGATTTTCAATAGCAAAACCAAGCGAGGTGGGCATTAAAATATTTGTTATATTTGGACGAAATTAGAATTTACTAGTACAATTAAAATAAATATATAATATGAGAAAAACTAAGCTAAAAAAGAAAATAGTTATTATTGCAATTAGTTTTAGTATGGTTTTTCTTTTTTTGCTTTATTATTTTTTTGTAATGAGTCCAGTAATTAAAACTTACACAGCCGCCGAGACCAGTGCAATAACAGAAAAAGCAGTGAATCTTGCGGTAAGTAACGTGATCAATAGAAGTATCAGTTATGATTCGTTGATTGACATTACATACAATGCAAATGGCGATATTGTAGCCTTTACCGCCAATCAATTCGAAATCAATAGCATAACTCGTGAAATAGTCAATGAGGCACAACGAATCATGAATGACTTGGGAGAAGATGGCTTAGACATCAACCTAGGCACCTTTTCAGGTATACCGTTCTTTATAGGTCGTGGACCTGTCATAAAACTTAAATTAGTACCGATTGGGGCGGTAACTAGCAGTTTTACCAGTCAATTTCGGTCTGTCGGCATCAATATGACACAACATACAATCTATTTAAACATTGAAGTTCATGTGAGTATTGTGCTACCTATAAAGTCATACGAGGTTTATTCAACAAATCAAGTGATGTTGGCAGAAAGCGTAATTGTTGGACAGGTGCCAGAAGTCTATCTCAATGGAGGAAGTTTAGGTCAATCTTTGAATCTTGTTCCATAAATTATTGTAAAAATCAACACAATATGTTATAATAAACATATTATGATTTATTTTGATAATGCATCTACTACTAAAATAAGCGAGCAATCACTTGCGTCATATATTGAAGCGAGTGAGTTGTTTTTTAATCCAAGTTCACTATATAATCAATCAGCCATAGTGAAAAGCAAAATAGAGACGGCGAGGTCCTCGATTTTAAAATTTTTAAAAGGCAAAGCAGGTTCAACATTGATATTCACAGGGTCCGCTACAGAAGCCAACAATACAGTATTGAATTGCAGTATCACACGTAAGGATAAGAAATATATTATCAGTGCAGGCGAACATAGTTCTATATATACTACAGCAAAGAAATACATGGAAGCTGGCTATAATATAGAATTTGCCCCTTTGAATAAAAACGGAAGCGTAAATATCGATGCACTAAAAAATATGATAGATAAAGACACTGCTTTCATATCCATCATACATGTTAGCAATGAGACAGGTGCAATCAACGATATAAAAGAGATATGCACATACGCAAAAAAAATCAACCCAAACATCATTGTTCATAGTGACGGAGTTCAGGCACTAGGGAAGATTAATGTAGATTTGAAAAATCTAGGAGTAGATTACTATACCATTTCTGCACATAAAATACATGGACCGAAAGGTATTGGAGCATTATATATAGCCAATAAAAATAAATTTAGACCATTCATCTATGGCGGAGAACAGGAGATGGGGTTGCGTGCTGGAACAGAAAATACGCCTAATATCTTAGCCATGAAGACGGCAATTGATAATCTATCTATAGTTGATTACCATGAAAGGAAACAAGCCATTATAGATAACCTAACTGGAGATTATATTTTGGTATCAAACGACTCATGTGTAGAAAACATAATTTCAGTGTGCTTCAAAGGAGTGCGTGGCGAGACGATAGAACATATGCTAGAACAAGACGGATATTTGATAGGTACGGGTTCAGCATGCAATAGCAAAGCAGGATACAATAGAGTCCTAAGCGAAATAGTTCCTAAGGAATATTTGGGCGGAGCTATTCGAATTAGTTTTGGAGATGAAGTGTCTGTAGCCGATTGTAAGAATCTGGCGATTTCGTTATCCAATGCAGTAAAACAATACAATAAAAGGATAAATTAAATGAATAATGTAATATTAATAAGATTCAACGAAATACACTTAAAAGGTGGTAACAAAAAATATTTTATAAAACTACTTCACAATAATATAAAAATAGCTTTGAAAGACTTTGATTGCAAGATAGAAAATATTCAAAACCGACTAGTTGTGAGAGACTATGATGACGAAGATGGTATAATAGAAAATCTAAAGTGCGTATTTGGAATCCATTCTATATCAAAGGCTGTAGAGATGGATAATGATGTTAATCTCATTGAAGATTTTATATCCAATATACATCTAGATTGCAAGACATTTAAGTGTGAAGTAAATAGAGCAGATAAGTCATTCCCTATAAAATCAAATGATTTTGCAGCAAGGTTGGGCGAGTTGATATTGAAAAACAATGATGTTA
>DVMB01000023.1 GCA_018715225.1 Candidatus Onthoplasma faecigallinarum | reverse complement strand
CCACCAATTTATCATCATCGTCGTCTATCCTGTGGATAATCGCTACGACAATGCCCGTAAATTCATCCAACGGTTTGTGTTCGCCCAAAACATATGCGTCAAGTTCCTCCCCATCGCCTGAAATTGTGTTTGGAATGTAGCCATAATTCACTGGATATACAAAACCATGCTTTGGGTGTTTGCTCCCCAAAGGTCTATCCATCTTTACAGTTACTTTTTTACCTAAAAATTCTTTACTATCCATCTTTTCCTCCTCTTCTTTCTTCCATTATTTTTTAGGTCAAACTTTTGCTGACCTATAATGAATAATTTTGTTTTCCAAATTGTCCGCATGTTCTTTCACAAAAGCCAAAAATGTTGAAGCAAAAATTTCTTTGTGTGTCCTATTCATTGTCTCATAATCTAGCGAAACTTCATTTAATTTTGATAGCCTAAGCGCAATTTTGTCCCAATCTATTGTCCCGCTCAATGGTGTTATAGAATGTTCGTCCGCTTTGCCATTGTTGTCATGGAGATGCAAAGCAACCAATTTATCTCCATAATTTAATAGATAATCTGTATTTTTGTCAAAGACATTATTGTGCCCAGAGTCATAACAAAATTTCAACTTTTCATGCTGTATATTCCTAAAAATATCCGCAAAAAGGTGTGGACAATCAATATTCTCAACCGCTAAATTTATATCAAATTTACTGCACAGGTCCAATATTTTTAGAAGTCGCTTTTCTCCCTCTAGAGAATACGTCCCAATTAGATGCATGACAACATTTTTTATATTGTATTTATGTGCCAATTTTATTTCATACAATGCTGTCTTTAGTAACCTATCGCCATCTCTCCCTTTTTCCCAAAAGCAAGGCAATTCGGGCGTATTGTATGATAAGTGTAGACTGGTTAGGCGTATACCATATTTCTTGAATAACTTGATTTGACTACTCAAACTTCCGTTTTCGGCATCAAATTTTTTATCGCACGATGTTATGACACAATTAAATCCCGCTTTTTTTATCAACTCAATTCTCTCTTCAGGCGGAATATCATATCCAAAATAAAAACTGATTCCTTTATCCATAACAAATTCCTCTATCTTCTTTATGCTTTATCTACTTGTTCGTATGAAATCGGTCGTATATCGCTTTTGCCGTCTTTTTGGAAAGTCCTTTTGTGCTTTCTAGATCTTCTAGAGTAGCATTTTTTATATTTTCTATTGTCCTAAATTTGCTTAACAAGGCTCTCCTCGTTACTGGTCCTACACCAGCGATGGACTCCAAGCCTCCCCTATACATTCCTTTTGCTCGCAGTTGTCTATTGAATGTGATGGCAAATCTATGGGCTTCATCACGTGCTAGTTGAATTAATCTTAGCGAATAACTCCCCTTTTTTAAAATATATGGCTTGCTCTCATTCGGTTTAAACACCTCTTCTTCCCGCTTGGCTAGGCTTATCAAATCGTTGGTAAAATGATACTTTTCCATAACTTCTTGAGCAATGCCTAATTGTCCTTTACCGCCATCAATTACAATCAAATCTGGCATGCTGGAAAAACTGATGTCCTCACTATTTAGTCTCTCCATTCTCCTTGTCAGCACCTCACGCATAGAGGCAAAATCATCTATAAAGCCCACTGTCTCTATCTTGAATTTTCTATACATCTTAGGTGCTTTTTCTCCGTTCATCACTACGACCATGCTGGCTACAGTAAAAGTTCCATGCGTATGAGATATATCATAACATTCTATTCGCTTCGGCTCGTGCTTTAAATTAAGGTCTTTTTGGAGTTGTTTTACCGCTCCTATGCTCGCATTGACATGCTTTATGTTCTTTTCTAGATTCTTTTCAATGTGCATACGTGCATTTTTTTCTGCCATTTCTAGCAACTTGTACTTCACGCTATCTATGACAGGTTTTGTAACTGTGATTTTCTTTTTTGACTTGTCGGCTAGGAACAATTCAATCTCTTTCGTGTCCATTTGTGGCATGATTATCTCATCTACAATCAGCGGATGAGCGTTATAATACTGCATGATAAATTGCGTGTACGCCTCATTTTCGTCCAAATAATTTAGAATATCGAATGTCTGTACCCCCTGCAGTTTTCCTCCACGGATAACCAACACGCACATGGCAGAAAACTCTCCGCTGGTAACAAGGTTGAACACATCATAGTCCACCAAACTTCCTAGGCTGGTTATTACCCTTGACTTCAACTTGTCTAGCATCTTCAATCTGTCTCGCAATATCAATGCGGTCTCAAAATTTTCATTTTTTGAGGCAATCTCCATCTTTTGATGTAATATGCTTTCGACTTGCTTTGTGTCGCCTTTCAAAAACTTTATTGCCTCGTCCACTATTTTGTTGTAGTCCTCTTTTGAAATCAATTTGGCACAAGGGGCTGAACACATATGCATTTCTTTGAACAAGCAAGGCTTAATCGGTGCTTTGTTCTCAGCCAAAGGTAACTTGCATTTACGCAACTGAAAGGCATAATCAATGATTGACAAGACGTCTTTTGCGGTTACTCCAGCCATGTACGGCCCGAAATACTTATCATTTTTATTCAGTCGCCTAGATATTTCAAAACGTGGATAATCTTCTTTTAAGTTTATTTTTATATATGCGTATGTCTTGCTATCTTTCAAAAGAATGTTGTAATATGGCTTATATTTTTTTATCAAATTGTTTTCTAGCGCCAGTGCTTCGACTTCGTCATTTACTATGAAAAAATCAAAATCTACCACATTTTTTACCATGTTCCTGACTTTTATATGCTCCTGTTTACGCAAAAAATATTGGCTGACACGCTTCTTTAAATTCTTTGCTTTGCCAACATATATCACGTTTTCGTCTTTATCTTTCATTATATATACGCCAGGGTCATTTGGTAGACGCTTGACCTTGTCTAAGATTATATCCATGAAATTATTATAACACAAAAACCCTATTATTTAAAATATTTTCGTCCAATTTTTCATACAATGATTTATGAAATGGATAAAAAAACATTGGTTTAAAATTCTAAGTATCATATTAATACTGATATTAGGTATCTACATCTTGTCTGTCGGCATCAAAAAGGCACGTGATCACGAGATATACAAAGAGCCAAGCCCTGACACAAAGATCTACACTGTTTGGCATGTTGAAACCTTTGAGGGAGGCGGGAAATCTAGGTTAGATTATCTAAAAAATGTTGCTAGAAGCATTGAAAAGGATAACCCAGGAGTGTTGTTTTTCATTAAACAAGTTGATGCAGACAATCTACAAACTGAATTAGCCTCATCCGTCCCAGATATCATATCATTTGGCCATGGAGTTGGGAAAATTGTTCTACCTTTTTTGCAATCTTTTGACTCCACTTTCGATATTCGAGACGAAGTGATAGAAAGTGCGACTTTCAACAATAAAATATACGCTCTTCCTTTTATTGTCAGTGGATACGCTATGATTACCCACGGAACGCAGACTAACAATTTTCACTGTGGGACGACTGGCTTCACAAGTCCTGAAATGATTTATAATGATTATCATTTTTCCCTAGCCGAAGTCGAATCTCAATATGAAGCGTACAAAGATTTTGTCTACAACACTGACGTTACACTACTGGGTACAGGCCGAGATGTATTTAGAGTAAACAATCTAAACAAAATTGGCAGAGCCAACGCAATAATCACCCCAATAGACACCTACACAGATCTCATTCAATATATAGGTATCACTAATATTGATGAGAATATTATCTCGTTTTATTCCGCCTTACTTAGCGACGAAAGGCAATATAGTTTGAGCGAATATTCGCTCTTTAGCAGTAAGTATGACAAAATATATTTCTCTGGAATATATAGTGATATGGAAGATGCAATCTATAGTTGCAATATCCCTAATGTATTTCAATGATTAATTACGACTACATCTACAAAAAAAATGTCAACATAAAAGATTTTTGCACATTCAAAATTGGCGGCAGAGTGAGACATCTGTTTATTGTCCAGTCCACGCAAGCCCTATTAAATGTGTGTTTTTATTGTAAAATACACAATATAAAGTATAAGATAATAGGATTGGCGTCCAACTTATTATTTCCAGAAAAATACAATGGAGCGATTATCATCAACCGATCACACTCGTATATATTTAGGAAAAACAGCCTGTATATAGATAGCGGAACCACACTTGCCAGTGCAATCAATATGTGCCTAAACCGAGGCCTTGGCGGACTAGAAAACCTGTCCGCTATCCCCTCCACAATCGGTGGTGCTGTAGTGAACAACACCGGTGCCTTTTCATGTGAGATAAAAGACATTATTGACTATGTCGAGGTATATGATAGGCAAACATTTAAAAAGAAAAAATTATATAATGTCGACTGCAAGTTCGCCTATCGCAATAGTATATTCAAGTCAAAAGACTATATAATCGCACGTGTGAAATTGAATCTAATTCCCATGGAAAAAATTTTGATAAAAGAAAAAATCGTATCAATCATAAACAAAAAGATCTCCACTCAACCTATGAATTACCCTAGTGCTGGAAGTGTATTTAAACGTGGGAAATATATACCCGCCAAATTAATCGACGACCTTGGACTAAAGGGAATACGCTACAACGATGCTCAAATTTCAATGAAACACGCAGGGTTTATCGTCAATCTTGGAAACGCTTGCAAAAATGACGTCGTTCATCTAATAAACCTCATTAATAATATTGTATATAAAATATATAAGACTAAATTTGAGTTGGAGATCGAATTGGTAAAATAAAAAAGTGATTCTTTTAAAAGATAAATTTCTTGATTTATTTTTTGTATAGTGATATAATTCAAGCAGGAGAAAATATGGGATTACTTGCTGACTATCATACTCATACAAAATATTCTAGAAACAATCATGGCAAAGGCACTATTGAAGAAAATGTGCGTGTAGCATACGAAAAGGGCCTTAGGCAGATTGCTATCACTGACCATGGGTTCAATCAAAAACTATATGGCGTGAGACGCAAAGATATACCACAAGTAAAAAAAGACATCGAGGAAGCAAAAGAGCGTTACCCTATTGATGTGCTTCTTGGAGTAGAAGCCAATCTTATTTCAAGCCATGGCGACATTGACATAGTCGACGACGATTATAAGGATCTTGATATTTTGTTGTGCGGTTTTCATAGATTTGTCAAATCTACCAGTGTGAAAGAGCAATTCGGCTTTGTCCTTAAAAATATTTTTTGCGAAATTTTCCACCACACCAGCAAAAAACAGCGTGAAAAGAACACAAATGCTTACATTAATGCTATGAGAAAATATGATATTGACATCATCACCCACTTGAACCATGCCTGCAAAGTAGATGTCGAAAAAGTGGCACGTGTCGCCAAAGAGACAAACACATTAATCGAACTAAACGGAAAAAGACTGGGCATGAGCGACAAGGAAATATTGACTTGTTATAATTTGGGGTGCAAATTTGTTTTAGACAGCGATGCCCACTCCCCTAACCGTGTGGGAGACTGCCATCTAGGTCTAGAAGCAGCCCTGAGATTGAGACTGCCAGACAGCGTGATTCTAAACTATAATGACCTACCTACTTTCAAAAAGGAAAAACACAAAAAAAGGAGTTAACAATGCGAGACTGCAAACATACAATACTTTCCACTATTCCAGACAACAATTGTTGCAGTCATGCATTTATGCATGTTATACTAACCCTTACTTCCAATGTCAACGAAAAAAATTCGTCTATACAGATCAATTCAAAGCCTGAAATTTTAAATAAAGTGACAAAGATAATCAAAAATTTTTATCCCGACATAACATTAGAGTCAGGAAATAATTTTTTAATTCTAAGAGGAAACATCTTTGCCCTACTTCTAGATAGCAATTACTCTAGCCCTACAATTTCATCTTTTAGCAACGATTGTGATAGATTGACCTTGTTGAAAATCATCTTTATTTTGTGTGGGAATTTTTATTACAATCAAGATAGTTCCGTCAATTCAAAAGGTTACAATTTGGAGTTTGTTATAAAAAGTGAAAGTTTTGCAGAACAAACTATGGATTTGCTAAAAGAGTTCGGTTTTGATTTGAAACACACGACGAGACAAAATAATCATATAATCTACACAAAAAACAGCAACATAATATGTGATTTGTTTGTAAAACTGGGCGATGTGTCCTCTGCCCTCGATATTCAAAATAATTTAGCCATTCGAGAAATTCGAAATTCTGCCAACAGGCAAAATAATTGCTTTGAATTCAATTTGGACAAGACCATCAACGCCAGCAACGAGCAACTGACCGCTATCAATTATATTATCAACAACTATTCTCTAGACTATTTAGACGAAAACCTAAAAGAAGTCGCACTGGCACGAATCGCCAACCCCGACGTGTCATTAAACGACCTACGAATTATCCTTAACAACAAGATAAGTCGTGCAGGAATTAAATATCGTCTAGACAAGATAATCAGTCTATACAAAAAATTAAAAGGAGATGAGTAATGAAACCTTTTGTCCATCTACATGTCCACACAGAATACTCGCTACTGGATGGTGCAGCACGTATTGAAAAGATGTGCAAAATAGCAAAAGAGTACGGTATGCCCGCAGTCGCTATTACCGACCATGGAAATATGTATGGCGCTATCCACTTTCACAATGCGTGTATTGCCAATGGAATAAAGCCAATCTACGGCACTGAATTTTATGTGGCAGATGATCTATCTGTAAAAACTGGAAAAACAAAATTAAGCCACCTTATAATTCTAGTAAAAAATGAAATTGGCTATAAAAACATTTGCAAACTCCACTCTATCGCCTTTGTTGATGGATATTATTACAAACCTAGAATAGACTACAAGACTCTGGAAAAATATCACGAGGGGTTAATATGCCTATCTGCGTGCCTTGCTGGAGACATTCCCAAACTCATTTTGAGCGAGCAATACGACAAAGCGGAAGAATTGATTTTATGGTTCAAGCGTGTATTTGGAGATGATTTTTATCTGGAATTGCAACACAATGGCATTCCCGAGCAAGAGATCGTCAACGCAAAACTTCGTGAATATTCAAAACAATTTGGCATAAAACTAGTGGCAACAAACGATGTCCACTACCTCTATCGTGAGGACGCTGAAATGCAAGACGTATTGATGTGCGTCGCTATGCAACGCCCTGTAGATGACCCTGATAGACTGAAATTCCCTACAGACGAACTCTATTTCAAGACCTATGATCAAATGTTGGAGGGGCTACCTAATGATGAAGAGGCATTAGATAATACGATTGAAATCGCTGAAAAATGCAATTATGATTTTACCGAATATGACAAAGGTATATATCATTTCCCTAGATACGTGCCTGAGGGCGGATACAACGAAAAGGACGGCAACACGCCAAAAGAATATCTATTGAACCTTGTTGATAAAGGCGTTCAAAAAAAATATGGTGGTTGGACGGACGAAATCCATGCACGTGTTGATATGGAAGTCAGTGTGATCGAAAAACAAGGATTCATTGAATATTTCCTCATCGTTTGGGACTACATCAATGCGGCTCGTAATATGGGGATATCAGTAGGCCCAGGGCGTGGCTCGGGAGCGGGTTCTGTCGTCGCCTACACTATGGGAATTACCAATATTGACCCGTTGAAATACGACCTTTATTTCGAACGATTCTTGAATACAGAACGTGTCTCTGCCCCTGACTTTGATATCGACTTTGAGGATACACGCCGTGATGAAGTCATAGATTATGTGACCAAAAAATATGGTGCTGACAGAGTCGTCCACATCATTACCTACGGCACGATGAAAGCAAAAAATGCCATCAAAGATGTGGGTCGTGTCATGCGTGTGCCTTACTCTGTAACGGACAAGATTACAAAAAATATTCCAATGTACAAGAGTCCTATTCTGCCAAAATGCTTTGGTTTTGCCGAGCCTAAGGAGGGAGACAAAGATTTTGGGACAACCTATGCTGTGCCAGAACTGGTAGAAATGTACAATTCAGACCCGCAGATTAAAAAAGTGGTAGACATAGCCATGAAAGTTGAGGGCTTCCCTCGCCAAAGTTCGATCCACCCTTGCGGAGTCATAATTGCGGCAGACGCCATAGATACCCTAATCCCGCTAAGTAGAAATGCAGACGCAATTTCAACGCAGTTTGAAGGGGCGGACATGGAAAAATTGGGACATCTAAAGATGGACTTTTTGGCGCTGACCAACTTATCCGATATAAAAGGTGCTTTAAAATTAATAAAAAGTAATTACGGCATAGATATTGACTTTGACAAACACAATTATGATGACCCAAATGTCTTTAAACTCATCTCTACCGGCAACACTGACGGCATATTCCAGATAGAATCGGGCGGGTTCAAAAAGTTCTTGAAAGACTTGCAACCAACCTGTCTAGAAGACATCGTGGCAGCGGTTTCACTCTACCGCCCCGGTCCTATGGCATATATCCCAGTATATGTACACAACAAACATCACCCTGAGGATACAAAATATGACCACCCATTGCTCGAACCAATTTTGAACGTAACTTATGGCGTCATAGTATACCAAGAGCAAGTCATGAGAATCTGTCAAAACTTAGCAGGCTTCAGCTTGGGTCAAGCCGACATGATCAGGCGTGCAATGGGCAAGAAAAAACTGAAAGAGATGTTGAAATGGAAAGAAAGTTTCATGAACGGGCACGAAGCATACACTGACGAACATGGGAAATACAATCCTCCAATCATCGGTGCATTAAATAATGGTGTAAGCAAAGAAGTCGCCGAAAAGATATGGAAAGACATGGAGGCGTTCGCATCATATGCGTTCAACAAATCTCACGCTGCGGCATACTCCATGATCACATATCAAACGGCGTATTTAAAGACTTATTACAAACTAGAATTTATTACCGCTATCTTAAACGACAAATTTTCAAAGCCAGATG
>DVMB01000022.1 GCA_018715225.1 Candidatus Onthoplasma faecigallinarum | reverse complement strand
CATTAACACCGGAAGCAAGAACAAAATTTTTAGAAGCATTAAATAAAGATGAAGCAAATTTTTTAAAACCGATGTGTATTCTTTTGTTATTTGCTGGGTTGCGTATTGGTGAAGTATGTGCACTTCAATGGAAAAATGTAAACTTCAAAAATAAAACTTTGAAAATTGAAAGGGGTATAACTCAAATTCCAAAGTTTGACAGCGAAGGTAATGTATTAACTCGTGTGACTGTTGTTGGTGATACTAAAACAACTTGTAGTGTTAGAGAAATCCCAATTACAGACATTGTAGTTGATACATTACAAACTTGGAAAGAAAAACAAAATAATAGAGAAAAGACTAATAAAAATGTAACCGCAGAATTAACTGCACCAACGTCATATGTTTTTGCTAATGACGACGGAAGTGTTAGAACATATTCTGGTTGTAGAATGGTGTTTGATAGATTTAAGAGAAGAAATAATCTTGATAAATATAATATACATTTTCATGGGCTTCGCCATACATTTTCAAATATGCTTTTTGAAATGAATGAAAACCCAAAGGTTATTCAACAACTTTTAGGCCATCGAGACGTAAAAACAACAATTACTGTTTACAACTCCGTTGATAACGAATATATACGAAATACGACAGAAAAGTTAAATGAAAAGATTAAACAAGAAAAACTATATGAAGATGAAAGGCGAAGACAAGAAGAAATACAAACCAAAAAGAATGATTTGCTTTCAAATATGACAGATGAAGAATATGATGATTTGCTAGAACAATTACTCGAAGAAAGAAAGCGAAGAACGAAAAAAGAAAAAGATTTTGATATGTAAATTTTTTCAAAATTTATAAAAGAATTGAAATAATGATATACAAAATACTTGACAAGTATGCTATAATATAAATATGAATGATTTAGAAGAGTTAAAAATTTTATTAGAAGAAACTTATAATATATATAAGAATGTTTGTGATGATTGGCGTTTAGAAAATGGTTTAAAATATAATCAAATGACGACAACAGTTTGGCAAACGCTTGAAGATGTTAATAAATTAATAGATATTTTTAAATATAGGGATTTTTTAAATGAAAAAAAATTGGAACAAGTTTTAAAAATATCATCTCTTCCAAATGTTTCTCATTCAAGAGTAAAGCAATTAAATTCAACATTATTTAAATTAGTTAACTATAATACCAAAAAAATTACTGGCAAATCTGGGACAATTGCCATCAATAAATGTTTAAATGATATGTTTGGGTTGAGAGTTATTACTAACCGAGTTTTTACTTTTAATGAAGTAAAGAATTTTATAAAGAAAAATTTTCCTAAATTTAAATGCTTAAATTCTTCCAAGGATGAATATAAAGCTATTCATATTTATATTAAGGAAGATAATTATAATTATTTATGGGAAGTTCAATTGTGGTTCAAAGATGATGAGAAAAAGAATCACGAATCTCATAAATTACACAAACAAGCATACACTAAATGGGAACAATTATTTAAAAATAAACAAGGAGGTTTGAAGTGATTAAACATTATATAGTTTTAGGAAGCTCTTATAATACAGGGGAAAGAATTGCTATTGATTATACAGATTATAATGAAGATTTTAAAAACTTAATATACGAATTAAAAAAGAAAAAAAATATTAATGAGAATTATTCGATTGCTACACATACTATTTCAACAAAGACAGCAAAATGGAAAGATGTTGTTGAATTAGATCCATTTTTTGATAATGTTAAATTATTGAAAACATCAGAAGAATTTCTAAAATATTTATCAAAGGACTCAGAAATTACAGCAATTGATGTTGCAAACTATATTTTGTCAATGTATAAATGCACACATACTAGATTAGAAAAATTAGTATATTATTGCTATGCAGACTATTTATGTAAATATAATAAAAAGCTTTTTAAAGATAAAATATTTGCTTTTAAATATGGTCCAGTTATTGAAACCTTATATGAAACTTATAAGAATAGTTCGCCAACAACATATGTAGATAAATTTTCATTAAAAATGCATGACAAGCTACCAGCAAAATATAAGATGCCATTAAACAGTAGAATTATGAATAGTATAGATGGAGTAAGAAAAATAGATTCAATTCGTAACACGTTAGAAAAATACAAAGGTTACAATACAAAAACAATTATTTCTTTTACACATAGAGAAAATACTCCTTGGGCAGCTAATGATAAAGGGGAAACTCTATATAAAGTAATATCTGACTATGACATTTTAAAATATCATAAGTTTGAAGAAGTGTAATACAAATTTTATTGTTATAAAGCTTGATATTTATATACACCTATATACATCTACCGTGCTAGTTTTAGATGTATCTGGACAGTTTTAGACCGAAAATTCGAAATTGAGTTTTCGGTCTTTATTTTTATAATTTTTTGATTTAATTTATACACCTACGACACTTAAAAAATACACCTATTGCATTTTTGGAAAAGGATAGTGCTCTCTAAAATTGAAAAGAAAAAATCGCTAAATTCCTTTATTTATAAGGCTTTTAGCGATTTTTGTTTATGGAGCTAATGACGGGACTTGAACCCGTGACCTCCGCCTTACCAAGGCGGTGCACTACCGACTGTGCTACATTAGCATATTCAGTTTTTGAGTTAAATTTTGTTGTTTTTTGAGGTGCAAATTTCGGCTATTTTAAAATTACCAAGGCAGTGCTCTACCGGCTGAGCTACATCAGCACAGCTCCAAAATGGAGTAAATATTCAGTTGTAATTTTGATTAAAATTGCCATTTTTTATCTTACCAAGGCTGTGCGCTACCTGCTGCGCCACATAAGCAGAGTGTGTGTTTGTTTTGTATTTTAGTTGGATTTGACGGCTTATATATTGGAATAAGACTTTTCCGTCATGGAAGAGAACTAAAATGGTGGTTTTTTAGCTGACTGATTAGTGAGCTTGATTTTAATGGTTATAAAATAAAGTTGAATGATGAAAATTTATTTGAATACCGTTTGTCAAATTTATTTTGACCTTTTTAGTTTAGCAAGAAATGAGGTTTATGTCAATATTTTTCGTTGATTAATCATATAAAAAATCATGAATTTTTATTCATGAATGGTTTTTGATGATTCTATTATGTTGGGGTGGATATCTTGTTATGTACTAACTGCCTTGTTAGACAGTTAGATAGGGTTAGTGGATACTACTTAAATCAACATAGTGTGAAGTAGTTTCTATATCGAATGTTCTTCTGCTACAAATATTTGATTTATCTTCAGTTTCTGCTATCTCTTCTGGTAAAACAAAATGAATGTTGGATAGTGTGATATCAGCACAGCAAGATTCATTATGAGCAACAGCAAATGATTTATGACCTTTGATTATCTTGCTACCATTTGTTGTCTCATATAATTTGATACCGATGGCAATTTGTTTGTTTGGGCAAACATTTTTTACAGTTGTGGTTAAAGTCAAAAATCTGCCAACGCTAGATAGATTTTGTGAGTCTAAGACAACGTTTTTATTGTTTTCACAACGTTCAAAACAAATGCTGTGAGTGGCTGTATCATTAACATCAATTTGTAATGAAGGATTAACAGTAAGCTCGGTTTCCTTACACATATTAACCTCCAATACATTATATAGATCAATGGGAGAAATGGTTAATTGTGAAGTGCTTTCCTTTATCAAATAAAAATGTATAAATAGTAAAAAAAAGATGCAAGTTGACATCTTTTTATAATTAAATTTTTTTATAACTAAATTTTGATTTTAGATTTATCAAGAGTGGTATATTCTAATGGTGTATTATATGTGTTTTCATAACATTCTTTCCAAGAGGCAAAATTTTCTTTTCTCAAATATTCGACGTTGTCCTTGTTGGACTTGTCCACTTGTTGATAGATTGGTTTCAATATATGAATCGTGTAATACATAAATTCTACGCCGTCCTCTATAATACCGCTTGGGCGGAAAGTTATAAATAGGGGTAGAATAGGGACATTGTGTTTTACTGCATAATGGAAGGCACCATCTTTCATGGGCCTTGGCTTTTTATAATCTCGCCACATGGCTTGCTCTGGATAGATCAAAATCTTTTTGCCTTTGTTTAAATAATATTCAATGGCTTGATTAAATTTTTTCATTACGCTGTATTTGCTAGACAAAGGGAGGTATCCATTATATCTAGCGAGATCGCCCATTTTACCTGTCCAGTTATTGAAGTCAGCGGCAACAAACAGAATATTGATGCCAATAGCCTTACGTACAGCAAACGAGTCAAACTTGCTGATGTGATTACAGGTAACGATAGCCTCTTTGATGCCTTTTAGATTTTCTTTCCCAACGACTTGTAGTTTCACGAATTTTGCTATTTTGTTGGTGTAATAACGCATGGCGGTGGAATATATAGCGTGTTTTAACGCATTTTTGAATCCTTTTTTAATAAATTCAAAATTTTCATCAACAGGTAGTGTGCCTTCGTATGAATTTTCATTTACATCTTCGTTGAAATTCCCGTCTAATTCGAATTGCTCCTGAATGTTTATATATTTTTTATATTCTTCGGCTGGCTCTTTTAATATATCAATATGAAGCATATCATCTCCTAAATTTATTAATCAATAATAACAAATCTACAAAATGTTGTCAATTGATTGTTTGGTGTGTAAAATAACAAAAAAGCAAACGGCTAGTTTGCACTATTTGTTTGCTTTATTTTGATATATTCTTCATAAATATCGTCGTATTGATGCCATTTGTAGACCGAGTGGACTAAGTCAATTTGCCAAGGCTTGATATTCTGTGTATGGAAGAAGGGGAACCACTTGATACGTTTGCTGAAATGTTGCACTATGGTGTCTTTTTGTAGTGGACCTTGTTCGTTGAATTTCCTAGGTAAAAACAATTTTTTCTTTGCACATTTGTTTAACGCTGTTTGATCTGGGAAACCCATTTTTTTGTTGATGCACATTTCTTTGACTCTATCGAAAAGTTTGGTTTGTTTTATCATTTTCATATTGAGTAGTAGCATACCTGCGTTGAAATATTTGTAGTTAATGAAAATGTGTCCGTATCTATCTTTTACCACGCCTAACTCGTAGTCGCTAATATCTATGTCAAACAACTCTTTTATGTCGCCGTTTATCATGATGTCGGTATCTAGGTATATTATCTTATCCGGAATCTCTGGTATCTTGTCCGCAAAAAGACGTAGGAATGTGTAAGGAGTATATATACTCAATTTGTTTTGAGATTTCTTTATCCAATCGTTGAACTCATCGCCAAGGGTTATGAGTTGGACTTTGCTTTCCGGATTTTTTGATTTGATGATTTTATCTAATAAATCAATTTTATCGTTTGTGATAGGTCTGTATTCTGGATTAAGAGATGTAACATCGGCCGTCAAAATAAACACATTAATGGGTTCATCTGTGTGCTTTGACATAGATAATAAGCAAAGTAATATGCCATCAAAAACTTTATAATTTCCACCAAAGAGTATATTTATCATTTATGCTCCTTTTTTATATACATAACATATTCGTAGTCGCTACACTGAGCGTGTTTGACTAGATTTTCATATACTTCGTTTCTTAACTTTTCTTGTCTAGCTTTCATCTCAAGAGATTTGTCAGGATAAAAAGGTCCATCTACATATATTTCAATTCTGGGTTTCTTTGAAAATTTCCTTTTGTGATAAGTTGTCGTAAAAGTAAATACAGGCTTGTCATATTTGATAGGATATTTGAACGATTTTGAGGTGAAAGGACGTATCTTTGTATAATAAGGCCAAAGGTGAGCTTCTGGATAAATCAATATTGGATGGTTTTTGGATATAAGTTCGTCCAATGCTTTTGAAAAGTTCTTTGTCGCTTGTATAGTGTCTGGTAGCGGAAGAGCACCCCACATTCTAGTAAAATGTCCCCAAAACGGCATGGATATATTATCTGGATTGACTATTATGTATGGCTTTTTTGGAAAACAGGTAATAGTGGGAGAGAAGCCATCAATAAGTTGATTCGTATGATTGCCGTATATAAAATATCCCGTTTTTTTGTATGATTTTAAAATTTTTTTGTTGATTATTTTGACATGATGAAATTTCAAATAAAACCATACTATAGGAGTAGCTATCAATCTATATGTAACGAATGACCATAATCTATAAAAAAGATTTTTGTGTAGGTATTTGTAGTCGCCGTCAATCTTTTTTTTCTTTATATGAAAGTCAATGATCTCATCATTTAGTTCATCTTCATAATAGATTATTTCACCTGGTTTCATTAAAACTCCTAATTGTATTATCTTAAAATTTAATTGATTTGTCAACTTAATTTTATCTTATTTGTTTAATATTAAAAATATCAGCCAATTTGTAAAAAATGCCGATATATTTCGGCTTTTTTTATTGCTGATATGGTGGGTTTGAATAGATAAAATAATTAACTTTTTCATCCATTAAGGTTTATTCAACTATTTATATATACTATAAGTCTCCTTGTCATAGCCATAGAAATCGCATACTGTGTCATTATAATATTTTTGACATTCTTCTTTCATGATTGATGCACTTTCTCTTGCTGTCATGTCGGGTTTGGGGTAGATAGGGGGACCAATTTGTATCGTAACTGTCTTTTTCCTGCGGTAAAATTCTAATTTGCTCTTAGGTCTAAATAATATTACCAATGGGACAACGGGAACATTGTTTTCACTTGCAATTTTAAAGGCACCTATCTTTAGCGGGCGACTCTTTTCGTATCTAAACCAAAGGGCAGATTCTGCATACATGTGGACGAATCCACCTTTTTGCAAAATTTCGCTTATCGTTTTGTTCAAATGTTTTGAAGCGTCAAGAGATGAGGATAAGGGGAGGACACCGCTGGCTTTGAAGATGTAACCAGTGATGCCTCTTTTCATATTATGATTCGCTGCGACTACATAAAAATTTTTTTTGTTTATTGCTTGCATATTCATGAGAATATCCAAAAAATGAACATGATTGCTGATAGTGATAGCGGACTTGATGCCCTTCAAATTCTTTCTACCTTTAACTTTCAAGTGGAACGCTATTCCGTTGACTAAAGGTCTAAATATATACAATATGCTTTTTACGACTGCTCGAGTCATTTTGTATAGTACATTTTTGGGCACATAGACATATTTGCCATCTATATTTTTCATGTTTTTTGTACTAAATTTAGTTGTATGCACATCAAATTCGCCTTTGGAGGCTAGGTCGTCTAAAATCTGTTTGTATTCTTTTGAATTAGGGTTCAACTCCATTGCGTGTGCATCGTATTTGTAGGTAGTATCAATTTCCTTTTTCATCTAACTTCCTAATCTCTTCTATAATATATTTTGCCACATCTTCAGCACCATTTTGATTTTTGTCTATCTTTTTGCAGTTTTCTATATATGGGGTCAACAATTCTGGGGTTTTAATAAATTCTTCAATCTTTTTCCTTATCTTTTTTGGTTTGTAGATAGCCAATCCACACTTAAATTTGTCCACGAATAACTTCGTGGTTGCTTTTTCTATAGGATGAGCATAGTAGTCAACTATGATTGGGGTGTTCATAAACACGCTATCCAAAATAGCGTTTGGACCCGCTTTTGTTACGAATACATCGCTGGCACAATAAAGTTCGTATGCTTCGGTCGTAAACCCTGATGTGATCAACGTGATGTTTGGCTTGGTGTGGGCTTCTTTTTCTTTGAAATAGTTGTATACCTTTTCGTTTTTTCCTGCTAGCATGATGATCGTGATAGGTAGGTTTGTCTTCAGCAGTTCATTACATACATCTTTTGATTTTGCACTGGCGTAAGCCCCGTCCGCTATGATGACACAAAATTTGTCTTGTGGGATATTGTGTTTTTGTCTATACAATTTTTTGTCCTGATGGGCTGAGATGATTTCATCTCGGGCGGTAAAGTAGACTTGCTTCACTTCATCTGGATTGAAATGCCTACGTTCAATGGCTTCTTTGTACGCTTGCGGATTGTTGACGATGAAGAGCCCGTCTCTATTGTCCCACCAGGTGTGGATATTGTTGTCTGGATTGTATGTTACGACTATGCAATTTTTGTTGTATCTTTTCTTGTACTCAATGGCACACAATGTCATGAAATAATGAGTGCTGACAATGACATCAGGTTTGTATTTGTCTATTGATTTCAGTGCTTCGTTCAACGCTTTTCTAAACAATGTATGATGAATACATACCATAAATTTTTGCTTGCCAAGAATTTCTAATAAGGTAAAAACAAAAGCCCCATAGCCTTTGATCTTATTTGTTTGCTGAGTTTGATGTATTATGAAATTGTTGAATTTAATTAAGGTGGGATTCTTGTCCTCTTGCATGATATAACTATCTATCAGTTCATAACTTCCGTCATTCAATTTGTTCAAAGCATCGGATATGGATTTGATTGAAGTGATATGTCCCATTCCAGATTCCATATATGTGAGAAGAATTCTTTTTTTCATCAGTATACTCCTGTGTTTTATGGTTATTATACTAAAAAAAATAATAAATAACAAATATTTGAAATTAATTAGTTGAACAAATCTTAAAATTTAATTATTTTATCAATTTTATAAAATTTTTTATAAAAAAACCATTGTTTAAGCAGTAAAATATAAAAATACACCAAAAATTTATAAAATTATTAATTATTTTAACTTAGTTAAGTTATTATTGCTAATTATGAATTATAAGATACCTTGTTTATATTATAAAAAATAAGCATAGTCGCTACCAGAATTTTCAACGTTGCCGTTGCAGATTGTTATTGCTACAAAATACCAGATAATACTTTAATTTCCCTAAATTGTTGGAGAGCAATGTATTTTAATATTTTTGTATACATAAACTTTTAGATTTGAAATTTGATGAATATTATTAAAATTATTTGTTAAATTGGTGGCAATTGTTTATAATTAATCTAAATGAAGATGCTTCTCAAATTTTTAAAAAAATACAAATGGTACATGATTATTGGACCATTCTTTAAACTTTTGGAAGCGATATTAGAATTGTTCAATCCGCTTATTGTGGCTCACATTATAGAAGTGGGAGTCGATAGCGGAGATGTAAATTATATTATCAAATTTGGAATATTGATCTTGGTCTTCAATGTCTTGGGGTTTGGTTTCAGCCTAATCAGTCAAAAGTGTGCTTCTCTAGCTAGCGTCGGCGTGGCTACGGATATTAGAAATAAGCTGTTTGAAAAAGTGTCCACATTCTCGCATAGTGAATTGGACAAATTCGGGACAGCATCTTTGGTAAACAGATTGACGAACGATGTCATGCAGGTGGAAAACGCTATATCTATATTCATGCGACTTATGGTCAGGGTCCCTTGCTTATTGATTGGAGCATTTATCCTTAGTCTAGTTATCAATAGCAAGATGTCTTTGATATTCCTGGTACTTATTCCTATCATGGCGATTATCCTTGTCGTCTACATGAAGAAGACAACTCCGTATTTTAAACAAACTCGTGATAAGTTGGACAAAATCAGTCGTGTTACGAAAGAAAACCTGTCAGGGACACGTGTCATCAGGGCTTTCAACAAACAGGCTGACGAGCAAAAGCGTTTTGAAATGGCGAGCGAAGATTATACAAAAACGAGTATAAGAGTATCCAAATTGACCGCCATGTTAAACCCGTTGATATACTTAGTGGTAGATGCGGCGACAATCGCTCTCTTGTATATCGGTGGAATTCAAATTAACATTGGCGGAATGACCCAGGCGAATATCATTGCATTGATTGACTATGTCGCTATCATCACAATTTCGCTGTTGTTATTGTCTCAAATAATTGCATTTTTTGTGAGGACGACGGCTAGTATTCACCGCATTGACGAGGTATTGAACACCGAGCCAACAATAAAAGACAGCCCAAGTGCGAAAAAGTTCAAGAAGTTGGACTACGATGCTTTGATGGAATTCAAAAATGTCAGTTTCAACTACACAATGGACGATAATAATGTGTATTTTATAAAAGATTTGTCGTTTAAAATTTTCCCACATCAAACGATAGGCATAATAGGCGGGACGGGTAGCGGGAAAACCACTTTGGCTAGTTTGATGACTAGATTTTATGATGTCAACAAGGGAGAAATTCTATATAAAGGTAAAAACATCAAGGAGTTTTCGCTAGAACAGTTGCGTCATGAAATCAGCATAGTGCAACAACGAAGCACGCTCTTTAGTGGCAGTCTTAGAGAAAATATGCAGTTAAGAAATAAAAATGCTAGCGACGAAGAGATCATCGAGGCGTTGAAAATCAGCCAGGCTTGGCAGTTCGTAAGCGAATGGAGTAATGGGCTAGATTATCAAATAATGGCAGGAGGCAAAAATGTGAGCGGTGGTCAAATGCAGAGGCTGACAATCGCACGTGCTTTGATAGACAAGCCAGAATTGTTGATCTTGGACGACAGCAGTAGTGCGTTGGATTTCCTGACTGATTATAATTTGCGTAAAGCATTGAAAAAATTGGATACAACATTGGTGTTGATCTCCCAGCGGGCGACCTCTATCAAAACGGCTGACCTCATTATTGTACTTGACAATGGCGATGTCGTTGGCATGGGTAAACATAATGAATTGATGAAAAATTGTGAAATATATAAAGAGATATACGAGTCTCAATCAAAGTAGTGGAGTATGAAGAAAAAAGGGATAAAGGAATTATTGTCAAAATTATTACCATATGTTAGACCGCACAAAACGGTATTCTTTTTGTCCGTGATTTTTGATATAATTGCCATCGCTCTAAATATGACGATACCTATTTTCTCTGGGCTTGCTATCGACTGTATGGTGGGGATCGCAAATGTCAATTTCCATTTATTGATAGAATATTTAGTTATAATAATAATTTTGTCCGCTTTTTCTTCGTTTTTCAGTTGGCTGGGCGAATATTATATGAATATCTTGACCTACAAGACAGGAGAGTCTATACGAAATGCTTTGTACAACAAGATAAACAATGTGCCGATCAAATATATAGATAACCATTCGCATGGGGACATAATGAACACTATGTCAGCAGATGTAGAAAATGTAACTGATGGCTTCTTGAGTGGGTTTAAAGCTATTGTGTGCGGGGTGTTTCAGTTGCTGGTCATAATGGTCATCATGTTTGTGATGAGATGGACGCTCGCACTTATAGTAATAGTCATTGCTCCGCTTTCATTGGTGCTCGCAATTATGATTACAAAAAAGAGCAAACGACTATACAAACAAAGAGTGGAAGTGCAGGGGGATTTGAGTGGATTTGCTGAAGAGATGATGACGAATATGAAGGTCATCAAAGCATTCAACGACGAAAAGAATACGGTTGAAAAGTTCAATACCTACAACAAAAAGATGTATACAGCCAGTGAAAAATCTGTATTTTATGCCTCTCTTGCTAACCCGGCATCCAGATTGGTCAATGGCATATTGTATGGTGTCATTGGAGTAATTGGTGCCTTTATGGTAATGAATGGAACGATCAAAATTGGTAGGGTATCAAGTTTCTTGAGTTATTCGGACAATTTCACTAAACCATTTAATGACCTTACCAGCATATTTGCTGATTTGAATATTGCGATAGCGAGTGCTACTAGAGTCTTTGAAATGCTAGAAGAAGAAAACGAGATTAATGATAGCAAACTTCCTAACTTGAAAAAGTGTGATGGCACTGTGGATCTAAAAGATGTCGAATTCAGTTATGAAAAATCATTCAAGTTGATAGAAAATCTAAATTTGAATGTAAAACAAGGGCAACGAGTGGCAATAGTTGGACCTACTGGTTGCGGAAAGAGTACCATAATCAATTTGCTGATGCGCTTCTATGATGTAGATTCAGGTAGCATCAAAGTCAGCAAGAAAGACATTAGAAAAGTTACAAGAAAATCATTTAGAAGTTTTTATGGCATGGTGTTGCAGGAAAGTTGGCTATATAACGCATCTGTGAAAGATAATGTCGCTTATGGCAAGCCAGACGCTAGTATGGATGAAATAATCGAAGCGTGCAAACTCGCCAACGCCCATGCGTTTATAGAAAAACTGCCAGATGGGTACAATACGATCATAACAGAACGGGCGGACAACATCAGTGCGGGTCAAAAACAACTATTGTGTATAGCGAGAATTATGCTACTGAGACCACCTATGATGATACTAGATGAAGCGACGAGCAATATTGATACAAGGACAGAGATGAAGATTCAGCAAGCATTGGATATAATCATGGAGGGGAGAACCTGCTTCATTGTCGCACACAGATTGTCCACCATAGAGAATGCGGATACAATCTTAGTGATGAACAAAGGGCATATTGTAGAACAGGGCAACCACAAAGAGTTGCTGGCGAAAAAGGGTTTCTATTACGAACTATTCAATTCGCAGTTTGGGGTATAAAGTTGGCGGATAAAAAATAGGAATCGTGTGATTCCTATTTTTTTGATTATTTTTGATTATTCATCTTTCGTTTCGAAATATTTGGTTATATATAATTTATTTTATTTTTTTATAACTTATCCATTTTATTTATTCAACGCTTTTAGCAATTCGTCTATATCTATGCCATGCACTTGGCAGGCTTCTTCTAGACTCTCCATTTGAGACATTGGGCAATATAGACAATGAAAACCAAAATCTGTGAGAATTTCTTCTGCTTTTTCATGCTTTTCTAAAACATCTTTTATAATATCAGTTTTCTTGAACTTCATAATTCCTCCTATTTTATTTGATAACCGCATCTATGGCAAAATTTTGAACCTTGTATAAGTTTGTTTTGACATCTAGGGCAGTATGAGACAGTTTCTTTTTTGTCCTCTTTTTCTTCTGGCTTTTCTTCATTTACTGCACTTTTAGTTTCACGGCTATTTAGAGTATAGTTTAATTTTTCTTTTTGGTCAACTGTATTTTCTTGTTTTTCTTCATTCTTAGGTTTACTCTCTCGGTAAAAATCAAAAAATGAAGCTTTGTTTGAAGAATTTTTATCTAATTTTGTATTTTCGCTCAAATTAATTTCTAATTTATGTAAACTTACTCCCATTTTATTCAAAAATTTTGAAAGTTTATCGAAAATATTTGATTTCATTTCTTCAGGAAGGGCAAAATCGTCCAATTCAACTTTTAGAAAATAATTCCTCAAAAATTCTTCTATGTAAGATAAATATATTTCATCCGCAATTCTAGAATTTACATTGGCGGTGGTGATGAGAATTGTGTCTAAAAAACTCTTTGCGTCCGTTACATTTGATGTGATTTTTACATCAAAAGTCAATTTAGTCGTTTTGTGATTGACGGGGATTTTGTCTTTATAATTTAAGTTATGTTCAAATCTAGACAGGTTTACAAAAAATAGGTCCAGGTTTAACTTTTTTATAGATTTTTTCTTTCCTAATTGTTTTTTGTATAAATTTATTAGACTCTCTTCGTTTAAAATATGTTCGCCACTATTCATCTCTAAATACATTTTATCCTTGAAATAAACAAAACCTACGACATTGTCAGGGATCTTGATTTTACTACCAATCTTGATAGTGCAAAAATTTGATGTCATCAAGCCATCGTTAATGTCGTTCGGCACTAAGTTATTGAGTTTATTTTTCAACCAATTAAACACAATATAATTATAACAATTCTATAAAATTTTTTCAACTTAATTTACCTTGACTAAAATTTTGTAAGTTTATATAATATATATTAGGTAAAAAGTGAAAACTATTTGCAATAAGTTGGCTATGCTATTATATTTTATTGTTGGTGCTTTGATTTTAGAAGCAGTAACTTTTTATATCCTAGGATTGGGCTTCATGCCGGAATATTTTTGGTATAATTTCGCTATAATTCTATTTATAGCAATGCTAGTTTATTTGATCCCCAACTATACCGCACAATATGTGATTTATACCATAATATTGTTTATACAGACTATTATTATATATGTAAATTATTCCCTTTACACGATTTATGGCGACCTATTCTCTTTTGATATGATTAGATTGATAGGAGAGGCAGGGGCGGCAATTACGACAAATTTTGTGTATTTTTCTGTCATTTTACAATTGATTGGGACATTTTTAGCGATTTTAGTGGTGGGGATACTGATCTTGAAGATGTGCAAAAAAAATAAAATCAACATCAAACAACACTATTCTGTCTTTAATGTAATATTGATACTTGCATTGCAGTGCGTGGCATGTACTTATTTCTTTGATGAAAGGTTTAGGATAAATGACCTATCCAGTATTAATTCGGCAGACTACATCTCTAGCGACACTTTCCTTATGAACACCAGCATTTTGAAGAGCAGTAGTTATCAAAAATTTGGCACATATGGTTATCTTACCAATTTGGTGGCAAACTATTTTTCTTCAGGTGGAAAAACTATAAATAGTTTGGTTGTAGATTATTTTGATTCTGGGAGTACTTACAATTCAAGTGAAGTTTTCGGCGTTGATGAGGGGAATAATGTCATCGTGATTATGATGGAATCGCTAGAGTGGTTCGCTTTTGGAGATGGCACTTATGATAAAGATCTAAACAACCTATCATATGAATTGACGCCAAATATCTATTCAATAATTTATGGCGATGATTACGCTACTGATATATCTAACGACAATGTGGGGAATGATTCATTGATCGCAACAAATTTCTTTGCGAAGTCGAAGACAAACATCAGTGAAGGCTTTGGCATTATGGGAAATTACCCTGTAGGATATAATCTGGTGGATATAGCGGGATCAAACTATGATGAGGAATTAAATGCTTTCGGCTATACCATGCCTAACGTGTTGAAATCAATGGGCTACACAACATCATATGTCCACTCTCATGATATCAATTTCTATTCTAGGAATGAGACCCATCCTAATCTTGGATTTGACAATGTAATAGGTAAAAATAGTCTCGTGGATGAATATGGTAATCAAATTTATGAAGATGTTGAGTTTCATCACTGGGCAGCAGAGGGTGATTTTGCTAGAAATGCGATTGATTATATAGTGCCATCAAATTATAATGAACAACCATTTTATACTTTCTATCTCAATGTGTCCTCGCATGGTGCGTATGACTACAATGAAAATGATGGTGATTGCATGCGTTATCATAACTATGTGATGTATGGTCCGGATGATTGTATATTGGATGACGAAAACAATTGGATAATAGATCCAAGCAAAGAAGTGGAAGACTTAACTTATACAGATTGGTATCAAAATGTTTTAGATGCTTATTTTGAAACGGATCCAAGCCTTTGCGAAGAATTATTGTATTATCAATGTGGAGTAATGGGGCTTGATGAAGCGATAGGAGTCATTATTGATCAATTAAAAGAATATGATATCTATGACGAGACGACCATTTTGTTGTACGCTGATCATTATGCTTATTATAACAATCTATCCAATAGGTTCAAAGGGATTGATGTCGCAGATTTATCCAATATAGAGTTGAATACCATTCCAATGATAATCTCTAGTCCAGGGTTGAAAAACTATAATATTGAGACGGGTAGCAATTATACGATCAATGACAGATTTTGTTCTGCTTATGATGTAATTCCTACATTGTTTGATTTATTAGGTGTTTCGTTTAATGAAAATTTATATATAGGGCATTCACTGTTTAGACCTGCTGATTATATCTATACCTTAGACGGAGAGACCAGAGATATGGTGGTATATTACTCTAATACAGGAGGACTATTTAGCCGTGATATTTACACATATAATCTAGATGATTTTACTTTCGTGAATGAAGAAGAAAATGAAGAATTACAAGAGATCTTTTCAGCGGAAGTGCACAACGTTTTGGTTAAAATAAACTTTATCAATTTGTTAAATAAATATCATCTCTATGATAGGATCACAAACATTTAAAAAATTATTAAAAATTTGTTGACAATGAGAAAATTATATTATATAATAAACTCGTTGTCGAAATGCCTCGATAGCTCAATGGTGGAGCACTCGGCTGTTAACCGATAGGTTGTAGGTTCGAGCCCTACTCGGGGCGCCAAAATCACAATATATAGTAGTGTTTGACGTGTGGGAACACTACTATTTTTTATTTTTTTCTAAAAAATGGGGGTCAAAATGGGGGTCAAATTTAGCGTTAAAAATTATATTGATTTTGTATGCCTGTTCTTTCTCAAAATCAGTCAGCACATCGATATAGTATTTTTTGGTTGTAGAAGGGTTCCCATGTCCTAGCCATTTTGCAATAGTATTCTCATTAATGCCGTTCTCTGCACAGATTGTGGCGAACGTATGTCTCAATGATTTTTGCGTGAACTCAAAGCCACACAGTTTTTTCAGTTCTTCAAATTGGACCTTGATCGTAGTCTCGCTGATAGGGAACACTCGCTCGCTGGTTCTTGGTATTGATTTCAACAGTTCATTTAGTTTGGCAAATAATGGTATCCAACGCTGACCGTTCTTCGATTTGGTCTCATTAATAAAAATAGTATCTTCCTTGATGTCTGTCCATTTTAGATTTCTGGCACCCTGCGGACGACAGCCAGAGTAATATTGAAATAAAAATATCTTGCCATATTTGATTTGCCCAACTTTCTCCAGGAAAATCTGCCTTTGTTGCAGTGTCAGGGCAGTGCCTTTGATCCTGGTGTGATGAATCGGTATTATTAGGTCAGATAGATTTTCTTTTATCAATTTATTTCTGTATGCAATTCGAAGAGATTCGCACCAGCAGTCATAGGTGTATTTTTTCATACGGCTGCTTTCGATTTTGCTCAAAGCAACATCGACATCAATAGACGTCAGCTTGTTTAGTGGTCTATCTTCGATATTTAATTTGATATGTTTGTTTATACAAACTTTGATTTGATATAGGCTCGTTGGTTTTAATTTGCCCACCTTATATGTTGTATACCATTTATCTAGCCATTCATATAGAGTGATTGATTTGCTTACTTCTTTCTTTGCTGGTTTATTTTTGAAGAATTGTTTTAATTTTTCATAACATTCGATTTGAGTTCTGCCATAAATACTATATCTTTTCCCATTATGATATGGTCTTGCGGTATATCTACCGTCTTTTCGTTTCGTTATACTGATTCCTTTATATTTCATAATCTGCTCCTCCTGTAATAGTGGAACAGTTTTATTCATTTCTTCTTTAATATCTTCCTTATCCAATTTACCAATAATATACGCCTGGTAAATGTTGTTTTCATTTCTTATATATTCAAATTGCTTGTCTTGTTTTTTAAAAATTCAAGTGTAGTTGATAATAATATTTTTTCTTCTGTCATCAATATTTACTCC
The DNA here is from genome assembly GCA_018715225.1 of Candidatus Onthoplasma faecigallinarum. Classification (GTDB taxonomy): domain Bacteria; phylum Bacillota; class Clostridia; order Christensenellales; family UBA1242; genus Onthoplasma; species Onthoplasma faecigallinarum. The sequence goes on along the minus strand of DVMB01000022.1, from coordinate 6,800 downwards.
GTTAGACCCGTAACATAAGCCCGGGTTTTGGCTAGTTCCAGGTCGTTCATTTTCAAAATTTTTCTAATCAAATACGCTTCATTCTCATCCAAATATTTCAAATTGATAGTATCTGCCTCTCGTCCTACAAGTTCATCAAGTGAAACATTATAAAAATTTGCAAGTTTAATTAATGTTTCAATATTTGGCTCTGTTATATTATTCTCATAATTTTTATATGTAGTGCTACCAAGATTAAGAATTTTAGACATATCTTCTTGTGTTAATTTGCGTTTTTGTCTTAGTTCACGCAGTTTTTTTAGATAAAAAATATTGTCTTCCATATGTACCTCCAATAATTTTTTAACATTTTCTATAAAAAAATACAAATTTTTAACTAAATTTGCTTGACATCAGTTGAAAACTTGCTTATTATTCATATTAATAGTTAGTTACTAACTATGACATCAAGATTTCTGTTAAATCTTAATCATATTGTTTTCCATATGTACTTCCAAATTATATGGCTAACAAAAAGACTGTCTGATCGACAAGACAGTCCGCATGCCCAACACCAGGCTAAACCTGGCAATAGGCAACAAAAAACACCAGCAATCGCTGGAATTATAAGGAGGTGTGTTGTTAGAAATTATAGCGTTGTCCATTTCTTGTGTTGCACTTTTATATAATGTTGGACTTTCAATTTACATTTATAAATCTAAAAAGAAGGATCTGACGGATCATCGTAAATTTGATAACATGAAATGTCATAAATAGAATCGAACTTTTTAGTAAATTTACAATTGATTGTTTCTACTACGATTGTGAATTCTTGATGAAGATCAAGGCTATCTGGAATAAAACATCTTATATCTTGGACAGAATTTGGGCTAAAATAACAATTTATTGAACCATGTTGTATAAAAAGTTCGTCAGTAGTTTTATTTACAGGTTCTAAAAAAGGACGATAATTCAAACCATTACTATTTATAGTTATCGATATTACAGTCATGGGATTACTAGATATGTTCTTTAACTTAATGATGAATATTTTTAGTTCATTATCAAAACGCAACAAATCAAAATCGAAATTGTTATCCAACTTTTTGTTAGTTTTAATCTGATTGCTTGTATTAATTATAGATAGAATCAAACTTAAAAATGCAATACATATCGAAATAATAGTCAAGATCATAATTTTATATTACAAAAATAGTCAAATTTAGTCAAGTTCATGTCTAAAGCCAGGCTAAACCTGGCAATAGGCAACAAAAAACACCAGCGGTGGCTGGCACTAGGACAATTACAAATTAATATCTGCACATCAAAATAAAAAAGGTCAAACTAGTTGACCCTTTCTATTATTTAGATTTCTTTTTACGAGCGGATTGTTGTTTATGCTCTGGATTATCTAAATTTTGAGATGTTTTATCGTTAACATCTGTTGTTTGTGTGCCTTTGTAGTTGATTGGCATAGTAACATTATTGTGAGTTTGTTTGTTAATATGCTTAGTCTTATCTACAGGCTTAATGTTTTTCTCGCTTGCTATTTTGTTTCGTTCTTCATCTTTAGCAATAGCAGAACTTAACTGTTTAATTCTTTCCTTAACTTCTTCAGTTTGTCGTTCTTGCTTAAGTTGCTCTAGTTCAGTCTTGTTTCTAGCAATGCGTCCTGCTCGACGGACTCTCATTTGGTCAGATATCCAACTCATAGTTTCCTCCTTAGTCAAATTTTTAAATTAATACTTATCGACAAGTTTATTAATTTAAATAAAAAAGGGGAGAAAAATATTTTCCCCTATAGTTTACATAATACCAAAAATATTCGTAAAAGTCTAATAAATATGTGGCAGTTATTAATTACATATCCGTGAGAAGTTAGCCGACAACAGCCATAGTTCTAACTGTCTCGGCAGGTCGAACCTGCAACGGATACCAAAGGACAAAGTGTCAATCGACTGGCACGGTCCTTACCAAAGCCCAGAAGAAGAGAAAGAAGAAAAAGGGCTTTTCAGGAAGCAAGATTAAGATTTTGAAATTAAGTAAGAGTTTGAAAATGCTTCCACCAGGGCGGTAGGTCTCCAAAAAAGAATACATTCAACCTAAACCGCCCTAGATGTGAGCCGAGAGAATCAATCCAGGGGCGATACCTGGGGCTTGCTATTAGGAATATATATGAAAGAAAAAGTTATCAGAAATTATATTGAAAGAGATGGCAAAAAATTAAAAATAATAAAAGCTTCAAATGGTAAGTATTTTAATGTCTATACTACATATGGTGCAGGAGCTGGACCATTTAAAACATTTAAAGAAGCAGAGATTGCTTTGTATAAGCATAGACCGACTGCAGAAAAAATATCTAAAAAAACTATAAAGCTTAAATTTAAAAAATGAGGTTGATATGAAAAGATCAAAAGTAAAATATCAAGTCAATAAAGAACTATTCGATACAGAAAAAGAAGCAGAAAATTATGTTAGTAAATTAAGAAAACTAGGACTAAATGCAACAAAATGGAGAGTTGTATTTGATCAGTATAGATTAAGTTACCAATTGATGATCTAGGGGAAATATGAAAAAAGAGAAGGTAGATTTGAGAGAAGAGATTAGGAGACTAGAATCTGAATTAAAAAAGATGAATTCAGATTATGTTTCGCTTGCCAAACAATGCAATGCTCTACTCAATGACATCAAGTTTTTGAAATCGCTTCTAAACAGCCGAGAAAAGCAGATGTTCGAGGTGGAACGCCTGATCAACAGGGCAGGTGAAATATGAAAGTGCTAAATTTTGTACTCATTTTCCCTGGTAAAAAGTATGAAGTGTTCAATACTCAAAAAGAATTTTCAGCTAGGTTAAGTGAAGTTCGAAAACAGGGATTGCGTCCGTTTCCAAAGGTCGTCATTGAAAATAAAAATAAACCGAGCGGTACTGAGTGGATTTATTACACTGAGTATAAGTCTAGAAAAAAGGAGGAAGAAGCGGTATGACAAAGAAAGGAACTAAAAAGCCAACTAACAAAAAAGTTGCAAAGACAAGTACAAAGTCTACAAAAAAGACTACAACAAAGAAGCCAGCACAGAGAAAAGATGACAAATTGTATCTTTGCACGTCAAAAGGCATAGTGCTTGGCGAAGTTAAAGTTAAATAGTTATTAAAAATCAAACACTCAATATTGAGTGTTTTATTTAGTTGAAAAATGAGGTGGGTGATGATGATTGTAAGATATTGCAATAATCGGGGACAAATAGTTGACCAAATTGTACTTGAATCTACTGCGTATGAAACATTCCAGGAGATAAAAAGACAGTTTGGTCAAGCCGACCTTATTTTGTTAAAACATGGGAAAGAATATTGCTTAATTTAAGGAGAAAAGGATGAAAGCATTAATAATTGTATTAGTCATAGTGGCACTCGCAGTCTGTACTGGTACTTGGATATTCGACGGTTTGGGTTGGATATTTGGCGGTATTGGTAAAGGCTTTGAATTCTTATCAGAAATTTTCAACTTCTTTGGTTGGAACTCTGGGATAATTTAGGAGGTAAACATGTCAGATCTAAATAAAGCACAAAAAGGGTTCATGATCTCGCTGTATATATTGACAGCGTTTGCTTTGCTCGTCTCGGCATTCGTGATCTATAACATCGTGACCAGGGAAAAGCCGTGGACTATTGGCGTAACTTACGCCTCTACTTTAACCGCCAACGAAAACAACGTAGATATCTGTAAAGTGACAATTCATGACAATACTAACAACAATGGCGAATCTCTCTATGAGATCCAATTTAACTCATACACGGACGCAGACGGCACAGGGATCGCCGGGTTCGGTATTCAAGCCGTAGGCGATGATTGGTCTGTTTGGAACTATGATCCTAATTATCAAAATTATATTTTTAGAAATGCTGGACAAGATTTTGGCCATGCTTCCGAAAGTTACTCAAAAATGATGGTTCAAAACAGTTCATGCATATTTGGAGATATCTATTTGTACTACACTGGCGATGACGGACTAGTATACTATAGCATTTCAGCTGACGACTTGGACAACTATCTTTTGATAGATATAGACGGTCAATTCTACCGTTTAACGTTGAAAGAATATTCCTACACTGTTGACAAGGACGGATTTTGGAATGGCTTGTTCGGTCAAAAAGAGACTAGGACTGCTACCTATTCTTGGTTCGAAGTCTTCAACACAATCATTTCTTCTGCGAAAGAACACTCTAGCGCAGTAGAGTATCGAGAGTTTGCACTTAAATTCTATGATTTGGCAAACTTTTTGGACATTGAGTACAAAGATGAATCCGGACAGTATCACAAACTAGATGACACATCTGAACGCCGAAACTATTTGGCAATTCAAGTGGATTACGATAGAAACGGAGTTGTCGAAGCCAATGATAGTTCATTTTATCAAATCGCCAACTCTACAACTTGGAATTATTATGAAAATCTAGATTTGGACGACTATTGGAACGCATATTCAGACATCGAAATCACAGAAGATCATATATCTGCTGTATACAATTCGATTGAAAATGCGTACTATATCACACTTGACGAAAGATTTTCAGAATATTTGTCAACGCTACAAATGGCAAAGATTTCAATCAACTTAAATTTGGACAATCTAGACTATGCTATCTATGGCATAGATTTACAAAATTTCGATTTCAACATCGAAAGCTTTGAGATTTCTTCCTCAACTCTTGATGATTTGACAATCTATAATCAAGAAGCTTGTTCTATTGAGCCAGAGCTTAATCTAGGAGGTGCAGTATGACAAAAAAATATTGGATACAAGTTATAGTCTGTTTCCTAGTTATATTAATTGGTAGTGTATTAGGAGTGTACTACTATCAGGAATACATTTCACCAGAAAGTTTCACAATAGGGACGATCTCCAACGGCACATATAAAGAGTTAGCGATAAAAGACTATTTGTCAGATGACACCGTATTGTTCAGTCAAAACATCAATGACGTGTCGTTTAGTATAGATGAGGGAACTGCTACATACGATTATAATTTTGACGCAACAGAATTCAACGGACTAGAAAAAAGTTATTTGATTTACGTCAATAATTATATCATAAACGACATAACAACGAACGCTGGGACGATTTTTGGAACATACAAAATCAACTTCCAGGACGTAGACAATGAGACGCTTTGCTCATCTAATATTTCAATCTCATTCACATTTAGATCGTTGACAAGTGTGCTGAGAGTATCACTTCCAGCGAGTGATATTGGCTATTTGCTCAACTATTTTAAGTCAGACAATTTCATAATCACACTTGCCGAATCTCCATTCGATTTTGGCAACAAAGACGGCGAAATTGATGAAAAAGTTCAGCAAATCATTGACCTAACAAATCAAATTGCAGGACTAAACGAAGATATAGTAGAACTTCAAGGTGAGATTGCAGACAAAGTGCAAGAGATAGCAGATCTCAACGAAGATTTGGCGAACAAAGACGAGATTATAGCAGGACTGCAAAACGATATCGAAGAATTGCAAGCCCAAGTTCAACAGCTTCAAGGAAATTTGTCAGAAAAAACTCAACAGCTAGAAGAATTGCAAGCTGAATATGACCAACTCGAAGACGACTACGGCGAACTAGATGACGAATATGTTGCTTTAGGAGATTTGTACGATCAAGCCCTTGCTACGATCGAAAGTCTTCAATCTCAAGTATTAGAACTTGAGCAACAAGTCGCTTACTACGAAGAACTCCTAGAAGCATACCAAGACTCTGAAAAGTTAATTGTAACATTCGAAGTCGACGATTTTGCTTATGAAGTTCAATTGGTTAATGAAAACGGGCACGCTACAAAACCTGAAACTGATCCAACAAAAGAAGGGTACTCTTTCGAGTTTTGGAGTCTAGACGGTGCAACTGAATTCAATTTCTCAACAACTCCAATCACGGCAGACACAACAATTGTTGCTGTGTTTAGTAAATTGCATACTGTTACATTTATGTATGAAGATGAAGAATACACAACACAAACAGTTAAACATGGAGAAAAATTAACAGAAGTAGAAGTCTCTTCAACAACATATAAGGTATTTAAGGGCTGGTTATTAAATAATACATATGTTAATTTTGACACTCACATTGTAACAGAGGATGAAATATTACACGCTGATATTGATTACTACTTTGATGTAATATTTAAAGATAATGACGATACGATACAGAGTCAAATAATATTAGAGAATACATTTCCCAACTTAGTTGCTGGTCGTAGTCATTTTGATTATATATTCAAAGGTTGGTCATTGAACGGCACTGATATAGTTGATGTATCATCTACTCCAATCACAGAAAATACAACTTATATTCAAGTAAATGAAAAATTATCTGCAGGCTTGTATAACTCTTCACGCACAACAAAGATAATGACATGGGAAGAATTAATAAACAACAATTACTTTTCAGTCCAAAATGGGCAGTTAAGAAAAGGATCAAATATACAAAATATTAATGGTTATTTGGTGTTGGATGATTCCGTAACAGAACTCTACAATAGGCCATTTTACAATTGTGCAAATTTGACAGGTATAGATACAAATAATGTTGAAGAGATCAATGGCGGTGAATTCTATGATTGTCTTAGTCTAACAACAATAATTTTTGGCAAAGGTTGTACTTTTGTTAGTTCAGCATATCGAGGAGATGAATATTCATCTACGACAAATATAACGACCATTTGTTATGAGAGTAAAAATGGATATGAAGGACATCAAAACAGTGGATCAAATTTTCAATATATTTATGTATTGCAGACATTGGTTGATGATTATAACAACAC
>DVMB01000021.1 GCA_018715225.1 Candidatus Onthoplasma faecigallinarum | reverse complement strand
AGATATGGAGTATTATCGATATTCAAAATAAATTAGGAGAAAAATATTATGAATAAAACAGGAGTAAGTATTATTTCAATTTTAGCGACTATAGGTCTATTGTCAGGCGGAGTCGCTCTAAACAATTATTTTAATGATAAGCCTATAACACTCAGTTATGGCGACAAAACTTTCTTTGGTAAGGTTGAGTCAAACGCTGGATCACAAACTGATGATTCTCAAGATGTCGTCTTGGACAAATCTCTTGAAGAATTAAACGAGATCTGCCGTCGTGATAATTTAATGATGATGATTGTAGTCAATACCATAGAAGGTCAAGCTCAATTATCTGCAGAGATTATATATTCGGCTGATCAAGTTGAAATGACATTAAATAACACATATATTCAACAATCGATTGAGGACAATCCAAATTATGCATGGAAAGGTTGGTCTCTAGATCCTGACGGCAAAGAATTGATAACAGACTACGCTTCGATATTTAAAAATGAAGCGGTACTTGTTTATGCAGTAGCCGAAGAAGCTATTCCTTACCAGGTACAAATGTTTAATAATATATTTCAATTCAAAGCAGGTGCAGACGGCAAGGTCGAATTACTGCCAATGGATATGTCTGCTGAGGCTCCTGAGGGTTATACATTCCTCGGCTTTTCAACAATAAGTGAAATTGACACTGAAAACATTGTTAATTTAACTGAAATAACTGTAGAAGAAAACGCTATATACTATGCTGTATTTGTCAACGAAGACGGAGAAGCATTCAATTATCTAGAGGAAGCTACAAAGGTAACCTTAAATTATTTGGAAGGCTTTGATATTCTCAATTTTGATAACTATTACTATAACGGAAGATACCAGACCTCACTCTATGTTCCAAATATTGACAATGCAGACGGGAACTTTATGACATTTATCGGTTGGTATACCGAATCTACTATAGCTGATTCTCTTGATCCTGAAAAATTCATAGAAGATATTAATACATTTCAGCCAACCGAAGATGTACAGCTCTATGCAGTATACCAAACAACTGAGGGATCATATGTTACAGTCAATCAGTTAAGCGTTATCAAATTTGTATGGCTAACTGAGGGCGGGGAATCTGCAACAAGATACATTTCAACTACTGATGACTTGACATCAGCAACGGCTTTTGCAAATTCATTTGTGCCAATGGAAATTCCAGAGAATAATGAGTTTGTCGGTTGGTCAACTGTGGCAAATAACCCTGAAAACATTGTGGACTTTTCATCAACAAGTGCTACTGCCAACGCTACATATTATGCAATTTTTCAAGATATTTCTTTAGAATAAAAAATTGCGTATTTACGCAATAATATCTTTTTCGATTGAGGATTGTGGAGATGATGTACTATTTTTATGCACCTTCTGGCGAAGGGAAATCAGCTTTAAAAACTGCCATGTTAGAACCATTTCTTAGAAATGATTTTAGAGTAAACATGGATAAAAAAGGGCTTTTAGAATTTCTTAGATACTCGCCAGAAGAGCGCTTAAAAATGGCACACGATAGAATTGATTATCTTAATCAGGTCTATGGTACAAACTTTGAAAAACCTATTCACGTTGTCCAATCAAATGAGACGATCCACACAAAACACCAGGGCAAAGTTATATTTAACTATGATTTGCCCGGGGACAAGTTGGGACTATATGATGAAATCTATGAAACCTATTGTCCACCACCTTGTTCAATCATTGCTTGGGACGAAACTCAAAAAGAAGCTAGCGGACGAGATAGTTCGTCAATGGATCCTAGAGTATCATCATTTTTGCAGCTGCATAGAAAATGGGGACTAGACATTCTCTGCTTTTCTCAACGCTCAACAATCCTGGACTTAAACATTCGAGATAACTGCAGAATTGTTGAAATAGAGTCTATGCGCCATAATTATAACGACTATGGATTCATAAAATCTACAACATGGAAACTAAAAGTCTTCTATAAACTAAAAGACCTTGAACGATATAACGCCAATGGGGAGAAAACATATAAATCAACCGAATTTACATATAAAGGAAATGTCTATGAGCATTTTGATTCAGATGAGGGAGAAGAATACTTTGTGTACCTAGCAAAAATGAGAGGACTCAATTTTAGAGTTAGAACAATCATTAATAATGTTGATGATTATGTTAAACAGAGACCGTACGTTCCGCCAGACAATTACAGGAAAACGACAAAAGCAGAGAGAAGAAGACTTGAAGCAGAAAAGCAAAAAGACAAAAAGGATATTGCTTAATGAATAATATGGTGTCTATTGAAAAGTATCTAGATTTTTTGGAAGAGAATCACAAAAGGTTGATTTTCTATTTTGACGAACTATATAAAGAATATGCGCAGTATGAAGACTTTAAATCAGCGAGAGTAAACAGGCGTCAACGTAAGCGTCTAGAAAACGACAGAAAAGAAGCTTTCACAATCTATTATGCCAACTTGAGGCATTTGATCAAAGGTGAAAATGTAAGTCTTAATTTCGTTGAGAAAAAAGAAAATCCTGTAAAAAGATTTTTCAAAAAGCTGTTCAGGATAAAGGATAAAGAACCACCAATCTTAGTGATAGAAGATTCGCATACTGCAGATATTGCAGATAAAGAACCTACAGATGAGCTAAATGAAATCACTGAAGACACGTTAGAACAAAAAGAGGAACCACTAAATGAAGAAGATAAAGATTAAACAAAATAAAAATGTTTCTAAGCATATTAAAAATGGTACTATGGTTATGACTAGAGATGAATTTTTTTTAGATAATAACAACTATAGAAAACCACAATATATAAATAATAATGTATTATATCGTGATGCGTTTGTAATTGAGACTAATAAAAATGATGAATTAATATTAGTTAAAGTGCAGTCTGGAGGTAAATTGACTGTCATTAATAAAATTGGTCAAAAAGAAAAGTATAATGCTCATCTTAAGCGATTGGATAATGAGGGAAAGCCAATAAAGTTGGGAGACAAATTTAAACGTGGCAATCCTAAATATGATATTTCAGAAAAAGAAGCTAATATAATCAAAATCAATGCAATTAATCATCCCAATAAGAATTCACGATACAAAAATAAAATTGAACTTAGGAAACTTAAGGGACGACAAAAAAAGAAGCCATAAAGGCTTCCGCTAGTTGTTGGATGACCAACAATATATAGAGACAAAGTTGTGCTTAACCTATATATCAATCTTATTATATGCAATTTTTTATAAAAAGTCAATAGGTTGAGTGAAAAATTAAATAACATAGGAGAAAATTATGTATTTTAATGATAACATCGCAAAAAAATATGGCTTTGCAGAAGCAATTATTTTGCAATCTATTTACAATTGGTGTTTGTACAATCAAAGAAATAAAAAGAACAATTTTGACGGTATGTATTGGATGTTCAACACCAATAAAGAGTTTTTAGAAGAATTGCCGTATCTTAAGAACATCAACACGATTCGAACTGCCTTAAAAACATTGAAAGATGAAGGTCTGATCTTAACAGGCAATTATAATAATACCTGCACCAGGACAACGTGGTATTCGGTTACACAAAAAGCACTTGATGAAATGATGATATCAAATGTATCTAACGAGCCGAATATACAATCAGAGTCTGTTTCTGCGTCAATGCAAGATGTTCCAGAACAGGCTAGGGACAATGAACCTGAACAGCCTGTGATAATTAATTCTGAAATACGAATTGATGAAAATAGCAATACGTATGTTAAAAAACAACAATTAATATTGCAGAATCCAGCAATACGTATTGCTGAAAATAACAATACGTATTTGCAAAATCAGCAATTAATATTGCAGAATCCAGCAATACGTATTGCTGAAAATAGCAATCTTACAAATAATATAACAACAATTAATAACAAAAATATTATAGAAAAAGAAATAAATAAAGAAAAAGAAGAAAAAACAGAGTTGGACAATGTCTGTCTCTCAATTTTCGACCACTGGAACAACGCAAATATTCTGCGGTGTTTAGATCTGACGCCAAGACTGAAAGGCATAATACGTTATGCTCTCAAGTTTTTCACGGAACAAGAGATTAAAACTTGTATTGACCGGTATGACACCGTTTATCATGACAAATCTTACTTTTACAGCTACCCGTGTTCTCTTAAGTCGTTCTTGACAAAATCAAATGCGATGAAAGATTTTACAGACAACGGGGATAAGTGGCGAGCTTACAACAAGTGGAAGCAAGGCAACACTGCACCTGATGAGTTTATCCACAACAATTACACAAAAGAACAGATAGAAAGTCTGCTCACTGATCTAGACAATGTTGACGTCTAAAGAAACCCAATCCCACTTTAGCACCGGATCAACTTAAACGAAGAATGCGTCCTGGTTGGATAACGTAGTTATCAACTTAAAATCAATCAAAAGGAAAGACACATCACATTGGTACATAAGTCGGGACGACGGTGTGCCAGTGGGATTGGATTTCTGATTGATTTAAGTTTTAACTTATTAAAACGCTGGCAACGCCAGCGTGCTTCGAAGTAAAAAAAATCAAAAATTTTAAAATTTTAAAAATTTTCAAAAATTATAGGAGGGAAAATGGAAAAAATTAAACAAATACTAAGTCATTATTCAAAAGAAGATTATCAAATATTTTATGACACTGTAGATATGTTATGCAAGAAAGGTGTCAATGGAAATTTCCAGGATTATAGAGTATTGGTTGATGTCTTGGAGATACTTACGGCTTGTGAAAATTTAATAATGGCCGGTCAGACTTAAAGGAGTAGAAGATGATTAAAGTGTGTAAAAAATGCGGAAGCAAGGAACTTTATTTAGAGCCACGAATAAAAGGTCAAGATTGTTTGACTACTGCTATGGTTGCCCTTAAATGTAAAGATTGTGGTTGCTGGATCAAGTGGTGTCCAAAAGATGAAAGAAAATACTATCTTAACAAACAGTCAAAAGATAAGTGGCAGAAATTGAAAGAGTTTATAAAATCAAATATTGAATTTGACGAAGAGAGATTTTACGAAAGTGGAAACTCAATGTTTGCAAATTATGTTAGCGTAGAAACTCATATTTTAGAAGAAATGGAAAAATTGGAGAAAGAAGATGAAAACTAAAAATGAATTGATAAGTCAAGTAACAGATCTCACGGAACTGGTGGACCAGCAGAAAAATGAAATAGATTTTCTTCATACAAAAACCAAAGCGTTAGAAAAGACATTGAATAACGCAACAACATCGGGGCAGATAATGGTGGTAAAATATCAAAATGTACAACTGGAAGCAATGTTGAATGATACTGTAGCAAAATTGAGCGAGACACAAACTCTTCTGCACGATGTTTTGTACAAGCAAATAAGTCAAAGAGAAGATTATTTCAAGTTTGCTAAGACGCAGGCAATCGAGCTCATAAAAAATTTGAAATCAAATGCAAACACGCCGGAGATCAGGGAGTACCTACAAAATCAGCAACACTATGTTGATTATTTTATTTTTAATCTCAAACACATTCGAGAAAAGTATTTATAGGAGGGCAATATGGAAGTAAAACTATCAGACAAGATCAAAAAGATACTGAAGACTAAAAAATGGACTCAATCCAGGCTGGCTAGGGATTTAAAAATAAGCCCAGCTAGATTGAACAATTATTATAGAGACAAAAATCAGCCAGTTGTTGATTGGCTTGTTGAATCAATAGAAAAATTATACCAGGAGTGCGTATGAATGTACTATTGTTATTCATGACATTAGTCATGGTACTATCTTGTATGTTCGTTATGCAATATGTTTGGAATGATTTGCTTTATTCAGTATCTCTCAAAACAATAATTAGAAATAGAATGATTAGATTAAATGGGCTATATTGGAGATATATAAAAATGTATATATATTATAAAAAGAAAAAATACAAGGTAATAAAGAGAACAATAAAACAGCAAGAAAAACTAGGAAAGATTATTTTGAAATTACAACAAATCGATACAGCTATGACAAATTATAAAATAATTTTGAGCAAGACGGACTGCGATTAACAAAGGATGAAAATAGATTAACAATTAATACGAGGAGAATATGAATTACAAGTATGAAGATTATATAAATTTGGGGATATATCCAGATATTGCGAATGGAGAATTACAATTTTCCAAAGGCAATATAGATTTTATAATAGAAAAATATTTAAAAATACTAACAGAATTTTACGTATACAAGCAAAGAACTTTGGCGATTGAGAATGAATATGACAATCAGTTCATGATGATAAAAGCGGATGTTGATTATTATAAAAGCCAATATAGAAGATGTTTTGACGAATTGAAGGAATTAAAGTCTTTAGATCGAAGGTACGATCGTTTTGAAAAAATCAATGCCGGGCTCCGCCAGGAATGCAAGAGATACAAACAAGAATTGCTGAAGTTAAGAATTGAAACTAACAAAAAGACTGCGGACCTAAAATCTGGACAACAAAAAATATAGAGTAGAAGATGAATAAAACTGTTCTAAAAATTGTCTAAAAAAGTGGTGTCAAATTTGGTGTCAAAGTGCCCTAAACCCCTATAAAATAGATAGGTACGATTGGGCTGTTAACCGATAGGTTGTAGGTTCGAGCCCTACTCGGGGCGCCAAAATCACAATATATAGTAGTGTTTGATTTGCGGTCGCACTACTATTTTTTATTTTTTCTAAAAAATGGGGGTCAAATTTAGTGCCAAAAATTGTATTAATTTTGTCTGTCTGTTCTTTTTTGAAAGAGATAGCGTAGAGATGTGGTATTTCTTGATTGTGGGAGGTTTTCATCTTAGCCATTTAGAGAAGAGTTTTTCTTGGCATTTTTATTTTGGGTTGTAGTGATGTGGGGGATAATAAATTCATTTGATTTTAGTGCTTTGTTGATGTTTATATAAGTTTTTGATATTGACATAAACTATTAAATATGATAAACTCATATTTATTAGGAGATTAAGTTTAATATGGAAAATGAAGTTATCAATTTCTCACAATTTTTAAATCTTTTACGTATTCATGGGTTTGATAAAAGTTATGACGAAGATGGCAAACAAAAATTGTTTGAATTTTTTGTCAGCAAAAGATTTAGTGATAGAGATGTGAAGGCTATTATCAATGGGGCGAAGAAAAAAGCGATTTTAAGCCAGGCTAAGTTTGTTAGATTCCAAGATGTGAAAAATATAATCATGGAGATGGAAAACGAATATGATTTTAAAATATTCAAATTGATTAATGCATTTGATCAAAAATTCAAACAATACTATCTAGATAGTAAACTCGACTATACTCACATAGACGATGTGATAAGGGATAGTTGGAAAACGGCTGTTGCTGTCAGTGAAGATGTGAACAAAAGTTTAGACAATTTTTCCGCTGAGGCGATTGACACGATGTGGGCTTTAGCTTGTGTGTACAATTCATTGAGCGAGTATCTAGAAAACGTGCCGATTTTGATGAGCAGTCAGCGAAGTTTTTTGCGAGTAGCCGATGCTATCATGATGACAAAAATCAACAAACTGAACGCCTCTACATTAAAGAGATTGAACAATTATTATCCAAATCTAAATAAATTTCAATATGAATTGTTTGACGATTTTCTGGATGCTTTGATGACCAAGACAGATGACATCAGCATTGATGAAGTATTCTCTCAAGGGGATGTTCAAGATTTGCTGTTGCATACATCTTCGTTAGTCGCTTATGCTAGCAAACAAAAACTCATTGGGGCAAGAAGAGCTTTGAATATGTATATCGACAATGTGTTAGATATGACAAAAGAAAAGCCAACTTTGCACAATTTCAGCACAAAGAACATCTTTTTAAGAGCGGGGTCAGTTTTGACTGCCTCTCCTGAGAGAATAGACAATAGTGTAAATTTGCTACTAGGGAAAAGTATGCAAGATATTTCGTCTAAGATTGTCTCAACAGTGGATCTTGACTCGTCAAGAATGAACCCAGCAGACGTCAAAATATATTTGCTAAAGCAAATTTTCCCAAATATGAAGATACACGGAATGAGTCTAGATAAACATATGTATATTTTGAAAAATAGAAGTACGATGTTTATCAATCTGTCGACAGATAATCTTTATAATGCCACTATGACAATAATCAATTGTCTATATAGAGCATATGAGACGGACGAATCTAATGGCGAAAATTGGTATTCTAAAAAACAAAAATTGGAGGGCTTGGGATTTAACTTAGACAAGTTATTCCACGGAGACAACATTTTTGATATATTCCCTTCAAAATTTTCGAATTCCAAAGATGTTGATAGCGAAAAAGAGGAAAACTTTATTGAAAATGTCAGGTTGATGTCAAAAATTATTTCTGCTAAAGATATGCAAAAAATAATCAATCATAACTTCAATTTTTTGACACAAGATGTGCAGACTTTGAAGAGTGAGATTACCACTATCTTTTCAGCAGCCGAAGACCACGAGGATCTCGTGTCGTCAATCAATAAATTTGTCAATCAAGTGCTAAAAGGCAAAGGCAAAGATACGTCCTCGTCAGCAAGTAAAGGTAATAAAGGTCCCAGACTAAAATTAAATAAGGAAAAAATCAATATAGAAGATTTGGATCTTGATGTAGAGGCTTTGGAAGAAATGGGTATTACCATAGGTAGCGATGTGATAGGTAAACCTGACAAACAAGGCAAAAAGACTACTGTAACTAAAAAAGGTAAAAAGTCTACGACCGCTCCAGATATTGACGATAGAGAGATAGACAAGTTAATTAAATTTGTTGAAGAAAATCCTGAAGTTGATGACGATCTAAGCGTGGAAGGAGAGACTGATGATGAAGTTTCGACGAATGACCAGAGAGGTGCTTATTATTTAGTAGGCGAAGTAAGTAGTGAAATTAATGCTATAATCAATTCGGTTGGAGATTTTAATAACGCAGATTGGTTTGATGCGAATGCCGAAATCAAAGACACAATCTTGTATGCAATATACATCTCCGCAAATCGAGATATGTCTACAAGGCTTTATTCTAGATTGAGTCATTTCAATAGACAAATTGATGACTTGATAAATGAGGCAAAATCTAATGACGACATCAAATTGATCCTAGATAACATGCAGGACAATATGGATATTGCTATCTCTAGGTTGGATGCTATCATTGCCACGGCAGAAAAATATATGAGTGAAGCAAAAGAGTTGGTGGCAGAACTCCCAGCAAGAAAAATAAAAGGCGAGATTGTTAAAATTCCTACCGAATATGACGAATTTGTTGAAGCAAATGAAAGTATGGTAGAAAAACTCATTCAAGAAAAGGCTCATGCTAGCGACAGTGAGAAAAAGATCATAGAAAAATTGATCGAAAAATATGGGACATTGAATGAGGACATTAAACCACTGAAAGTTAAGTCATATAAAGAAGCGGGCAAAAAGAAGAAAGAAGATAGGCAGATGCTTCACGAAATTTTGGAAGATTATCAAAAATATGTCGAGATAAATGAACACATCAGCAAATTGAAAGAGATTTTGCAATCAGCAAAAGTGAAATTGAGCAAGAAAAATTTCAAAAAAGTCGAAAAAGAAAAATCAAAAGAACAACTTGACAAAGAGTCAGAAATATTAGATCTACAAAGACAATTAGAACATGCCATTCAAGTGCTTGATATTAAAAAAGCAGAATTCAATTCGACTTATAAATCAAAAGAAAGTTCAAAAGACGGGCATGGCAAGAGATTGAAAGGCGTCATTGCTAAATTGGGAAAACAGGTTGAAGACTTAAAAAATAGATTGGAAAATCTGTCAAATGATGAACATCTTCAATAGCGAGATTAAGATAAGACATGTTATATGTCTTATTTTATATCATAAATATTGATTTTTTATAAATGTTGTGATATAATTATTATTATAAGAGGTATATATGGCTGTTGAATTATTGGGTAAATACTCAAAATTGGAAGGTAGGAATTTACCATTAGACAAAGTGTATGTCTATGCCGACGTCGGTGCGTTGGAGCATGGAACGGTTGTGTCAAAAATGGACTACGTCTCTTTGGATGACCTATTGGTTTATATAAACGATTCTCAATCAAGAAAAGTTAGAGATTTGAGAGATTTTCGTGCGGAACTTGCTAAAGGGAATGTATATTTCAAGCGATTCACTTCGGCGGATATAGACCCAACAAGGCGGGTTCCAAATACAGTAGAGTTGTATGCAAAAGATCTAGATTTGCCTAACACTTATCTTTCAAACAGCATCAATACAGACACAGAAACTGTAGAACATGGTTTGATGAGGGAATTGGAGGTCAAATCTCAGGATGACTTTAACGGGCCATATGTGTATGTTGGGCTTATTGACAACCCTAATATGCAGTTCGTAAAGAAAGAAGATATAGGCTATTACGAAGCGGGTAGATTCATATCTATTGACGGGAAAAGGATAGAAGATTTCAAGGACAAGGACCTTTATACTAGGCATGGGAATGTGTTTGTTACAAAGATGTTTACAGATGCGACCTGTTCGTTTGAGATCATCAAGCAACGTGAGTCATACGACCTTGACAAAATGAAGAGAACGACCTTGGTCGAGAGTAGGGACGGCACAATCGTACCTGTAGAAGAGGATATTGACCCTTATTATAGCGAACAGATCATGCGTCCAGATGGCGATGATGTGATGTTGGAAGTGATGAATTATGCTATCAATCCAACAGACGATGGCGAATTTGTCTTGCTGAGGTATGCGGGGGAAAATGTCGACACTTTGGTGCCAATAGATTCACTTTATTATTCAAGAGCGGGCTCTATTGGCGATAAAATTGAAGACTTCAAGAGCAATAGAAATTCGTTGATAGGGCAATCTGTCTATGTGAAACTAGCTGATGGCTCTACATATATGACCGAGCCAGTAACATATGAGCAAGTGCATAAGACATATTCAAAGCATGAGACGATGCAGATCACTGAGGACGAAAGTGCCATCCTTGCGGACGGAACTTATCTAAAATTGCAGGACGGCAGATATGTCAAAGAAAATGAGACTGTAAGGCCGATTTGCTATGAATTTGTGTCTGGCGATGATTTTGATGCATATGTGGTTAAGTTGGATACTCCTACTGCAGATGGACAGACAAGCGTAATCGTTGATAAATCTACTTTTGCTAGGAATTCTACAGTAGTGCTTGGCGGAATAACTTTGGAATTAAAAAATGCATTTAAGATCAAAGAGACCAGCAAAGCGATGAAAGATTGCGATGTGATCCAGACATCTAGCAATCACAACGATATTGAACAATGCGTTTTACTTTCAGAGCCATCTTACAATATGGCGGGCGAGTTGGAAAAAACACCACTTAGCGATGCCGACAAAGAAGCCGCAATCAATAAAGCAAAATCTCAATTCGAAAGCAGTTACAAACATGGGAATTATGACTTGGAGCGTGTAGTTGATGACCATGGGGATTTGGTGGAACTGGACAAACAAAAACACAGATATCAACTTAGCAATGTTACTCAAATGAAAGACTATGGCAATGAAAACTATGCGTATCTACGTAGTGGAAAGGTTAAATACGACGCCAATAAAAAACAATTAGTTGGCGGACCGAAATTTGATACGAAGAAATATATCAAATCGGGTTACAAGATGCTTGGTGCACGTACGGTTGATGCGTTCTCTATGATGTTCAGTTCGTGGGGATTGTTGGTCGTATTGGTTATGCCACAAATCTTGATAGCCGCTGCTGCTGCGATAACGGCAGCCGCAGTGTTGAACCCTGTAATATATGGAACCATAGGTACTATAATAAATCGCAAACAAAATTTCAAACTAAACACAGACAAACATAGAAAGAAATTAAAGGCAGAGATAATCGACGACCTAAAAGATGTCATTGAAGATACCAAACATACAGAAAAAGCAAAATTAAATGAAAATAGGTTGTTGGACAGATTTGAGACTATTGACAACAAGATAATATCTCTATGTGCGACGAAGAGAATCTCCAGTTTTAGAATGGTAAATGGTGTCGGTGCTGTCAATCGTACGAATGCAGGTTTGTATAGCGAGTTTAGAAGAGATATGACCGAAAGAGAAAAGGAATTGAAGCAGTTGAAAAAGGCGGTCAAGAAAGATCCTAGCCTGCAAGCGACATTGGACGCTAAACAATCTCAATATGATCAAAAGATTAGGTATTACATTTCTCAAGGCGTGATCGAACCTAAAGATAGACAGATGCGGGAGATGATGGAACGCTCTAGCAGGACAAAAGGTTTCTTGTTGGCTAAACATTTCGGTTTAGGTAGTTTCACAGATGAAGAAAAAGAGATAATAGAATCGGCTGATTATAAGGTAGACAAAAACGAATTTGTATTCAGCAGTAGAAAAGATAAGAGAAAGATGAAAGGCAAAGTCAAAGATATCAATAAATCTATGGCTGATATCATCAAGAAAGACGAGTTTAAAGCATTGTCTAGCAAAAAATATGATTATTCAACTTGTATTGTAAGTTCAGTGAACATCACTGACTTCAGTGCGGCTCCTCCTGTTAGTGCTGATGCAAGTGCGAAACATAGTGCAAGTGCTGAACATACTTATGAGGCAGGTGCGGAACATACAGCGGACGCATCAGGTCCTGCTCCAGATCCGTCAGGACCACCTCCAGCAGATGCTTCAGGATCACCAGATAGAAAGAAGAAAGGAAAGAGGACAACTATAACTGCACCTACTGTTACAAGAGTTCGATTGACAGAAAAGAATTTGGTTGAGCTGATGAATAATATAAAGGTTTTGGATAAGCTAAATTCTCAATATTTTGGGTCTGATGAAGAAATGGATCCAGATTTGGCAGAAAAGATAAAAGAAGTTGAAGATAAAATTAGACCTAGCCTTGGACTATTGGATAAAGCATCGAAAAATGAAAAATACACGAAATATAAGACACAAATTATTGAGAGTGAAAAGACATTGAAAAAATATTTGGCAAACAGAAGTGTAGTGGATAGAATCAATATAGGAAAGATAGATCTGTAGTAAAAAATTGGAGTGGTGTGGTCATCACTTCAATTTTATTAGATTAAATAATAAATAATTTGAATTTTAGGTAAAAAATAATGAAAATAACTAACTCATTTTATAATTTTTTGCTATAATAATGTAGTTGGAGTAAATATGGGTAATTTTGATAAGATAGTAAATTTATGTAAAAATAGAGGAATCATTTTTCCAGGTAGCGACATATATGATGGGCTCGCTAACACATGGGATTATGGTCCTGTAGGCGTTGAGTTGAAAAATAACATCAAGCGTGCTTGGTGGAAAAGATTTGTACAAGAGTCTATCAATTCATTTGGAATTGATGCTGATATTTTCATGAATAGTAAAGTGTGGGACGCAAGCGGTCATACAGCCAGTTTTTCGGATCCTAAAATGGACTGCAAATCTTGTAAGACACGACACAGAGCGGACAATTTGATTGAAGAGCATAGCAAAGGGAAAGTCAACCCTGACCTTATGAGCAATGAGGAGATGGAACAATATATAAAAGAGCATCATGTATGTTGTCCAAAATGCGGAAAATGTGATTGGACTCCTATCAGGAATTTCAACTTGATGTTTTCGACTTCTCGTGGGGTTACGGACGATAGTCAAAATTTGATATACTTGAGACCGGAGACCGCACAGGGCGAATTTGTAAACTTTTTGAACGTGCAGAGAAGCATGCGTGCAAAAGTGCCGTTTGGTATTGCTCAAATTGGTAAAGCATTTAGAAATGAGGTAACACCTGGTAACTTTACTTTCCGTACCATTGAATTTGAACAGATGGAACATCAATGGTTCTGCAAAGCCAGCGAAAGCATGGACTATTATGCTGAATACAAGAAAAAGGCTATGGACTTTTTGCTCTCTCTTGGCTTCAATAGAGACCACTTGAGGTATCATGATCATGACAAATTGGCTCATTATGCAAAGGCTGCATGTGATATTCAATATCTATATCCAATCGGTTGGGAAGAGTTGAACGGAATACATCACAGGGGAAATTGGGATCTATCTAGACATCAAGAATTTAGTGGAAAATCAATGCAGTATCTCGATCCATATACAAATGAGAGATATATACCTAATGTGATAGAGTATTCAATAGGAGCGGACAGGTTGACTCTTGCTGTCATGTGCGAAGCGTATGATGAAGAAAAATTAGAAAATGGCGAGACTAGAGTTGTGATGCATTTCCACCCAGCGATAGCACCTTATAAGGTGGCGGTTCTGCCATTGCAGAAGAATTTGAGCGAAAAGGCGTTGCAAGTTTATCATAAATTGGCAAAATATTTCATGGTTACATACGATGAAGCAGGTAGCATTGGCAAACGCTACAGACGTCAAGACGAAATCGGTACTCCAATGTGTGTCACTATTGATTTTGATACTCTTAATGATGATACTGTTACGATTCGAGACAGAGATACAATGGAGCAGATAAGGATCAAAGTCGACGATTTGATAGATTATGTCAACAAAAAGATAGAATATTAAACACAAAAGACTGCACTATGCGGTCTTTTTCTTTTGGAATTTGAAAAATCCGTGTAATTTTAATACACGGATTTTTACCAACGCTTACAAATCGTTGGCATTCTTGCTAGCTTCAGCTCGATTGTTCCTCGCTGTTGGCTCTCAATATGTAAATTTCTTTTTTATTTGTGAGAATAACTTATAGAAATATTTTTAGTTACATATTGAGACTATTTATATTATAGTTGACGCATTTGCAACTTGTCAAGTAAAAATGACGCAATTGTAACATAATATTTTTATGAGAAATATACATGATGTAATGGATATCTTTGCTGAAAGATTACTTGACCTAATTCGTGAACGTGGTTGGAGTTTAAATGAATTTTCAAATTATATCAAAATTCCTAGAACAACCATTAATGGGTGGACTTTGAAAACTAGATCACCGAAGGTGGATAGTTTATGTGAATTGGCAGACTTTTTTGGCGTTTCGGTTGATTACTTACTAGGAAGAGAAGATTAATCTTTTCAATAAGGAAGAATTTATGACAAATTTACAAGAAGCAATGAACATTTTTTCATCTAAATTAATTGATTTAATGCAGGATAAGAAATTGAATATTAAAGAATTATCCGCTAAAACAAATATACCAAGATCTACTATAAATAGTTGGACTTTGAAAAAGAGGTCTCCTAAGATAGATTATTTGTGTACATTGGCTGACTTTTTTGGCGTTACGATTGATTATCTTGTGGGTAGAGAAAATTAAAAAATGCACATATGTGCATTTTTTTGAATTTATTTTATATTTACATTTGCTATTATGTCGACAGACACTTCTTTGATTAATTGCAATGTGATTTTGTATTGTCCTACACTTTTGATTGTAGGGAAATCTTTGATTTGATTCTTCTCTATCTTTATTCCGTCCTGATTTAATGCGGACAAGATCTCTTGCTTAGTGATTGAACCAAAGGCTTTTCCGTTCGCTCCTACATTCAAGATAAAGTTGTAATGTTTGTTCCTGATTTTGTCTGCTATTGCTTGATATTCTTTTACCAATTCCAAATGATGAAATTGTTTTGCTTCAACCTGACCTTTGTGGTCGTTTAAATTGCTGGTGTTGGCAACCTTTGCTATACCTTGTTTTATCAATACATTGTTGGCGTAATTTGGGTTTACTTCTATGATATCGCCCGCCTTACCTTTGCCTTTCAAGTCTTTTATTAATATTACTTTCATTTAACTCTCCTATAATTATTTTAGCACACAATATTAATTTAGTCAAATTTTGTAAGCGTGTATAAAATTTTTCAAATGAGAGACAATTAAAGTATGGATGTAATGTGTAGAAAATATAGTTGTATATATAATGATAGAGCAAAGTGCACTAGAAAAAATCTCAACATCAGTGAGCATGCAGATTGCGGAGATTTGATTATGAACAATGATAAAATTGTGGAAGATGTCTCTCTCGATATGTTTGAACACGAACCGGACTTGGCACCTTTTCATCATTGCAAGACGATGTTCATAAGATGCAGTTGTCTTGTGTGCATTTATAATAAGAGCGGGGAATGTTATTCGAATGGTATTTTTGTCGGCAGTGAGATTGACGATGCTCCGTGCAACAGTTATGTACCAAAATAAATTAAGTGAATGTTGAATAAATTTTTTAATATTTGAGGGAAGAAAAAAGGCTCTAAAATTAGAGCCAATTTTTTTTAATTATTTTGTTTATTCTTCAATATCATAGTCATCAATATCTATCTCTACTGGGCGAACCAAATCTTTTAATTTGTGTTTGATTTGTTTGATTTTATTTGTGATTAAAATCAATGTGATTATATCCATAATTCCGTTTATGATTATGCATGAGCCTAAGAAAATATTTAATACATTTTCACTGAATGGGTTGATGATTATAATCATACCTAATAGCAAAAATATTGCACCAAAGACTGTCTCTACCCACCAATTTTTAGCGCCGAATTTTTTGTAAGTCAAAGATCTTTGAATTTTTATTAGAGCGGAGAAAATAAATACTGTACCAAACAAAAACGCCAACACATTTAATTCGGTCAAAATTCTAGCAGAAGAGATAATTAGCAAGCCGAAGATGAAATCAAATATGCCAAACCAAAAACCGAAAGGCTCGTAGCCGTATACAAAATAATTGATAATTTCAATAATACCTAAAATTATAATTCCCGCTCCAAAAACATACAACAAAGTAAGTTTTGTAATTTCTGGGAAAATAATCAATAAAATACCGAAAATTATGCAAAAAACACTAAAAATAGCTGAAGTTAGTTTAAAATTTTTAAATTTTTCTTTCATAATAACCTCTTGTATTTATTATAATACATATCTAGAAATTAATCCAATAATTTTAAAAATTATTTTTATAATCAAA
The DNA here is from genome assembly GCA_018715225.1 of Candidatus Onthoplasma faecigallinarum. Classification (GTDB taxonomy): domain Bacteria; phylum Bacillota; class Clostridia; order Christensenellales; family UBA1242; genus Onthoplasma; species Onthoplasma faecigallinarum. The sequence continues at coordinate 1,402 of DVMB01000021.1, read as the reverse complement.
TAGAAAATAGAGGGAATATGTATATTGATTATTTTCAAAATATGAGTTTGGCAAAAAAATATTTTTCTAAAGTAGACGAAATGGATATTAAATCTCGTGGCGATGAATATCATCGTTTGAATACTCGGCATGGAGTATGTATTATAAAGAGTGAAATAATCAAGACGGAAGAGGCGGAAAAGAGCATTTTATATGACTTAAATAAACACTCGTTTGGCTATCCATTGCGAGGAGAATTTTTTGACTGCACGACAAAAGATTCCGTTTCAAAAATGGCTGTTGTATCAGGGGGTGTTGGACATCAAAACATGTGCATAATTTTAGACGAATCAAAACATGGAGGACTGATTCCACATTTAATAAATGTACCAACTGATGAGATGGATATTTTGTCGCTCGTGGCAATTGATGCTAGATTCCTAGATTGTTTAGATATAGAAAATGTGGTAGAGATTTTAAGCGAGGACAAAAATTTTTATTTAAAGTTGATGCTCGCTAAGGACAAAGCGTTACACAACATTTTGGCTAGCGAAGAAAATTTTTCTAGCAAAAAAGATTTGGAACAAGACTTGAAGTTTCGTCAAAAATATGTAAAAGAGATTAGTGTCATTTTGAGATACTTTGATAAACATTTGAAGAGAGCTATGAAAAATCAACTAGAAAAAAATAAAGGAATGATAATCTAATTATTGACAAATCTTTTTCGTCTGTGTTATCATATATGTATGAAAAATAAATTTTTGGCATTGCTATTACAATAAAGTGCCGTCTTGTCGGCACATTGTTTTGGTTGTGCTGAAATATGTTTGACAGCATGACCGCTGTCATTTTTTGTTTTTTGAGGAGATTATATGGAAGAATACAGACCACAAGAGATTGAGCAAAAATGGAAAAAATATTGGGAAGAGCATGAGACTTTTAAAACTGATGTTTGGGATTTTTCTAAACCTAAATTTTATGCACTGGATATGTTCCCGTATCCTTCTGGTGCGGGGTTGCATGTTGGGCACCCTGAGGGATATACCGCAACGGATATTGTCAGCAGAATGAAAAGAATGCAGGGGTATAATGTGCTTCATCCTATGGGTTTTGATTCGTTCGGTTTGCCAGCAGAGCAATATGCGATTGAGACGGGGAATCACCCAAGCGTATTCACAGAAAAGAATATCAAATATTTCCGCAGTCAGTTGAAAAATATTGGATTTTCTTATGATTGGGATAGGGAAATCAGTACAGCCGACCCAAAATATTACAAATGGACCCAATGGATTTTCAAACAACTGTATCTTGCAGGTCTAGCTAGGAACGTGGACATACCTGTAAATTGGTGTGAAGAATTGGGCTCAGTGCTTGCGAATGACGAAATTGTAGATGGGAAAAGTGAACGTGGCGGTTATCCTGT
>DVMB01000020.1 GCA_018715225.1 Candidatus Onthoplasma faecigallinarum | reverse complement strand
TTTATAAAATATAAAACATTTTTTATTTGATTTTTTCTGTATTCTTCCCTCTATTCTTTGACCCTATTTATATTTCATTTGTTTGAAGGTTTTGTCTTGATGATAAATTATAGATGGTTATCAACGAACATCAATCAAGACAATTTCATATTTTTTAACATTTTGAAGTCATTTTGACATAATAAATATAGGAACAATTTAGAAAAAAAATTTTAAAAAGGTATTTACAAAATACAAACATTGTGTTAAAATGAGGGAAATTAAGGAGATGACATATGGCAAGTAAAGAAACTCTTCAACAATATGAAGCAGAAGCAGTTAAGATTATTGACGATATTGTACAAAGAATCAAAAGCAAAGGAGACCAATACATCGTCGACAAATATCTTATTGAAAGACCTTCTACCGATCTCAACGCAGATCAGTTGGTTGATGATTTTGCAGCATTGGCTCGTACCAAAAAAGATGGGAAATTTGTATATAGATACATCGCCAATCTAAGTATTTTGGATAAATCATATGCTACATTCCAGTTGGGTTCTAAAAATCTTACTATCGTAGGCGATGAAGAGAAATACAGTCTAAATCTTCCTGAATTTATGAAATTGTATGATGCAATATTGGGAAAAGTTTGGAAACAATTTAATGAATTAGCCAAAGAAAGAAACCAAGATCCTAACAGAAATGGAGAAAAAGGTGCATCAACTATTCCTCTAAATGGTAAAATATTCGATAGATTGATAGAAAATCTATTTAGAGCAATCAATTATGACAATGTGAAATATCATAAAGCAAGTTCTTCAGCTAATGTTGGATATTAAAGATATCAAAAAATAAGCCACTTTGATGTGGCTTATTTTTATTAAAATGAAATATTTGCTTTTCACTTGATTATAGTCTTGTACCATGTTCTAGGTCGTGGCTAATACCTCTCGTCAATTCTATCTCTTCAGGAAGTTTCACTTTTGCTCTGCCTGCTGATAATTCTACATTTAATTTTGGATCGGTAGAATACTCGGCAGACGCCGCCTCTTCAGTTATACCCAATTCTGGACTAGTTGCAGATATCTCTTCTTTGACTGTCTCAGTCTCTTTTAAATCTTTGCTGGCAGTCTCTCCTAAACTAGACAAACCATCACTTATCTCCCTGTTTTTCCATCTAGATAGATACGCCTGATAACTGTCGAGAAGTGATGTCCCCTCAGGGTTTGCCTCCTCCGCCTGTTGTGGCTGAGGGTTTGATAAAGTCGCAGTATTTTTCTTTTTTACCGTCATGCTAGCCGCCGTTTCAAATTGCTCTACTGCGTCCACGTCGTCTTCATAGTCCTGCCTCCTCTCTTCTCTACGAGTGGCACCTACTATCAAATTTTTCGTTCCGCCACCGCTGGACTTCGTATTCTCAGCAGTTTGACCTTTTGTGCCGCCTGCTTTCTTTGCTTTTTGTTTGGCAGGTCCTTTACCAGCCTTTTTCTTCGGTGCCGCTGATTTTGTGCCCGCAGGGGCTAGAACCTTTTCTGCTGATTCCTCTTTTGTCTTGACTATCTCCCTACTGATGAGTTTCCTACTTGAGATGATTTCCCCAGTCTCTTTTCCTGTATGTCTTTCGATAGGCAGACCTACCGCACCTCTCAGGACTTCAAACAAGGTCAATCTCGAACTAGATTTTCTCCTGCCATATATATCTAGGGTTCCTACGCCCTCGCCTATGATTGACTCAATCAATTTAGACTTGTATGGAGATTTGCCTTCATCGCCAGGCTTTAGTGGTTTGTTTTCTGCGTCAAACACTTCCCCTGTGATAAAAGCCACAGCCTCTTGACGTGTCCTACGTTCTACCAATTCGGTCATTTTGACATATCTCTTAGCCACTTCGACGACATTCGCTGTCTCTGGATTGCTGTGGACATCTAGAATTATCGTTTGAGCCGAATCTAATTCTTTTTCATCAGCAGATTGCGGTTTCGTGACAATGTCCAATTTTTCATTAATCTTATTATTATAATTGGTTTGAATATTGTGTTTTTCAACATCAAAATCTTTCTTTTCTTCCTCTGTCAATAAATTTATATTGTCTTCAACCGTCTTTGAAATCAATTCATTCAAGGTCTTCGCAAAATAAGGTTTGTCAATTCGTATGAGTTCTTCCTTGCCCTGCATTGACTCATTGATTTCTTTGATGATCGCCTCTTTTAATTTTGGGTAACGAGATATCAACTCCAGCATATCTAGACTATAATTCGATTCAATCTCTTCCAAGTCCTCTTCGTGATTTAATAAGGCTTCGTTCGCCATCATCAAATATTTGAATCTATTTACTATACCAAAATATTGAGAGAGTGTCTCTTCATCCATGTTGAATACATCAAGGTAATTTCCGCCAAAGACATCAATGTTCCAGCGTTTGTATATGACATTCTTGTCAATCTCTCCCGACGTCTCAACCTCATCCAAAATGTATTCGTTGACATTGCTGTACGTTCCGCTATTGATTTTAAAGTTGGCTTCAAAACTCAATTTTTCGACTAGAGATAAAGTCGCCTTGTTCCCCTCAAATGTAACTAAAAATGTAATATATTTGTCAAGTTTTAGACAGCCATGACAAATCTCAATATTGTCCACCGTCTCGACAATATATTTCCTCATAGCGATCAATTCTTTTGCTATCTCTGGGGCTAGCACATATTCGCCATTTTCATCAAAATCTCCTAACATACACCCCAAGATTGTATGTCTTAGATTGTTGAACTTGTGATATTGAATATCCGCACTATCTTCAATGTAACCTAATTCGCTATCTTGTTTCAAGTACTTTGCCATAGTTTTCTCCCTTTTAAATTATATCATAGCAAAATATTTTAAGCAAATAAAAAATAGTGCAAAAGCACTATTATACGACAAATTTATTTTTGACTAAATTCAATAATTTAAACTTTTACTCTTCTTGCTCGCTCAGTTTTCTTTGCTGATCGGCTAGAGTCAATGCGTCTATCATCTCATCTAAGTCGCCATTCATAAAGGCGTCAATGTCATACAGGCTAAGTCCAATTCTATGGTCAGTTACTCTACCTTGCGGAAAATTGTATGTCCTTATCCTCTCGCTTCTATCTCCTGTACCTACCTGACTCTTTCTGTTCTGCCTGTATTCCGCCTCTTTTTGCTGTTGATAATAATCGTACACCTTTGCTCTCAGCATGGCAAATGCTTTTTCTTTATTTTGCGTCTGGCTACGTTCGTCCTGACAGGTAACTACTATCCCTGTAGGGAAGTGAGTAATTCGAATAGCAGACTCTGTCTTGTTCACTTTCTGTCCACCCGCACCACTGCTTCTAAACAAATCTATACGAATATCTTTGTCATCAATCTCTACATCAGCGTCTTCCATCTCAGGTAAAATTGCGACTGTCGCAGTAGAGGTGTGGACTCTTCCCTGGCTCTCGGTCTCGGGCACACGCTGAACTCTATGCACACCAGACTCATATTTGAACCTAGCATAAGCATTCTTGCCTTTGATCATGGCTTGAACCTCTTTGATACCGCCAAGTTCGGTCTCTTCTATATTCATGATCTCCATCTTGAACTTGTGCGAATCACAGTACATTTGATACATCCTAAGCAAGTTTCTTGCGAACAATGCACTTTCCTCTCCTCCAGCTCCGCCACGAATCTCCAAAATGACATTCTTTGTATCATTTTCATCTTTTGGCAACAAAAGTATTTTCAATCTTTCTTCGCTCTCTGTTAGTTTGTCCTTTAGCTTCAAGCTCTCTTCTTTCAGCATTTCACGCATTTCAGGATCTGTCTCTGTCTCGAGCAAGGCAAGTGCATCGTCTTGATCTTTTTTCATCTTCATATATTCGTTGTATTCGTCCATCAATGGTTGCAAGTTAGCATGTTCTTTCACTTTTGCTTGCCAAACTTTCGTATTGGATATGACGTCAGGATTTGCTATATCTAAGGTCAGGGCGTCGAATTTATCTTTTATTGCTTTCAACTTTTCAATCATAACAACTCCTTATTTTTTTAATACAACAACTCTATCCAGCCCATTGTAATCTTTGACACATTCTATAAATTCAAAATCTGTAAATAATGATTGTATCAACATTTTTTGCATACTATCAATCTCTAGAATCAACATTCCGCCATTATTTAGATGTTGCCTAGCATTTTCGTGAATTATGTTGTAATATTTTAGCCCCATTTCTCCCCCGTCGAGAGCGTGGTGAGGATCGTGCAATTTGACTTCATCATCTAGTTCGTCTAGGTCGTCTGTGGCAATGTACGGCGGATTAGAGATTATCATATCATATTTGTCAGGTATGTTTTCAAACATATCCGATTTTATGAAATTGATATTGACGCCATTCCTCTTCGCATTCTTCTTGGCAACACTCAACGCCCTATCATATTTGTCAGTAGCGGTAACCTCAATATTTGGGACATTTTTCGCAACAGCGATGGCTAAGCATCCACTGCCAGTACATAGATCCAAGACCGAATTGTATTGATTTTCCCTGATATAGCGAATCGCCGTATCCACCAAAATCTCACTATCAGTTCGTGGAGATAAGACATTGTCATTTACCACTAAATCAAGACCATAAAAATATGATTTTTTGAAAATCTTGTCAACAGGCACATTGTTTAGACGCTGGCTCGTTTTTTCCATGATCTCACGAATTATTTCATCATCAATTTCGTCAATCAAAACCAATTCAGTATGCTTGACACCCAGTACTTCAGCGATTATAAAATCCACGTCAACTTCGTCAATATCGTGTTGATTAAATTCTTTTTTTAAATTTTTTCGTAAATCTAATAATTTCATACACATAAAAAATACGTATCTTTTCTTGGCATGCAAAAAAAGACACGTAATCCCGCTATTTGTTGATTTTATATTTTTTATTAAATTTGTCTACACGACCTTCTGTATCAACAATCTTTTGTTGTCCTGAATAGAATGGGTGGCATTTATCACAAACTTCAAGTTTGATAACATCTCCCTCTTTTACTCCTGGTTTTGCTATCTTGTTTTTGAATTCAGCACCACAAGCACATACAAAAGTTACTTCTACACTCTTAGGTTGAATATCTTTTTTCATAACAATTCTCCTTTTTGATTGTGCAATTAGATTAACACTTGGATCATGTCAATCAAGAGTAATCATAAAATATATTAGATTTTCACTTGATATGAACAATATTTTATAGATTGCCCTCATACAACATGAACAAGCCAAATGTTATACTTATTAGATAAGCAAAATTGATTTTATCCCGCTAGGAAACTTTCTCTTTTGAAAAACTAAAACTCTTTTACTTATCAAATTCTAGCGAAATGATTATACATTGAAATTAATAGTTTGTCAACCATTTTTTCAATTTCTTTCTACAATCTTTTGTGCCACCAAGTTTATATCCCCAGCACCAACGAATGCCACAGCCCTAGCATTTTTGATCTGTTTTATCACTCCTTTCATGCTGGCGCAGTATTTTACATGTGGATTAAATTTTTTCAACCTTTCATATAATTCAAAGGCGGACAAACCATCAGCACGTCTTTCCCGTGCCGAATATTCCTTGTATATACATAAATTTTTTACGTCTTTTAATACCGAGATGAAGTCATCTAAAAACATATTTGTACGTGAATATGTATGCGGTTGAAAGACTATGTACGCATCTGGATTTTCTAGAAAAAATGTGGATATAAAAGATCTCAACTCGGTTGGATGATGTGCATAATCTATGTAAACCTTTATCTTATTGTACATCCCCTTATATTCATATCGCCTTGGTAGTCCGCTAAAATTGTTGACAACTTTTTCTATTAGACGCTCGTCTACACCCAAAAATTTTGTTACAGCTACGGCCAGAGAAATATTTTTCAAATTATATTCCCCTTTTATTTTCGGGTGTAGATTTTTTAAGGTATTAGATACAAACTCTATGTTTTTTGTCCTTTTTAAAAACGAAGTCGATTTGTCAAGATAGACAAATCTTTTTATTCCACGCTTCAAAAATGTCAAAAAAGCCGTACGCAAATTGAATAAACTTTCGTAGCAATCCATATGTTCCGCCTCAATATTCGTTACGACAGAAATCGTGGGCTTTAGATGAAGAAAACTTTTGTTGAATTCACACGCTTCCACCACCAGAAAATCGTCTCCCAAACTAAATCTAGGAGCAAACACATCTGCACCAATATGACATGAAACTTTTTTATTTGCGGCACGCAAAATTTCGTATATCAAAGTGGCGGTAGTACTTTTCCCGTGCGTTCCTGCCACGGCTATGACACATTTAAATTGACTACAAAATTCGCCTAGAGCCTGTGCTCTATCAATTATTTTGCACTTCATTTTTTTGAGCATTTGGACATATTTATTTGTGTCCTTTATTGCCCCAGATTTGACACACAAATCAACATTTAAAAATTCTTTGTTGAACCTGTGAGTGATATGCACTCCTCTCTCTTGGCAAAGTTCAGTGTATTTAGATTTTTTTAGATCATAGCCATAGACTTCACACCCCAAATCTAAATACGCCAAAGCCAACTGATACATACTTATACCGCCCACACCCAACAACAAAACTGATTTGATTTCATCTTTCTTCATACGACACCTTATCTTTCTATATGATTTGAGTCAAAAAAACGTAATATATTATTTAAAATATAAAAAATCAAAAAACAATACAAAAATCGTTTGCAAAAAATATATTTATGGGTTAAAATTATAATGACTACAAAGTAGTTAATCTAAAAAGGGGAAGGTGAACAAACTTGAACATCACAGACATTAGAATCAGGTTGGTAAGCAAAGAAGATAGCAAGTTGAAGGCCGTTGCCTCATTCACGATTGATAATGCATTTGTTGTGCATGACGTCAAGATTATTGAAGGCACCAATGGTAACTTTATCGCTATGCCATCAAAGCAAGCACCAAGTGGCGAGTACAGAGATATTGTACACCCATTGAACACTGAGACAAGAGAACAAATCAGTTCTGCTGTATTGGCTGCTTATGAAAAAGAAAAAGAAAATCAACAATAGCAACCAATAAAATATCTGCTAAAATGCAGATATTTTTTTTGATATTATTTAATAAACCCTTAAACCCATATTCATGGAATATTAGATAAATTACACCACTGAGTCTTAGATAAATTACGTCACAAAAAAAGAGCGAGATAGGTAAACCCTTTTGAAACTAGCCAAATAATTAACACTTTAACTTAAAAAAAATTAAAGTATTATTTTATTCTCTCTTAAGTAGCCAACAAAACGGATATTGTGCCGTTGTCATAGGTTGTCGTGATAATCTTAACAATTAGTATTATTAGACATACATTTTAACCTTGACAACAAAAAATATCCGTTTACACTAAAAACGAAAGAGAAAAAAGAGAAAGAGTGTCGTGCGTTTGCTCTGCCAGCACACACTCTTTCTTTTAACTAAATTTATCTATTGTGCTTGTCTTAGGTGGAGCGAAGCGACAACGACTTATATCAAGATAAGCACACGTTTAAATACCAAAATATTTTTTAAAAAATTTTCTTTATATTAATGCAATTAGACATTATTTGTGATATAATAATTAATATAGATTATAAATTTGGAGAATACAAATGCAAGATTATAAAGTTGTTTCTTTATTTTCGGGTTGTGGAGGGCTTGACCTAGGAATTGAAGGTGGATTTAATTATCTAAATAATTATTATGATAAAAATCCATTTAAAATCATTTGGGCAAATGACATTAATGAAAAAGCAACTTTAACTCAAAAATTAAATTTCAAAAATATAAACGTTGTATGTCAAGATATTACAAAAATATTAGATGAAAGAAATAGCAAACAGATGTCCCTTTTTGATAACGAACTAAAATTACCAAGCTATGCAGATGTCGTTATTGGCGGATTCCCGTGTCAAGATTTCAGTCTTGCTGGTAAAAGACAGGGGTTAAATGTTCAAAGAGGCAAATTATATCAAAGTATGGCAAGAGTTATAGAATTATTAAAACCTAAAGTTTTTCTTGCAGAGAATGTTAAAGGCTTAATTTCTTGGGAAAATGGTATGGCTATAAAAACAATCGTTGAGGATTTTTCAAAACTTGGGTATACTGTAAAGTATAAATTATTTAACACTGCCGATTATGGTGTGCCACAAACAAGAGAACGTGTAATTATTGTAGGCGTTAGAAATGATTTAAAATCGGAAATTCAATGGCCTAAACCAACACATTCCAATAATGATGTAAATTTAAAACCATGGTTAACAATTAAAGATGCTATCGGAGATTTAGAAGATTACAATCTTCATAACTCTTTACCTAATAATGGATACTCGAAGGCAAAACTTTTTAAAGGGAAACAAGGAAATACTATTACTAAAGCTGATAAGCCTGCGCCAACAATGAGGGCGGAACATCATGGAAATATTGAATTTCATTACTTATTGCCTAGAAGATTATCTGCTAGAGAAGCTGCAAGAATACAATCATTCCCTGATAATTTTGTTTTTGTAAAGTCTACAACAGATGCTTATAGACAAATAGGAAATGCGGTTGCACCCGTTTTTGCTTGGCACTTAGCACAAATGCTAAAAAATATTTTACTAAAGGAGAAAACTAATGAGTAGTGTTTATGATAAATTATTTAATGATAACTTAATAGTTAAAAGAGTGAAAAATAAATTGCCACATTTGTTTCAACTTGCAGAATTGGAAAGTTCTAGAAATGGAAAAATTGGTATGGAAATAGGCTCTGTTAGAGAAAGAATTTTAATAGCTTTGCTCATGTATAAATTTGGTATTGATATTGTAAATCCTGATATTCCTATTACTACCCCTGAAGTAGATGTTATAGTCGATAATACGCCATTGTCAATAAAAACAATGACAACAAGTAGTGAACGTTGGAATTCTATTAAATTAATCTGGACGGTTGATGCTCAAAAAGCTATAGAGTTTAAGAACACTTATATTCCTTCTTGTGATATGTTGGTAGCAAAAATTCGTTGGAATGGTGAAGGAAAATTGTTGTTATTCTCAAAAGAATCACAGTGTCAAATATTAAATGATATTGGTCGAGATAGATATATTAAATTACCAAAAGAAAACACAAATGCAAGAGGTGTTGAAATAACAGCGGAAGCACTTTCTATGTTAGAAAGACACACAGATACTAGGTGTATAAATATTAATTTCACTAGAGAAAAAATTGATTATAGAGAAGTATATACAAAATGGCTAGATGCATGGAGAGAAGAATATTAGAAAATTGAAACTAGATTTAAATAAATATTGCACCTAGAACAGCTAGGTTCAATTTACTTTATTACTAGTGAGATATAAAAAAGAATCTAACACATAGTTGTTAGATTCTTTTTTATTTCGCTAGTTTCAAAAGGATTTACCTATATTCGCTCTTTTTTCTTTACTTTATAATTGAACATTAGACACGAATGCCAAAGCAATTCCGTTGCTGTCAACCCATGTTCCATTGATGAAGTCGAATGTCAATTCTCTAGTATATTCTCTAGCAGTCCACAAGAACCCATTACATCTATAAGTAAATAAACCTCTAAATGTTGATGCCTGTCTAAACTGACTTTCGTTGACATCTTTGAAATAGCTGCTATCTTCAGTATTTTCATATGATGGTCCAAACAAACTGATAGCAAATTCAGCTGTAATATAATTTACACCATATCTAGACGCAGCGTCAGTATTTATTACAACGCTTTGCATTCTACCAGCAGCACTATCAACACCATATAGATTATAGAAGTTGTCAGTACCTGTTTGAGTATAATCTTTCCAAGTCTCTTTGTAGAATGTTCCATAGCCGCTCAATGAACTATCAATTGTTGAATTTACCAAAGTCGCTTCGTTAGGGAAGATCAGTACAATCAACGAAGATCTAGTGTCATTGCTCATACCACGAATTTGGCTCTTTGCCTGAACGTTAGAGATCGTTCCTGCACTAAATTCGTAAGATATACCAGCAACACATCTATCTCCCGAGATCATATTTTCGCTTATCTCTTGAGTTTCTACATTATATTTTGCAACTAAGACTTGATCAACAGTTGCGTCCGCATTATTCATGTGAACAACTATACCTGAAACGTTATTCCCATATACATCAGCAGACATAATCACTTGTGAGATTGTAGAATTAGCGTTTGAGTTCGTTGCTGTAACACCACCGACGCTGAATTCTTTACCTGCAATGTATGTTCCAACAGTATCTACCAAGACATTAGTATTTGTTATCGTTGCGTTGTTTTGAGCAGTTACACCACCAACATACATGGTATTTGTATCTACATCAGCAATCTCAATACCTGTACCCGTGATGGTCGTATTAGAGATTGTTCCACTATTTGTACCAGCAACACCACCGACATAAATAGCCCTATCAGTTGCATCAATATTTATATCAATGTTTGCTACATTTCCATAAATTGTTCCTGTGTTGCTTCCTGCAATACCGCCAACAGTAGCAGCATAACCAGTAGCATTATAATTAATTACAACTTCAACTGTATTATTCGTACCATTGTTGCGTATTGTGCCATCATTTACTGCTGCCAAGCCACCAACGCTTCTAGTAGCACTTATTTGGATACCTGTAACTCCATTGTCTTCCAATGTTCCTGAATTGATTCGAGCAACCAAACCACCAACATTCAAGATTGATGCAGTGCCTGTCGTCAAATTGCTTACAGTAGAATCATTGATAATAGTGCCGTTTTCAATTACGCCTGCAATACCACCAAGATTCGTGATTGTACCACTGACATCAGCGTCTGCGTATACAATATCAACGTTTGTTATTGTAGACACGCTGTTTGTACTAGATGAGGTTATAGATCCTGCCAAGCCACCTACAAGTGTAACATTTCCATTGATTGTTACGTCTGTTATGGTCAAATCTCTTACTGTACTATTATCAATAATAGAGAATAGGCCTAAATTACTGTTCGTACCAGTAGTTAAACTCAAACCACTGATTGTATGACCATTGCCATCAAATACGCTGTTTGTTAAAGCGATTGGCTCCCATGTAATACCTGTCAAGTCAATATCTCCAGCAAGAACGTATTTTTTGTTTTCAATAGCGCCAGCCTCTTGTCTACATTGTTCAATATAATCCAAGAAAGCAGTTCTATTTTCTATTGGAGTGTCATTTTCGTTACCGATTGTCTCTTCTTCCAAATCTTTTGTGAAATATTCGCTACTTACACCAGATAAGTTCGCATCTGTCATGATAAGTCTTGGCAACTGACCTGCCACAATGCTCCATGCTGAACTATCCCACATAACTCTATTTGTTTGACTGATAGCATAGAACACATATTCCACATCATAGTCAACCATATCGTTGACATTGCCGAACGATCTAATCAAATACAATGAATTATTTTCATTATAGAAGCTGTTGCCAATTTGATCAAATATATCTGTATTATAATCATTTATCACATCATGTCCGTCAGCCACAACATAGTTACCTATAAAGTATGTCAATGGATTGACGTTACCTAAGATGAATGAACTATCTGTTTCGAATGTACCAACCAAAGCACCTAGGTCAGCGTATGTACTTGTTGATATTGAATAAGATTCTTGTATCGTACCATAGTTGTTATTTACAACCATTCTACCAACGTATCCACCAGCGTTTCCTGTAGCATTCAACATAACGATATTAGCGTCAGCATAAGTTGCTTGAGCCTTTGCTAAATTCATATCTCCAATGAATCCACCCACTGTTGCCTGAATGCTAGTAGTGCTTTCACTAGAACCAATAGTAATTGTTGTGTCTTCAACATAACTTATTGTAATAGTTGAATTTGAACCAGTTAGAGATCCTACAATACCACCGGTAACACCATTATTTCCTGTATTTGTGATATTGACATTTGATACTCTAACCCTACTTATTTCGCCATTAGCAACACCAGCTAAAGCACCAGCATAATTGTATCCGCCAGAGATTACTGCACCACTGATGTTGATATTGCTAACTTTTGCACCATTATTTAATGAATAGAACAAACCAGCATTTGAATAATCCGTTCCTTGTAGATTCAATCCATAGATTGTGTGTCCTTGGCCATCGAAGTTCCCGCCAAAGCCGACCCAAAGTGAAGATGTGGCATTGCGGCCGATTGGAACGAAGCTGTTAGTCAATGTAATGTCGCTCGTCAAAACGTAACTAGCATCTAGCGCATATGAAACACCTATTTTTTCCAAATCTGCTTGATTGTCTATATAATAAGGGTTTTCTTCGCTACCATCGCCAATATGAACGTCAATTCTAAATTCTGGACATCTTTCATTTGTTGTAGTGATGAGAAGTGTAACCTCTCCACCTTGCAATGCAACATAATGATTTCTGTCCGTGTCAAAATTGATATATTGGGTAACCTCTTCTCCACCCGCATTGTAATCTATAGTTGTGCTATTGCTAGGTTTTTTGATAGTATAACCCAAATCTTCAACAGTGATAACATCGCCTACATTGCAATAAATCACCCTAGTACTGAAATTAATTACTTCATCATTGCGTAAGAAATAATATGTAGTCAAACCTAAACAAACTACAACTATTATTGCTACTAAGACAACTAAAAACTTTTTCATACACCCTTCCCCAAATCAAAATTTGTTACGATTATTATACCCCAAATCTAATATTTGTCAATACCAATTCCTAAATTTTATTATTATACTTTTTGCTTCTACTTTTTGCTTCCTGTATATAGGCATGTTTATAATATTGCATAATCTATTTCGTTGTATCTACAAAGGTTAATTTTGTTTTAACACCAACATATAGTATTGTATTTGTAAAATCATTTATAAATGATGCAAATTGTCTATTTGTGCTAAAATTCAAAAAATATTAAAAAATCTTAACAAATTCATGAATTTTAGATTGTTTTCTTGCTGTTTTTTATTTTTCTTACGTATTTTTACGCTTGCCAGCAACTTATGAGAGACAAAAAACATACTCTATGGCAGCAATAGCATTTTGTGATTATAAACTTTTTGGCAAGAATGTAGGAAAATACAGAACCATTGCGTCTAGGTGTTTTAGCTTCAAATCGACTACCTTATCCAAAATAAATTTGCAATATTGGAAATTTTGATGTATTATAATTTCATGAAAATTACCGGAAATGTAGAGAACATAGTCTTTAGGAACGACACGAACGGATATTCCGTTGTCAATATTTCATATAACAACAAACGCCTGACCGTTGTTGGCAATTTGCCAGAGGTCTATGAGGGTCAAACTCTAGAATTAGATGGCGAATTTATTGTGAACAAAAAATTTGGCGAGCAATTCAAAGTAAATGATGTCAAGATTATAGAACCGACCTCATTGCCTGCTATAGAAAAATATTTATCTAGCGGGCTTATATATGGCATCGGTCCCGTTACTGCTAAAAAGATTGTCGACGAATTTAAAGAAGACTCTCTAACCATACTCGAATTTAATCCTCTAAAACTCAGCAAGATTCGTGGTATCAGCAAGCAAAAAGCAGTGGAGATCTCAAACGCCTACAACGAAATGAAAGGCATGCAAAACGTCATCATATTTTTGCAGTCTCATTTTATCAGCACCAATATGGCTATCAAAATATACAATGTCTACAAGGACAAAACTATTGAGATTATAAAAAACAATCCATATCAACTGATAGAGGACGTGGACGGAATTGGGTTCAGCACTGCGGACAAAATCGCTGTGAAATTAGGCATTGACCTATATGGCGAAAATAGAATTAAAGCGGGTCTTGTATATACCTTAAAGACCGCTAGCGAGCGTGAAGGGCACACATATTTACCAAAAAACAATTTGATAAATAATTGTATAGAAATTTTAAATTTTAGCGAAAATGAACGCAATTTGGTCGAAAAATGCATTGATTATCTGCAAATTGAAGGTATGGTAAAAAATTTTTCATACCACGGCGAAGAAATTTCATGCTTGACAAAATTCTATTTTCAAGAAAAATACATCGCTAGAAAACTATATAAGTTATCTTACAACGAATTTGAAGAAAAGATCAATTTTATTGACAGCATCAATCTATATCAACGCATACACAACATACGATTAAACGGCGAGCAAACTGACGCCGTCATGTACAGCCTGACCAAAGGCGTGTCCGTAATCACTGGTGGACCAGGTACAGGTAAAACAACCATTGTTAAATGTATTTTAGAGATGTTCAAACAACAGAACAAAAAAGTTTTACTATGCGCCCCTACTGGGAGAGCAGCAAAGAGACTGACTGAAACCAGCGGAATGGAAGCAAAGACAATTCACAGAGCACTTGAGATGAACCCAAGCGAAAATGAGGGATTTTTCCACAGAAATGAAAACAATCCACTAGATGCAGACGTTGTCATTATTGACGAAATGAGTATGGTTGATGTGGCTTTGTTCTATCATCTGCTGAAAGCCCTCCGCTCCACTACACGTCTAATCATGGTAGGAGACAAAGATCAACTGCCAAGTGTGGGTGCGGGCAATGTTTTGCGGGACATAATAGAATCAGGAAAACTACACACGACCCAACTCATCAATATCTATAGACAAGGAAACGACAGTCTCATCATCACTAACGCACATTTGATCAACAACGGAAAAATGCCAATCATAGACAACACGAGCAAAGACTTTTTCTACGAACAAGGAAAAGACCTAGAGACCAACAGCGAAACAATCATCGACTTAGTTACCACCAGACTCCCAAACTATTTTGGCTATCGTCCGCAAGACATTCAGGTATTGGCTCCTATGAAAGCGGGTCCCTGTGGAATTGACAATCTAAACAAACGTTTGCAGATGACTATCAACCCATATTTTTCTGGAATTGAACTATCTACAGAATTTACAAAATATCATGTAGGCGACAAAATTATGCAGATAGTCAACAATTATGAGATGAGTTATGTCAAATACGAAAACAATGGTACCACTCAAGAAGGTACAGGTATTTACAACGGCGACATCGGTTATATAACAAACATAGAGCCGAATTCGCATCAAGTTACTGTTAAATTTGACGATGGCAAGATTTGCAAATATGAAAAAACTGATCTATATCAAATCACTCTCGCCTACGCAATTACAATACACAAAAGTCAGGGAAGTGAATTTGATTGTGTCGTCATACCATTGGTGCCAGGAGCACCCATAATCATCACTAGAAATCTTTTGTACACAGCCATCACTCGTGCGAAAAAGACAGTTGTCCTAGTCGGTAGCAAGCAAATATTGGCAAGAATGATTCACAACAATTACACGGCAAAAAGATTTACTTTACTAAAAGATTTTTTGAGTGAAGAATATAAAAATGATTGATTTATTAAAATTTTATTTAAATTATAATGAAAAATCAAATATTTTTTAATAATTTATAATTTTTTAGTTTTTCTAAAAAAATATATCTATTACAAATCAATAAATTAATAAAAATATTAATAAAATAAGTAAATTATATAAATTGTGATTATTTGATTATTATATTACATACAAACAAATTATTTGATATGGTAATAAGATATATTAAATTAAAAAAGTAGAATTATAGAATTAATTATTAAAATAATAAAATAAAAATAAGGTTGAAAAATTTTTATAAGTATATAAGTAAACTAAAACAGCAATTAAAGCAATTAACTATAGTAACAATGATTAAAAAGATTAAAAATACATTTATCTTTATATTAAACTATAATATTTATAAAATTATTTGCTAAAATTAATAAAAATTTATTAAATTTCTAAAAAATAAATATTTTTATACAAATATTTAATAATAATTATTATTCCATAATTTATGAAACATTTGAATAAAAAATCTCTAACTTTCGTTTAGAGATTTTTCTTTATTATGCTTTTCTTGACTGAAGGCTTCTCTATTGTCTCCCAGACCATGAGCGAGTGTCAACACATAGATTTCTCTTGCCCCTGCTTTCTTTAGAATTCTACTCATCTCACTAGTAGTGGAACCTGTTGTGAATATATCATCAATCAGCAAAATTATTTTATCTTTTATAGTTGATTTGTAATTTTTATCAAATTCATAGACGTCTTTTACATTTTGTTTTCTTTTATGTAGATCCAACTCAGTTTGACTGACATTATTTACAACTTTTTCGCACAAGTCATAATAAGGGATAGAAAATTTTTTACTTATAAATTCGGCAAGCAATTTTGATTGATTGTATCCCCTAGACTTTTCTTTCGCCTTGTGTAAAGGAATAGAAGTGATCATATCCGGAGATATCTCCCAAGTAGAAAAATAATCACACATAAACCTCCCCAAGGGTTCGTACAGATATCTCTTATCTCCATATTTGTATTTGTGAATGACAGCCACCAACTGATCATTATATGCAAATACGCTTCGTGCTAAGGTAAAATAAAAATTGTTCGCTTTGCAATTTTGGCAGATACCATCATTGTTATCTCCAATCGGCCCACCACATCGAGAGCAGATATGTTCTAAAAAAGGAAGTTCTTTAAAACATTTTTCGCAGGTATCATTGATTGCTTTTTCATTCAACTCTTCTCCGCAAAAAATACATTTTATATGCTGTGGATATAATATATCTAAAATTTTTTCTTTCCATTCATTCCATTTTTGTCTCGTGCGAATTTTCATAACCACCCTAATCATTCGTATAACATTTGTATAAATTTCATTTGTTTGATCGTAATTGAAATTGTTGTTGTATATTCTAAATTTCAATATTTTTGCCTCAAAAATTTTTTACCTAAAAGTTATATACGTCAACAAAACGACAAGTATCAACTATTTTTTGATTTCAGCCTATTGATTTGCTCAATTTTACCCCGACTAAAATTTACACTAACATAATATAAAAAACATCAGTCTATGTCAACAAAATAAAAAAAAGACACATCTCTGTGTCTTTTAAGCATAAAGAATTATTTAAGTTCAACAACAGCACCAGCGGCTTCAAGTGCTTTCTTAAGTGCTTCTGCTTCTTCTGTAGGAACATTTTCTTTGATTGTAGCAGGGGCACTTTCTACCAAGTTTTTAGCTTCCATCAAGCCCAAACCTGTAGATTCACGTACGGCTTTGATAACGCCGATCTTGTTTGCACCAATTTCTTTCAGTACAACATTGAATTCTGTCTTTTCTTCAACTGCTGGAGCAGCTTCTCCGGCAACTGCTGGACCAGCTACAACTGCTGCAGCTGCACTTACGCCAAATTCTTCTTCCAATGCCTTAACTAATTCATTTAGTTCTACGGCTGTTTTAGTTTTAATTTCTTCAACGATTTCTTGAATTGTCATAATAAACTCCTTTTAATTAAATTGATAAAATATAGTCTTTAGTTTTGTTCTTTTTCTGCGATTGCTTTAAATGCACGAGCAAGACTTGCAACAGGTGCATTGAGGACGTACAATAATTGAGCAACAAGTTGTTCTTTCGAAGGAATAGAAGCCAATGTGATCACAGCATTTTCGTCAATAGCTTTTCCATTGTAGAAACCAGCTTTGATAGAAAGGGAAGTGTAATCTTTCATAGCATTTTTAATCATTCTAGGAGCAACAGTCTCATCATCAAGACCAAAAGCGAAAGCCGTTGTTCCGTTTAGGGCGTCATCGAATCCGTCAACACCTAGTTGTTCGCATGCTTTTTTGAAAAGGGTGTTTTTAATAACTTTGTAAACAACGTTGTTATTACGCATTTCTTTTCTCAAAGCAGTATCTTGGCTAACATTGATGCCACGATAGTCAACTAAGACGATAGATTTTGATGAGTTAATCAAATTTTTGATATCCTCTACCGCATTCTTTTTCGCTTCAAAATTTGCTGACACGTTAATCCTCCTTTATGCTATATAAATAAAAATTCCTCTTGCCAAGACAAAAGGAACACTCAATCGACATTCTTTTCTCTCCTACACAAGCAACAATGTTTACGCCTTGCGGCACTTGTGGTCTTTGGCTAGAATTTTTATTTAACTGACTATATTGTAATCAATTGAAAACAATTTGTCAATAGATTTTTAATTTTTTTAAAAATATTTTTGTTGGCACCAAAGTTTACACCAAAACTAAATGAAAATGTGCATTTGAAAGATGTAAATTTGGTGTAGATTAGATATTGACAAGCATAAAAATAAATGGTATAATTTTTGGAAGAAGTTTTATCTTGTTATAGTAAGATAAAATTTGAGGAGAAGATTATGGAAGAACTTAAGCAAACGATCACAAAGGAAGAAGAGACTAAAACAAACAAACCAAACTTAATCGCAAGAGCTTGCAACAGAATGAAATTGCTATTCAGCAAGCCAAAGATCAAGAAAAGAATTGCCGCTATCGCTTTGGCAACATCTGTCATCGTTGGAGCGGGCGCATTGACTGCGTGTAACAACAACCCATCTATTGACCCAAATCCAACACCTACCCCAACACCAGAACCTACAACCGAATACAGCCAGATCCTAAATGACGTGTTGGACAGCGATTATTATGCTGATCTTACAGATTCTTATAGAGACGCTTGGTCATACCCTATCACCAAAGCACATGAAGCGATCCCGTACGCTTTCCTTAGCCGAGAGGGATATGACATTCAGGCTATAAAGGACGAAGAGATAGACTGCGATAGTGTCGCATACATAAAGAATAATGATACAAATACCCTCTATCTATCCACTCGAGTTGAGACAAACGGAGCGGATCCATACTACACCTGCTATACGCTGAGATATTCTTTGACTGACGACGAATATGATGACCTTGTGATGCTACACCAAGGGAAATATATCCAAGCCCCTTATTTTATCCAAGAGTTAGACAACCAAAAGTCCGCCCACGTAGAGTCAAAAGCCAGCATAACAGTAGAAGCATATGATGGCTTGCTTCAAGCATTTATTGATCGTAAAAATTTTTCTACTGATGTATATGGTACAGATGATTTAGAAATGGACTTTTTAGACTTTAGCGTAGATAACAATACTTTCGAAGTAAATTTACGTACAAAGCCTGATCGAGGCAATAATACCAGCACAATGGTTATGATTGTACGTAATGGTCAATTGAGAAATATTCAACTTGTACCCGCCTTGTCGACAGCCAACGTTTCCACATTATCATACAATTCTTCTGTATTTATTGGACCAGACTTTTATTGGAATTCTTCTAATTATGAGGAATTTCAAAACAACTATGATTCATTGACATATTTTGATAGTAGTTCAATGTATAATTTACATTTAGGTGAAGATCTAGTTGAAGAATAAAGAAAAGCCATGGCACAACAATAGCCATGGCTTTTTCATACAAAAAAAGCGGAGGGGATCATTCCCCTTCGCTTTCGTTTGTGAGCATGATGATGCTACCAACAGCTTCGCCATCTCCTTCTAGTCCGGCATTGTAGAAAGTGCCTCCGCCACCTAGTATCACTCTACAACTCTCTACAAATGTGGTCGTGCCAGAGTTAGGCGTGGTGTAACCACTTATAAAGAAGTAGTATCCTGAATTCTCTCCCCAGATTGTTCCGTCAGAGAAATTTTGAGTATTTCGATACTTATACCTAGTGTAGATCTGTGCTTCTTCATTGACGAGATATCTATTTAGGTTGTAGTTCACCTCTCCTGTACTAGACTCAGGCATCTCTATATCCACTTCATGTAAAATACCATCCATAACGACCAAACCACTGCTTGCTAAATATAATTTCCCATCAAGTATTTCATAGTTAGCAGAAACTGTGTATTCGCTGATATCTTCATCTGACAACCCTAGTCCCGTGATATCCTCTGTATAATAGTCACCATACTCTCTACCACTATGCCTGTCGAGATCATCTAATAGAGCATGATAAGACACTAAAGTTTTTTCTCCGTCTTCATTATAGATAGTTATAGTCTTTAAATATCCGTTTTCCACTATTTGATCAAGTGAATCACCATATTTTGTACTCAATCTATTATATGCAGCAGCATTAACAGAATCATTAACAGACTTTGTCAAATCTATAGTGACAGACTCAGTTTCGCTGATTTTAAATGTTGCTGTGTCAGGAACTTTGCCAAATACTTGCATATATGGGGCATCTTCTTCTGTATCAATCTCTTTAGCATAATATCCGCCTTCGTAGTAGTAATAGGTTGGGCTAAAGGTCAATGATCCTTCTTCCGTTGCTCCTGAATTATTGATAGTGTAATATTTAGAGTCTTGCACATTCGCCACTCGTGTATTCTCATTATATGGGTTCTCGAAACTTTCTGGATATAGATTGATTGTAAATGTATCTCCTGATGAAGCTGGCGCATCCAAGCGTATAGCCCCAGTATAATCTGTGCCTTCTGCATTCACTACCGAAGTCAAAGTATAGTAATACGTAGTCGTAGTAGTGGTATCTGTCTCTTCGTCTCTATAACTATAGTTGGCGACTATGTAGTCTATACCAGCAGTGCCTGAAGGTCTCGTCGTGCTAGGATTGCTAAATATACCCGCTTTTGTCTCTGCTCCCGAGATGGTTCTATCTCCAGTGGCAGTATAATAAGCATCTTTCATATAACCATAACCGTAGTAGTAAGTATACGAAGTTTCTTCATTTCCCACTTCAATAGAAATTGTTAATTCATTGCCAACTTCATTCGTAGACCAATCTTCTGCTAGTAGATAATACTCTACATCAGGTTCTACCATTGCAACGTTCGTACTGAGACCAATAGCCGAACTTCCCCATGGCACGCCATTGACTGAATACTCACCATTTTCATACTCTAGCAAGTTGCCTAGATTCTCCTCAGCCGAATCATAATAATAAGAGTAAGATTTACCTGTACTATTGAATCCAGAGAAACTACCACGTGTATAGTAGTAACCATTTATGATCTTCGTATAATCTCCATATCTTTGATATCCTTCTGGGTCGAAGAATCTTTGAGTAACGACATAGTCTAGTTCCATGGCGTCTATGATCACATAATATGAACCATTTTGATATTTGTAATAATCATAAGCATAAGCGTAATCATAGGTCATACCATTTATGGTTACAGTACATGGATATGCTCCCTCGAAGTCTTCTGCAATTTGATCTTCATCTCCAGTATTGATTGTGATTGCTCCATCTGCCACTATAGTTGACATCACGTCAGTGTCAGTTGAGTCTGGATAACGATCATTAGATTCTAGATAGTAGACATAGTATCTATTTTGATAATAATCTGCTGGACGAGTAGAGGAATAATACACATATTGAACCTCATCAATCGCCTTTACTTGATCTGTATTCGGCACTAAGATGTCGTCTTCATAGTTTAGTTCTCTAGAATATGACTCTGCCATATATCCAATCGTTTGATTGGTTGTCGAGAAGTACACTACCTGTGCCTGCTGTGTAGCAAGGAATTGAGCCATTAAGAATCCAACAAACACTCCAAAAACGAGTCCTGGCACAGTTTTTAAAGCTCTTAGAGCAAACTTCCCTACAGCCTTCAATACTCTACCTAGTCCTCTTATAAATCCCTTGGCAAATGATTTTACCACCGCTTTGCCCGCCGTCTTTACCGCTGTACCTAATAATGCGGCTCCGCCAGTCGCGACTGCAAGGCCTATTTCTACGACTCTAACTATAGTCCTAGCAGCTTCTAGCCATGGATATGATGAACCTCCTTCAGCCATGACTGCACCTAGAGCGGATGTCTTCACTCCGTTTACCTCAAACATTGAGCCACTTGGCGCCAATCTGTCAGTAGCTGTGCCTTCTAGATTAGCTGCCGTCCAAAGATTATTGTCATCTATCACAATATCATCAAGTGTGGCATTCTCATAGAAGTATTGGAAACTAAACCATGTAGACTCTCTATTGTCATACACATAATCATCTCCCTGAAGGGTTTGCCTGTAATAGCCCTCAACTTCATATACATATCCCCTACTATCTTCTATTGTAGGGACAAAACCATAAGTTTCACCGTTAGGTTGAGCTGTAGCATAATTCGCACCATAATCAAGATATGTTAAAGCTCGTGAAGCCTCAACACTACTTAAATCTAGCTCATAATGATTTTGAGGAGGATCCAGTCCAAAGATCACAGCTCCAATCATCTGCACTGCATCTGAGAAAGTAAAGTTATCGTTTTCAGGAACAGCATAATCGCCATCTCCATTGTAATATGGTGTCGCAATACCAATAGGCGAATATAGTTTAGCCTGTCCCTCTACCTCTTCGTAGATAGTGTATATGATATATTCATCTTTGTATACATATGTATTGTAATTTGAATTTGATGTATTCACTGTCTTTTTTACTACTGCGTCATTACCATCTAATGATTTAGGTCCAGCCAAAGCTGTATTAGTTAAACCCTGATTTGCCACCGTGGCAACGTACGTAATATTCTCCGCATTGTATACTACAGAGATAGCGTCCCAAGTGGTGCCCGAGTTAGGATCACAACGTTGAATCACTTTGAACATAGTGTAATCTATTGCCCAGCCGGTACTATTGTTATTCGTTGGGTTATTGGCTGTTGCTGAATAGTAAGCAGTATTTGATGTAGGCGAGATTTGGAATGTGTCTTGGTTGACATATAGTGCCTGTGCTATCAAATAGATATTAGACGTATCGTTATCGTCGTAACTATATGAAGTAGGTCCGTCGTAATAGTTGCTGTTTTCTATAGTATTTACAGTAAATGCATAGTTGTGAACTCCACGCACTGTTGCTGTCGTTCCTCCATCAGCCGTCTCAACTTTCAACATACCTACCAAACCGCCAAATTCGCTAACGCTATCCTGTCCGCTAGGAATGAGGATTCCGCTGGCGTCCGATTCTCCATCTAGGTTGCCCTCTAGTCTACCGATCAAGCCACCGATATAATACGAACTATTGGTTGTGATTGAGATAACTATATCATCATTAGTCGCAATCAAGGTGTCCGCATTCCCTATCAGTTTTCCTACCAATCCGCCGACATACATTCCTACGCCTTCTGTCTGGACGTTGATATTTCCTGAGCCTTGTATATCATTGGTGTCGAACAAAGACAATTCAAGGTTAGCTCCCGCCTCGAACATACCGACCACTCCGCCGATATTGTATGCTCCGCTGACATTTACATCAATAGTATTGGCATCGTCATCCCCTAGCAAGGTTGGAGTAACGATATATCGTGATGTACCTACTCCGCCTGTACCAATGCTGTCCGTATAATAGTAGCCATAGAATGTACCAACGTTTACTCCAAGTCCTGCTTGGATATCCGCTTTTACACTATTAGATTCAATATACATCTCACTGACGTTATTAGGATTAGTGTTCATGGCAACGTCGTCCGACACTGTACCAATGAACCCACCGAAACCAGTAGTTATATCGTTGTACTCTGTAGTGATGTTTGCTGTACTGTCTCCCTGTTCGGTGTAGTCATAAACTTGATCGCTTGTGAAATATTCTGCCGTGCTACTACCTGTCGCTACTGAGATATTTACCATATTATTTTCATTCGTGCTGATGACGCTTGAGCCATCGTATTCTCCTGCTCCTGGAGCCGTCGTTCCTTCAGCCGAACTGGTTATGAATGCGTCATACACAACATTGTTTTGAACTCTACCAGCGATAGCGATACCTACCAAGCCACCTACACTATTTGGCATAAAGTAGGTGTTGTATCTATCCAATCTTCCGCTGACGGTTATATCTTGACGTTTGACAAAATAGATTCCTTTTATTGTCAATTCATTATCTTCGCCACCTGTAGAAGTGGTATTTGGCATAACTGCACTATTTTTGATTGTCGTAGACACATCGTTCAATGCACCTATCAAGCCACCTACATTGGCATTGCCATACACGTCTGCATATGACCAAACGGAGTCGACTGTACCCGTCACATAACCGAACGCACCGCCGACATTTAATACGCCAGCAACTCTACCTCTTATAGACAAATCATTGTTCAAGCTGTAGTATACTCCTGCCTCTTCTTCGCCTGTAGCTATAAAGGCTTCGTATGTGGCTGCATCTTCGTCATAACTGAAGTAAACTTGCCCAGTTTGCAATGAAGTAGTTTCCTCGTAGATGTTGTTTTCTATGCTTATCAAATTAGCGTAACCGATTATACCGCCGACATTTTGATAGCCCTCAATCTCTCCCGTATTAGTGAGATCTCTTACCTCGGTTGTAGCCGAATTTACATTCGTCAAAAGTCCTATAACGCCACCGACATTTACTGTAAGAATTGTAGACACCTCTGTATTGGCTTCTATTGCAAACATCTCATTTTCGCCGTCAAGACCCAAATACATATCAGCATATGTTTCGTCAATTTCGAGATTTTCTGCATGTGTATATGCGATTCTACCCGAATTGGTCAAATCACTTAAATAGCCGTCCGCATCGTCGCCGTTGACAATCGCATCCACCTTACCCGCAACACCACCGACATTGTAAATGGTCTGTGTAGATTGAGTAGATGCTGTTTTGTATGTAATGTAGACGTTGTTGTAGTTGGTGATCGTCTGTTTCTCTAACGCTGTGGTCTCTGCTTCATCGTCTTGAAGATATAGTTCCAGTTTGTCCGCTGAATAATAGCCGAACAATCCGCCCCAATTCTCCAACGAATCTTGCGTGAGATTATACCCAGTTGCATTGTAAACTGTAGCAAATGCCGAATCTTCGCCATTGCCGTCAGTCAAGAAGTTCCAGTAATCGCCAGAGTCCTCTACCATTGTAGAATCAAATTCAAATATGTTCGCTATACTTCCTGACACATATCCTATAGCTCCGCCGACATTATTTGCTCCAGAGACCTCTACAAGATATAGGTTAGTCATATCGTCATCTCTATTGATTCTCACATATCCTGCATCATATCGTCCTATCAAGCCACCCACATTATGTGCATTGCTTACAATAAATCTAGGTTCGAAATTGTAGTTGTAATCAAAAGTCAATTCAAAATCAGCATTTTGGCGACCGATGAGCAAACCAAACCCTTGATAGTTGTAGTTCGACAACGCTCCAATGTTGCTTACCGCTGTAATTGTAATTCGATTCGCCACTTCATCGTTCATCTCATCTATATGTCTAAATGCAAAGCCATCGACCGTCAATTTTGGAGTATTGTCTGCAGCGGCAGATGAATCGCCAAGTTTAGCAGCTAGCAATCCAAAATAGCTGTTTTCTCCTCCAATGCTGGTCATTATCTCCATACCATTAGACGAGTCAATTACGCAATTGCTAAATGTTATATCATGATAAACTTCTGCTATCAAACCACCAAATGTGTTTGTGTATATTGCGTCTGGAATGATTACATTTACGTTTGTGATCGTCTTCACTCCATTGCTACTTGTAGATCTACCGATTATTCCACCAATATTATCATTCACTTCAGTTTGGTTGGCTACCTGTGAGGTAAATACATATACTGTGGAATTCATATTGCCATCTGCTAGGTTCACTCCTGTAATCGTACCTGTCGACATTTCGCCAACCAGTCCGCCACCATAATTTACATGTGAGAATTGTACGTAGATCTTGTTTTCAACCGTGTTGTTAGGTTCGATAAATGTGATTGTACCGCCAGCCATTCTTCCCGCTATCAACCCAGCCACTGTACCAGTTGTGTTTCCTTCAAGAGTGATACCTGCTAGAGTATCTCCCGTGACATCTGTGCGTGTAGTGTCTAGATTGTAAATATTTATCGTTCCAGCACTTATTGTTCCAAACAAACCACCCAAATATGTCTCAGTAGAATCGTTTGTGTTCGAACGAATCTCGCCGTTTATCAGCACATTTGCTATGGTAATTGTCTGTGTTTCAAGATTGTTGCTCGTGCCCACATTGACACCCAAAGCACCGCTGTTGTTGAGATTGTACATATCCCCAATTTTTAGATAAGCGAAATATGCACTATTTATGTTTGTAAACAAACCGTTAGTGTGTAGACCGCTGATTGTACAAGCGTTGTCCATACTTAAAGCCGTGAAATCATAATATTTATTTGTGATGAACAGACCATTGAATTCATGTGCGGTGCTAGAATAGAATCCACTATTCAAGCCTCCTGCCACACCAACCGCTGTCCATGCATTGGATAGATTATTGTCAAGATCATATATCAGCATATAATTTAGATATGTGTATCTAATCGTATCTACTCCGCCTTCAGTTGAAGTATATATTGTAGATATTCCCTGAACCGCACTCAAAACTCCAAGATGTGGAATCTTGAAGAAATCATTGTTGTTGATATCTAAAAGAATTTCTTCATAGTTCGCTTGTGTCTTGTCTGTATATGCCGTATTGATGTCTGTATATCCTCTTCCTGTATATAACTGATGCCTGTTGTCTATATTGGTGGTTAGATCATTAGCATCAATTTTATTGATCTCGTAGAACGGATATAGATAATTGTATCCATAAGCAGTTGATTGCAAATCAAAGTAATATTGAGTGACAGTACCAGTCTCCAAATTCAGTTCATAAGGAACGGTAGATGTGTGCCATTCGCCCTCAAGGACATTAGCCGACATCAAATCTGCCGTGCTGACACAAGTGACCACTGTTACTGAACCATCTTCATCTGTATAACTGATATTGCCTGATTCATTGTTTGCCAAACTGTCTATAAAGTTGTTGCTTCCTGAGTCTAATGATGTGAACGTACCGTTAGCAAAACTATTGCTTGTAGAAATATCTTCAATTACGCCCGCCATATAGCAGTTATATACATAACTACCAGCAGAGCCATAGTCTCTAGTCAATATATTACCAATAATACCTGCACTCATACCAGTTCTAGTTGTTGTGCCTGAGGTATCATCTGTATTGTTGATATATCCTGTGAAGTAACAAGACAATATCTTACCTTGGTTAATATATGTTATACCACCTAGATATGGAACTGCGGTTCTCACTACTTCAATGTTTGAATATGAGTAAGAAATCAGCCCATTATTTCTACCCACCAAAATACCACGTGAATTTCCAGACAATGTTATGCCCTGACCAGTTACAGAACTGTTGAATATCACGCCATTGTTTTGTCCAGTGATAAAGCCGTTGCTACCCACGCCAGAACTGAATGAATAGTTAGTTACAGAATCTACGCTAACATGCAAATTAGATATAGCCGAATGTTCTGCGACCACGGCTATCAGTCCAGAAGCACGATCTCCACCATCCACTTCAAAGTTAGTAGCAGCAACTATGTAAGTAACATCTCCTGCCATCAATATACCATTCAATGTGCCATTGAATGCAATTCTATTGTCTGTAGTGCCAGTGAGACTTGCATTGCTTGAAAGTATGTAATAGGTATATTCATCTTCAAAAGTGTAAGCTCCATCAATTGCCTCTATCACTATAGGTCGCATTGATCCACCTACATAATAGGTATAACTTCCGGTCGCATTGCTGATCACTCCATAGTTTACCAACTGCAATTCTAGGCTGGCTATGAATGGTAAACTTCCGTTTGTATCTATCTCTGTCCAATAATTGTTTTCTTCATTAAAGTAACTTTCACTAGACTCTCTCCACAAATTCGTGTATGCCAGAGTATAGGCCGCTAGATTAGTACCTAGTCCGCTCTCTTCTGGGAACAGAGCATAGTCTGTAGAGTAATACAAATCTGTCGCTTCGTTGGTGTCTAATGTCAAATCGCCAAATAGCGCACCTACGTTGAATTTGTCTTCTCCTATACCTTGAATTACATCATCTGCAACTCCATCAGTTATGATGCTCGTCAGCGAATATGCCGCAAGTACATCTACTGAATTTGCCTGACCAATCATACCACCGATATTTATGTTCGTGAAATCTGTATACACATCAGTGATAGGTACAATTCTACCAGTTGTAGCGGAATTGATAATATCTACATTGTATCCTTGACCTACCAAACCGCCCGCATATAGAGCATCTGTTCCGTCAGTCGTGCCCATATTCCTGCTACCTACAAAGATATTTGTGGTAACCATCACTTCATCTATAGTCAATTCGCTAGCATCATTTATACCATTCGAAGCATAGGCTACAGCACCACCACTATATACATTTATAAGTGCGTTGTCAAACTCTACTTCCGTGCTGACTGTTCCCTCTGTCATAGTATATGATATTGTATCTATCTCTCCTATGAATACGCACTGCTTGATTTCAACCGTTGCAATGTTTGAATACACATATCCAACAC
>DVMB01000019.1 GCA_018715225.1 Candidatus Onthoplasma faecigallinarum | reverse complement strand
ATATTGGAATGATAAACTAAAAAAGAGAGTAAAAAATGAATAAAGATTGTTTAAATGAAGAAGAATTGAAAAAATTAAAAAATTTTGCAAAAGACATTAAAATTAATGCCGTCAAAATGACATGCAAATCAGGAGCGTCGCATATAGGAGCGATTCTTTCGCTAGCCGACATTATGGCGACTCTTTATGGTAAAATTTTACATTACAATGTAAAGAACCCAAAAGATGAAAACAGGGATATATTTATTTTGAGCAAAGGTCATGCAGGAGTGGCTCAATATTGTGCGTTGGCAGAAATAGGCATGATTGATAAAAAAGATTTGGAAGGATACTACACTTACGGGAGTCTACTATCTGGTCACGTCTCGCATAAAGTTAGAGGAGTGGAAGTTTCGACCGGTTCATTAGGCCATGGGCTAGGGTTGGCTGTTGGAATTGCATATTCGTTCAAACTTGATAAGAAGGACAATCAAGTCTATGTTTTGATGGGTGACGGTGAGTGTGAAGAAGGCTCAGTCTGGGAGGCCGTAATGCTAGCCGTTCAATTAAAATTAGACAACCTGCACGTTATAGTTGACAGGAACAATATGCAGGCATTGGGAGACTGTAAAGATATTATAGATTTAAACAATCTAGAGGACAAATTCAAAGCGTTTGGATTCAACGTTTTATCGTGTGATGGACACAATTTTAATGAACTAGTAAAGTCTCTATCTGCCAAGTGTGATAATAAACCAAGCGTTGTCGTCGCACATACCGTTAAAGGTAAAGGCGTCTCATTTATGGAAAATAATATATTGTGGCATTATAGAAATCCAAATCAGGAACAAGCAGAACAAGCAATAAAAGAATTGGAGGACTATTATGCGTAGTACAATTATTAATAAATTATTAGATTTCAACAAAAAATCAAATGATGTCATATTCATTACAGCAGATTTGGGGTATGGAGCCTTTGAACCTGTATTTGAAGCTTTCGGTAAAAGAGCAATCAATGTGGGCATAGCAGAGCAGAATATGATGTTGTTTGCGTCTGGACTGGCACTAAATCACAAAAAGGTATTTTGTTATAGTATCGCCACATTTCCTTCACTGAGGTGTCTAGAGCAGATACGAAACGACGCTTGCTATCACAATCTGGATGTAAATATTTTAAATGTAGGTACTGGGGTTGAATATGGCTCATTAGGGATAACTCATCACTCTACGGAAGATGTTGCCTGCCTTAGAGCAATACCAAATATGAAAGTATATACACCGTCTTGCAAGGAAGAGGTCGCTTTAGTTATGGATGAACTGTATTCATGCGGGGGACCAAGTTATATGCGTATGAACAAGGGTGGAGCGACATTTAATACACCTACTAACACCACTATTAATTTAGTGGAAGATCACGGTTCAAAAATCGCAATAATAGCCTCTGGAACAATTTTGCAAGAGGCTATAGACTACAATAGCGAAAATGAAAATAAAGTTGACATATATTCTTTGGTTAATTATTTTAAAAATAGGGAAATGATAGCCAACATCATGATACAATACAAGACCATCATATCCCTTGAAGAGCATCAATTGACTGGCGGGTTGTATTCTTATTTGTGTGAAATCAAAAACACATTTGATATTGATACAAAAATTATTCCTATAGCCTTTAATAATGAATTTACATGTGTCGTTGGCAAACAAAAAGAATTAAGAAAACATTACAAAATAGATAAAAATGCTATAAAAAATGTAGTTGAAAATATAAACAAGGGATAACAAATATGAAAAATGTAATAGTTACAGGTGCGAGTTGTTTTATTGGAAAACCTTTAGTCAAGGAATTGACAGAAAAGGGCTATTTTGTCTATGCAATTTTGAGGAAAGGTTCTCCAGTGAAATTTGACTCTCCACAAATCAAGACCATCTATTTAAACTTAGATGAATATAAAAATTTAGATAAATATATAGATAGCCCTTGTTTTGCTATATTTCATTTAGCATGGAATGGTACAAGAGGAAGCGATAGGAACGACGAAGAAAAGCAAGAGAGCAATTTTGTCTATTCAAAAGAGGTTTTAGAGGCTGCCAGCAGAATAGGTTGTCAGTATTTTATAGGTGCAGGTTCGCAAGCAGAATATGGCGTATTGAACAAAAAAATTAAAGAGACAGATACTCCTAGACCTAACACTGAGTATGGGATATATAAGTTACAATTTACCGATTACGCATTGGACAATGCTGATAGGTTGAAACTAAAAGTCATTATCCCTAGATTCTTTTCACTCTTTGGTGAAAATGATTTTTCAGGCACATTGATAGAGTCGAGTATAGAAAATATGATGCATGATAGAGATTGTAACTATACTTTAGCAGACCAAAATTGGAATTACATGTATATCCAGGATGCTGTAAAAGCCATGGTCTATTTGATGGAAAATGGCTTTTCTGGCATATACAATTTTGGCAGTAGAGATACTAGAAAGTTAAAAGATTTTATATACGAAATAAAAAAGATCTTACACTCAAAATCACAACTTAATTTTGGAGCAATTCCTTATCCTGCCACAGGAAAAGTGAGCATAGACCCAGATATAAACAAGTTGTTAAATACTGGGTTCAATAGTTTTACGCCATTTGATATTGCTATTGAAAATATTGTACAGAACAAAAAAGGTAAAGCATATGAAAAGAATTAGGATATTGATACCAACATTTAATGAAGAAAAAAATATTGAGGAATTGGTCAAAGGGATAATCAATCATTTTGAGACAGAATTACCGCAATATGATTATTTTATTCACTTTATAGATAACAATAGTGCGGACAAGACTCAGGAAATCATACGTAGATTATGTAAATCAAATAAGAGGATAAAAGCCATATTCAATGCCAAAAATTTTGGACAGTTTAATTCGCCTTTTTATGGTCTGTTGCAAAATGATATTGGAGGAGGCAGTGATTGTACTATCATAATGTGTGCAGACTTCCAAGACCCTATCGACATGATTAAAAAATTCGTTATGAAATGGGAGGAGGGTTATCAAGTCGTCGCTGGTATAAAGACCAAGAGCAAAGAAAATAAATTGATGAGATTTTTTAGGACCATCTATTATAAATTCATAAAAAAGATGAGCACCATTCAACAAATCGAGCATTTTACCGGCTTCGCACTATATGATAATAGTTTCATTGAAACCCTAAAAAAAGTCGATGACCCGACACCATTCCTTAGAGGTATGGTAGCAGAATTTTGTGGCAATCTGGCAACGATTGAGTACACGCAACAGAAGCGAAAAGCGGGGAAATCGAGCAACAATTTTAGGACGCTCTATGATGCCGCTATGCTGTCTATTACAACGTATACAAAAAAGATTCCAAGACTAGCCACCATTTTAGGAGTATTGCTGTCAGGGTTATCGTTCGTAGCGGTTGTTGTGCTATCTATTTTGAAGATATTTTATCCGCAGATCCACGCAATGTATATCTTGTTTAGTGCACTGGGGCTATTTACGTTTATCAATCTGTTCTTTATCGGTATTTTAGGGGAGTATTTGGTCAACATGAATGTGAGACAATTGCATAGACCTCTTGTGATTGAAAAAGAGCGATTGAATTTTGGGGACGAAGATGATAAAGAAACTGTATAATTGGTTAAAAAAATTAGATTATCGTATAAAATTCATTTTAGTAGGTGGCTTGAATACAGTAATTGGTGTTGGTTCATATTGGATAGTTTTGCTACTGTTTGGCGTGGACATATTCCAAAACAATGATGGTTTGGTATTGCCAGTAATCGTCGCCACGATAGTCAGTCAGGTTTTAGGTTTAATTAATAGTTATTTATGGAACAAATTTTTTACTTTTGAGAGCAAAAAGAAAAGTAAAAGTGAGACAATAAAATTTATTTTAGTTTACGCTGTCGCTTTTGGGGTAGATTATCTGTTGAAATTCTGGCTAAGGACATATGATTTCTTCAATGAAATTGTTATAGCAATAATTACAACCATAGTTACAATGATTATAAGTTTTGTTGGACAAAAATGCTTTGTGTTTAAATATAAAAAACCTAAAAAGATAAGTGAGACAACTGATCAAAATGTAGAAGTCGATAAAGATGAAAAAATAGATGAAAAAGAAAATTACAGTAATGAAAAAAAGGAGGAAAATAAATGAAAGTTGTAATTTTTGCTGGCGGATTTGGTACAAGAATAGGAGAAGAGAGTGTATTCAAACCAAAACCAATGATAGAAATAGGAGGAAAGCCAATATTGTGGCACATAATGAAGTACTATTATAGTTTTGGCTATAATGATTTCATAATTTTAGGAGGTTATAAACAAGAGATAATCAAACAATATTTTGAAGATTATTTTTTGGCAAACAGCGACATAACCTTCAATTATATTGATGGAAATATGTTTGAAGTGCATCAAAATCATTGTGAAAAATGGAATGTTACAGTCCTTGATACAGGTTTGAATACAATGACTGGCGGAAGACTAAAGAGGGCTAGAGACTATATTGGCAATGAAACATTTATGCTTACATATGGAGACGGGGTGTCTAATGTAGATTTGAACGCCCTGCTTAAACAACATAGAGAGAGCAAAGCAATGGTAACATTGACCGCTTGTCAGCCAGAACCTAGGTTTGGCGTGTTGGAGTTTGATGGCAAGACTAAAATCTCTTCATTCAAAGAAAAACCAGTCAATTCTGATCAGTGGGTAAACGCAGGATTTTTCGTATGCGAGCCAGAGGTGTTTGACTATATCGAAGGAGACGCTATGCCTTGGGAAAAAGCTCCATTACAGACCATCGCACAAGAAGGAAAACTTCATGCCTATAAACACCATGGTTTTTGGAAACCTATGGATACATTAAAAGACAAAACCACTCTAGAAGGTATTTGGGAAAAAGGAAACGCACCATGGAAAGTTTGGAACTAAAAAATTTTTATAAAAACAAAAAAGTATTTGTTACAGGGCATACTGGATTTAAAGGCAGTTGGCTTATTTGTTTTTTGCACAAACTGGGTGCTAAGGTATGTGGCTACTCATTAGAGCCTTATACTGATCCAAATATGTTTAGTTTAATTCATGGCGAAAATTTGGTAGAACATCATATTGGGGATATAAGGGACTATGATCATCTGTTTGCTGTCATGAAAAATTTTCAGCCAGAAATAGTAATTCATTTAGCGGCTCAGCCAATAGTTTTGACCAGCTATGAAAATCCAAAATACACTTATGAAACAAATGTTATGGGGACTGTAAACTTATTCGAAGCCATTAGACACATTGACTCTGTACGTAGTGTTGTTAATGTGACGACGGACAAGGTGTATTTGAACAATGACTCGGGCAAAGCTTTTGAAGAAGGCGATCCATTGTGTGGCTACGACCCATATTCGAATAGTAAATCATGTAGTGAATTGG
>DVMB01000018.1 GCA_018715225.1 Candidatus Onthoplasma faecigallinarum | reverse complement strand
TTCAATCAATTTATAACGAAGTTCGTGATGGCACAAAAGATAACGAAAGTATCAGTGTGATGCAAGAATTAGAAGATCTAGCCAACTTATATATGAATACAGCCAGCACATTTACAAATTTGGTCAACTATGAATTGCTATCAAATGCATTCTCTTTCGTAAATACAAATGATCAACTTGACCTATTGTATCTCGAAAATGAGACCCAATATAATTCAAATACATTATTGATAAGATATGATTACTTATTTGATAACAACAAGACCGAAAATGACTATGCTCACCCACTGACAATTGGTGTTACATCAAATGACGAAATCAATGCTTATGACTATGCTTATTTCATATTAAGGTTGTTCTCATTTATTATAATAGTTTATGCTATCATGAGTGCGTGCCATGCAATCGCTGGCGAAATCAAAGAAGGGTCTATGCGATACTTTGCGATTAGACCTGTCAACAGATTGACTTTGTATTTTGGTAAATTCTTTGCCATTATATTAATGTCGTTGATTATGATTATATTCAGTGCAATTATTGCTGTATGCGTAGGTGGGGCTGTCTATGGCTTTAGTTCTGCTAGTATATTGACAATATTTAATAGCTCAACTGCTATTGTAATTCACCCTATTGTAATGTTGATTATCTATCTAGTCAGTCTATTGCTTGAATTGATTGTATATACCAGCATAGCAATGTTGCTATCATGCTTGTTCAAATCGGATCTATTCGCAGTTACTTTGATGATTGTTTTGTATTTATTGAATACCCTACTTCCTGTATTTGTTACTGGGGCTAACAGTTGGCTAACTTATTATCCATTCTCACATATTTCGCTGTACTCATTGTTTGGAAGTTCAATATACGCAGTCAGCAACAATTTCTTAAATATGCTACTGGGAGCGAAAGTTTACGCTGGTACAAATATTGGTCTTACTATTACTGTAATACTATTATTTGTTGTGATAATTAACCTTTTGGCGACTGTTGCCTTCAAGAAAAAGGAATTATAGAAAACAAAAATGGAGTTCGTTACTCCATTTTTTATTTATGTTTTGATATCTCTCCTGTCGCCAACTCGTCGCATCGATTGTTATATATGTTGTCTGCATGCCCTTTTACTTTTATCCAATTTATTCTGTGCATATTATTTAATTCAATCAATTGCCTCCAAAGGTCAACATTTTGTACAGGCTTTTTGTTCGATGACCTAAACCCATTTAATTGCCATTTCGTGATCCAACCTTCTTTAAAGGCGTTGATTAGATAAGCACTATCACTATACAAATCAACTTCGCAGGGCTCTTTTAGCATGTCCAAGGCTTTGATTGCAGCGGTCAATTCCATTTGATTATTGGTCGTCTCTGGGATGTAACCACTTATCTCTTTCTTGGTATCTTTATAAAACAAAATAGCACCCCAGCCACCAGCACCGGGATTGCCACTACATGCCCCATCTGTGTAAATTGTAACTTTTTTCATAGGATTATTATATCAAATATGTATTTTATAGTCAATTATGTAAAATCGTAAAACAATAATTATATACTATGATAAAAAAATAAACCTTGTCAAAAGGTTTAAATTTGTTTTGGCAGGGGAGACGCGATTCGAACACGCAACCAATGGTTTTGGAGACCACTACTCTACCGTTGAGCCACTCCCCTATATTTTTTATTATACTATACTCAAAATTTATTGTCAAGAAAAGACAGTATTTTATTAGGGCATATTTTTTTTATATTGACAAAGATAACTTTATATGCTACAATAAACATAGGAGTTACATATGAGCAATGTTATAAATTGTTATAAACAAATGACCGAAAAGATGGACGAAGCTAGAGCACAACTAGAAATACGGTATTCTGAGTTAGAGCGAAATCATAGTCTTTACACTGACTATCGATATTCATTATTAGATGTATATAGTTTTGAGGTTTCGAATTTCCCTTATCTAGAATATTTAAAATATGAAAAAATTGTTGAAGAAATAAAAGCATACGAACAACTAAGATTTGTTAAACTTTGTAAAAGTGGGTTTTTTGATAATCTTCTTCAAGCAAAACATTTTAAAAAATGCGTTGATAAGTCTATCATACGTGCACATAAATATGCACTAAAATGTGAAAAGAACAAGAAAAAAATGAAAAGGTTTGTAAATAGGATAGAACAAAATATTGAAGATTAATTAAATTTATCATAAAAAATATTGCTATCATTAATAGCAATATTTTTTTGTATTTAAAATAAGTCAAATTCTCACAAATAAAATTAATAAAAAATCTACATACTCATTATTTAGCCACATCACTGAATCTAGACTCACGAATGACAATCACTTTTATGTGCCCTGGATATTCCAATTTTGCTTCTATTTCTTTTGCAATATCGTGCACCAAAACTTGTGCTTCGTCGTCATTGATTTGATCTGGTTTAACCATTACACGAATTTCACGGCCTGCTTGAATCGCATATGTTTTTTCAACGCCCTTGAATCCATTTGCAATAGCCTCAAGGTCCTGAAGTCGTTTGATATAATTTTCAATCGACTCTCTCCTAGCCCCAGGTCTTGCACTAGAGATAGCATCAGCCGCTTGCACAATGACTGCCTCGAGTGTCCTTGGCTCAACATCGTTATGATGCGCTTCTATACAATGTATTACCGCTTCGCTCTCTTTGTATTTTCTAGCCAATTCTACGCCGATAGAAACGTGCGTTCCTTCGACTTCGTGGTCGACCGCTTTTCCTAAGTCGTGCAACAGACCACCACGCCTTGCCACCTTTTCATTAGCCCCAATCTCTGCTGCCAACATTCCAGCGATGTATGAAACTTCTAGTGAATGGCTGAGCACATTTTGCCCATAACTTGTCCTATATTTTAGTCTACCTAAGACTTTGACAATCTCTGGGTGAATATTATGAATATCCGCATCAAAGCATGCGTTTTCTCCCGCTTCTTTGATAGTCTCTTCAATATCTTTTTGTACCTTTTGTACCAATTCTTCAATTCTTGCTGGATGAATACGTCCGTCTAAAATCAATTTTTCTAGAGCAATTCTTGCCACTTCACGTCTAACAGGATCAAAGCCTGACAAAGTGATTGTCTCAGGCGTATCATCAACGATAAAATCAACACCTGTAGCCGCTTCCAAAGCTCTAATATTCCTACCCTCACGACCGATGATACGTCCTTTCATCTCTTCGCTAGGTAGAGTTACCGAACTAGTCGTAATTTCACTAGTCTGGTCAACGGCACATTTTTGAACTGCCAATGTAATGATATTTCTAGCTTTTTTATCCGCTTCTTCCTTTGCTTTGTCCTCGATTTCCTTTGCAATCTTTACAGCATCAATCTTCGCTTCTTCAGTATATCTATCAATGATTACTTGTTTAGCCTCATCCTTAGTCATAGCACTAACTTTTTCCAACTCTTTGATGATATTTTCTTGCATCTCATCAAGTGCGTTTTCTTTGCTATTGAGTGCTTCAATTTGATTGTGAACTCTTTCTTTTGAGGCTTCCAGTTCCTCCACTTTCTTATCAAGAGCGGTTTCTCTCTTGTTTAGCATCTCTTCACGTAGATAAAGCCTTTCTTCACTACGTTTTGCTTCTTCTCTTCTTTCCTTATTTTCTTGTTCAAAAGTCGATTTTAAAATACTAATCTCTTTGTTGGTCTGCTCGACCTGTTCTTTTTTGATCTTGTCTGCTTGAGTATAAGCATCTTCAATAATTTTATCTGCTTTTGCCTTAGCTGATTTAGATTTTTTATTTATAACAATAGCATAGATGCCTACACCCACACCTAAACCTATTGCCAACATTATTATAGATAAAACTACGGTCGTTGTAACACTTACACTACATAGCAAACTTAAATTTACTATGTTCATGTTTACCTACCTTTCATGTTGTAATATATACAACACAAACATTATAATATAATTTTACTATAAAAGTCAAGTAACCTCATGGACTTTTATCCCTAGATGAAAAATAAAGCAAATTGGACGCATAAAATAATTATATATGATGTGTGAATATAATAAAAAACACACCATATATAGTGTGTTTTATTCTAATGAAATTATTTCAATATTTTTCACGACTTCCTCTATGAAATAACCTAAATTGATTTTTCCCTCTTCATGTTCGGCATCTTTAATTTTAGGTTTGATTATAGGATTTCTAGGTAAAAATACAGTACAACAATCTTCATAAGGCAAAATACTTGTTTGATAAGTTCCTATTTCTTTTGCTATATTGATTATCTCCTCTTTGTTGAAACTGATCAATGGTCTCAACACTGGATATTTTGCAACTGCATTCGTAGTGGTTAGGCTTTCTATTGTTTGACTAGCCACTTGCCCTAGGCTTTCCCCTGTTACAATCGCCTTGTATTTATATTTTTCACATAAGATATTAGCAACTCTTATCATTGATCTGCGTAACAGATTTATTGCATATTCAGTATCACATTTTATATGGAACTCTTCTTGCAATTTTGTCATACTGCAAATATACATATATTTTGAGCCAGTAAATTTCTTTATATCACGTGCAAGAGTTATCACTTTTTCCTTCGCTTGCGGACTGGTGTAAGGGAAACTATCAAAATGCAAAATGTCTTGTCTAAGTCCACGTTTTGCCATACAAAATCCCGCCACCGGACTATCTATTCCCCCACTCAAAAGTAACAATCCGTCTCTTGTCTCTCCTAAAGGCAAGCCTGAATATGCGTATATAATTTCATGGAATATGAAGGTCTTCCCGTTTTCTCTTATATCTACATAAATTATTGTTTCAGGCGAATGAATATCTACCTTAACATCATTGTTTTTCAATATC